>NZ_SJPU01000003.1:323301-646602 GCF_007860105.1 Allorhodopirellula heiligendammensis
ACCCGCCACAACTTGTCGTCGTCCGGGACGCACACACCTTCGGCTTGGGAATCACCCCACAAGGCAATCACGGGATTGGTAGATTGTCGGGGGACGGTTTCTCGTCCCGGCATTCCATGCGGTCCCATGGCGGTCGTTGCGTAACCCTCACTACGCCAACGGTAGGTCGTTCCGGCGGGGTACACCCAATTCTGACAGACTGGATCATAAACCTTCGAGTGATAGCTGCGCACAAATAACGGCGATGTCACCCATACGAGCATCGTGCCTATGAGCGAACCGATGATCCAGCGTCTTATCATGGCTTGACCGATACTGCGATTTTGCGTGTCAATTCAACCGGTCGCAGGCATTGCTTGGCATTACATGCTTGATAGGCAAGCGAGCATGTCAGCTCGTAGTCGCCTGGCTCGATGTCTTCGGCGACGGGGATCTCCTTGTAAAAAGTCACATTGCCATGATAGGCGGGGCCTCGACCGGGAGTACTCGATGGCATCTGGGGCGGTTCTTCCCAAGATTTCGCGTCAGAGAATCCATGCGGTAGGTCGAGTTCCAGACGCGTCGCTGTGGCGCGGGGCATCACCTCCAAGGCATGGATTTCGTACCCGGGTGCGATTCTGACGTTCACCGTGATGTGGACAGAGTCACCGGGACGAACGGTTTGTCTGGAGGACTCGAATTTGACAGCGACCGGCTCGTCGCCACCATGTGATTTGCGCACGTAAACCCACACATAACCATGAGCCTGGGATAGGTCATACAATGCATCACCATCACCTCGAGTCGAAGACAAATACGGCCTCAATGCGGCAGCGGCTTTTTTCTCGGCGGAGGCCATTTGCTGTGCCTCCACGCCCTCGCCGAGAGCCTCGTATTCCTGTTGCCACATTTGGCTCGCTTCATCGCTATACAGCGCATCTCCGGGGAAACGTTCCGTCAGACGCGCTTGCAAGGCATCTCTTTTTTCGAGATACGCTTTCACGACGGCATTGAAATGCTCGAGTCGTTTCTCAATGTCCGCTTTCACTTCAGCGGAAATATCTTGTTTAAAATGCAGTGCGGTATAAAAATCGCCCAGGAGCAGATCGAGTTGGCCGTCACCATTAAAATCCGTCACGTCAACCTGGGAGCGGATTCCGGGTACGAGTGTCCCGGCGTCCCAATTAGCGATGTTGTATCCACTCCCTTCGTGCGGTGGCACCAACACTTGGCCTGCGGCGAACTCTGGTGTAGTAACGTCGCCTACGTTGCGAAAGTACGTGACACTGCCGTCTTCGCTGCCAGCGATGATATCCCACACGCCATCATCGTCCCAATCAGCGACAACCGGGCATAGGTGGCCTGCGACTTTCAATGGCCCCGTTCTCGTTTGGACATCACTATTCTGTTCTGCAAACTCAGGCTGAGTTTTGGTGCCTTCGTTAATTCGCAGTTTTAAGTCACCATTGAAGCAGCCAATCAACAGATCGAGATCGCCATCGTTCTCCCAATCCACGAGCTCGTAAAAACTGCCGAAAGATTGGGAGTCTTGTTGCTGTTTCGGCGCCGCCCGTACAGGCACTCCCGCTTTATCGAGCAGTTCTTTTTGAGCGGCGAATTGGTGATCGGGCAATCCAAGAAAGAGATAGCAATGACCGGGATCGTAAGAGTTCGAAATGATGTCGAGAATGCCATCCCCATTGAGATCGCCCATCCGGGCCTGGCTGCCGATGCAGCAATAGATCCATACCTTGGCATCGACACCGCCCGCCTGCAGCATTCCGTCGTCCTTATAGGCTGGCTCTGTTGCCGAACCGACATTGCGGTAAACATGAAACTTGCCGCTGAAGTCGCCTAAAATCAAATCGTCGAGTCCATCGCCGTCGAGATCCGCCACGCAGGGACTGCTGTGCCCCCATGACGGGCCCGTGTCGATCTCCTCACCGTCGGCAAGCAGTCGGACAGGTGGCTCAAAGACATTCTGAACGACAGCAGGACGTTCCTCGGCGCTGACCAAACTCGTGGTTGATGTCAGCAGCCCCATAGTGATAGCCCAAAAACTCAGCAATCTGTTCATGGTTCTACTCGCGAATTGTTCTGATTCCAGGACGACGTGCAGGGGACGACGTGCGAAGCGACTCCTAGCATAGTGTAGTCCATCACAGGTGGCCGCACGTCAGGCTACCCTGCTGCTTTGTCTTCAGGGAATCAGCAGTGGGAAACCTACTGACGTCTGCTCGAGATTCCGAGCAACCATCAACATCCAAGCGATGGAACGAATGCGAAAGATTCGTTTTCACTTCAGAGTTCAGTCCATTTGCGTAACAATGTGATCTGTGATCTGTGATCTGTGATCTGTGATCTGTGGCAGCGTTATCACCACGATTGGCACCGCAGCGTCCCCCGATTTATCGTCGACTTGGCGAAGATTCAACGTCCAACAGCGCGACGGTGCTCGCGAATCGTTTGATGACGGAGAAACTTGGCCGGTTTGTAAATTGTTGACTCCTGGCGAAGGCACGTATAATGGCGGTGCGTGGACACAGGAATTCACTGCCACGCCGCACAACGCGGATCAGCCAGGCCAGATGGCGGCTACCCAAACGCCTGACAATGTGGTTCATTTGAGTAGCAGTCCACTTCCTCAGCGGGTCAATCTCCCTTGGCGCCAGACTCCGGCCTTCGACGCGAGCTCGAATCGCTGACGAATGGGCCTCTGAGGCATACCGTCAGAGGGTTGCTGTTTGGCGCGGGCGGGTCGCACGGCCTCCATCAACGGGGTGATTGTCAAACGCCGCCTGCATATCACGATGCGCTGGCATTTACGTCTCGACCGGCGAAGTGACATTTTAGGTCGTGCCGGTTCGTTCCCCTCTTCTCGAAGCGAATATGTTTCAATATCTCAGCTCGCTCGCAAAGTGTCATCGAGGCAACTGCCGTGAGGTCACCGTCCTGACGGAAGTCTCTTTAACCGTCACGCTGCTGATGTTGGCTGCGGTAGGTTGCAAAACCCAGGACGGGCCACCCCCTCCGCCGCCGCCACCGCCAGCGGTTGAGGTCGCCACTGCTACGACTCGACAGATCATCGATTATCGTGAGTTCACCGGGCGTACCTCTGCGATGGAGTCGGTCGAGATTCGCGCCCGTGTGAGCGGGTATCTTCTTCGCAGTCCGCGTAGTAAACCGAAGAAGAATGCAGCGGATTCGCCATCCCCTGACGATCGCGAAAATGCCGATTGGCAGATCACAGCCAAGGAAGGTGAGTTGGTAAAAAAGGGGGCCCCGCTTTTTCTCATCGATCGCAAACCCTACCAACTCGCTTTGGACCAGTCGCTGGGATCCCTGAAAGCCTCCCAGGCCAGGCTCACGCAAGCGACTCAGGACCTATCTCGCTCTCGTGAGCTACTCGGACGGGACGCAACCAGCGAGGCCGAATATGACCAAGCTGTTGCGGCGGTTGCCGAACTTCGTGGGCAGATTGAAAACCTGAAAGCAACCGCTGAGCGTAATTTACTGGACCTCACCTACACCCAAGTCGAGTCACCAATCGATGGGCTCCTCGGTAGTACCATGGTCACCGAAGGTAATTTGGTGGTCGCCGACACGACGGTGCTCACGACGGTCGTGAGCACCGATCCTATCTATGTAGATTTCAATGTCGACGAGCAGTCGGTGCTGGATTATCGCAAGCGGATCGCGGCCGGTGAGGTCAAGAGTGCGCGGGATGTCAACATTCCCATCCGCATGGGGTTAGCAAATGAAGAGGGGTATCCTCATGAGGGAACCATCGATTTCGTCGATAACCGCACGGATCCCAACACGGGTAACACCCGTATCCGGGGAGTCTTTGAAAACTCAACGGGGATCTTGTCACCAGGACTGTTTTCGCGAGTGCAAACGCCGTTCACGCAAGCGCATGAGGCGATTCTCATTCCATCGCCCGCCATCGCGATGGATCAACAGGGGCGCTACGTGATGGTTGTGGGTAGTGAGAACGAGGTCAGTCGACGCAGCGTGACACTCGGTCAAATCATTGAGGACAAAACGGTGGTTACCGAAGGTCTGCAAGCGGGCGAACAAGTGATTATCTCGGGTTTACAAAAGGTGCGTCCCGGCGTCACGGTGACGATCAAGGATCCCCAACCGCAACCCAAGATGACAGAAGACATGCCTTCCACAAACTCGGATGCGCCGCAGGCGTCTGAGCACACTGATGATGCAGCGCAGCAATCGGGAGAGTCAATTTGATCTCCAACTTCTTCATCAACCGCCCCGTCGCCGCCAACGTGATCGCGTTGATGACCCTGATTTTGGGCGCGGTAGGGCTCTGGAATTTACCCGTCGAGCGGTACCCCAACATTACGCCGCCCACGATCCAGGTCACAGCCAGCTACCCGGGTGCAAGCGCCCAGGTGGTTACCGATACCGTTGCGGCGCCACTGGAACAACAGATCAACGGCGTCGAAAACATGATGTACATGTCATCGACGTCTTCATCCAATGGCAGCTACTCGTTGACGGTCACCTTTGACGTGGGCACCGACCTCGAAGAGGCTCAGGTGCTGGTTCAGAACCGCGTGGCGCTCGCCGAACCGTTCTTGCCCGCCGACGTCCGCCAGCTTGGCATCTCGGTCAAGAAGCAATCGACCAATATTCTCCTCGCCGTCTCGCTAACGTCACCAGATGAATCCTTTGATAGCTTGTACATGTCCAACTACGCAACGCTGCGAGTCAAGGATGAACTCAGCCGCGTCGAAGGAGTCGGCGACGTCATGGTCAGCGGCACGGGCGCGTACAGCATGCGGATTTGGGTGGATCCCACCAAGCTTGATGCTCGCAATCTCACATTCAATGACCTGCTCAGCCAATTAAGGCAACAGAACGTGCAGGTCGCCGCGGGGCAAATCGCGCAGCCGCCGTTGAACGATCCGCAGGCTTTTCAGTACACGATGACGGCACTCGGTCGATTGTCGACCCCGGAACAGTTTGAAGACATAATCGTCAATGTCGGCAGCGATGGCAGCCTGACTTACCTGCGCGATGTGGCTCGCGTGGAGCTCGGTGCGGAGACCTACGATACCTTCGCTCAGAAAGGTGGCATGCCCTCGGCCACTGTTCTGGTTTATCAACTTCCGGGCGCCAACGCCCTGGATGTAGCTGATCGCGTCAAAGCCGACATGGAGGCGCTCTCACAGAGCTTTCCCAAAGGTTTGGAATACGACATTCCGTTCGACACCACCACATTCGTGTCATCGGCCATCCATGAAGTTTACAAGACGCTGTTTGAGGCGGGCGTCTTAGTACTCATCGTGATTCTTGTCTTCCTACAGGACTGGCGTGCCGTTCTGATCCCAGCGACCACCGTTCCTGTCACGATCATCGGCGCATTTGCGATCATGCCCCTGTTGGGCTTCTCGATCAACCTGTTGACGCTGTTCGGACTCGTACTCGCGATCGGCATCGTGGTCGATGACGCCATTGTGATCGTTGAGAATGCGGCGCACCATATTGAACGCGGTGAGGCACCCAAGGCCGCGACGGTGCGGGCGATGTCGGAAGTCACGGGGCCGGTGATCGGCATCACCGCAGTGCTGATGGCGGTGTTCATCCCGACCACATTCCTGGCGGGTATCACCGGACAGCTCTATCGGCAGTTTGCGCTAACGATTGCCGCAACCGCACTACTAAGTGCCATCAACGCGTTGACGCTCAAACCCGCACAGTGCGCATTATGGCTGCGACCGGCCAAGGAGAATCACAAAAAATTCTTCCTCTCGCGGTGGTTCAACACGGTGTTTGGATGGGTGGAATCCGTCTATACCGCCTGCGTGGCCGGAATGATTCGGGCATGGCCGATCATGTTGATCATTTTCGCGATCACACTCGGCGGCACCGTATGGTGGTACCAGAAAGTGCCTACGGGGTTTCTGCCTACTGAGGATCAAGGTTACTTGATCGTGGCAGTGCAGTTGCCCGATGCAGCATCGCAAGACCGGACCCGCCACGTCGTTGAAGAGATCAACGGTATCCTCGCCGAACAACCGGGCGTCAAGACATGGTTTACGCTCGGTGGCCAATCACTACTCGAGGGCAGTCAGTCCTCCAACGCGGCGACAATGTTCATCGGCTTGCAGGATTGGGAGGATCGCACGACTGCGGACTTGCAACAGGGACATTTGATCGGCGAAATCACTCAAAAGTTTTCGGCGATTGAGGATGCCTTCATTCTGGTGATCCCTCCGCCTGCCATTCAGGGCTTGGGAACCAGCGGTGGATTCGAAATGCAGGTTGAAGATCGCGGTGGCGCGGGGCTGGTCGAATTGCAGCAGGCCGTCAACGGTCTGCTGGCCGCCGCCGCAGAAGAGAAACAATTGCAACGAGTTAGCTCGACGTTCCGTGCGGGTGTGCCGCAGCTTTACGCGGATGTCAATCGCGATGAGGTGCTTAGCATGCAAGTGCCTCTGGGTGAAGTATTCACGACGCTGCAGTCCGCGCTGGGGTCGATCTACGTCAATGACTTCAACAAGTTCGGGCGAACCTACCGGGTCACACTACAAGCGGAATCGCAGTTTCGGGACAACGTCGATGATGTGCGTCGCCTGAACGTTCGCAACGCCTACGGCGACATGGTTTCGCTGGGCAGTCTGATGACCATCGACGAGACCTTTGGCCCTCAAATCATCCGTAGATTTAACCTCTATCCGGCCGCCAATGTGACCGGTTCCGCAGCTCCAGGAGTCAGTTCTGGGCAAGCACTGCAATTGATGGCGGGGCTGGCCAAGGAGAACTTTCCCGAAGCGGTCTGGTACGACTGGAGTGGCGTCTCTTATCAGGAGAGCCAAGCCAAGGGTGAAGAGGTGTACATTTTCGGATTGGCGATCTTGATCGTTTATCTCGTGCTCGCGTTTTTGTACGAGAGCTGGGTATTGCCCCTGGCCGTCATTCTCGTCGTGCCTTTGGGTCTGCTGGGGACCGTCGCAGCAATTTCTCTGTTGGGGATGGATAACAATACCTACGTGCAAATCGGTGTCGTGCTGATCATTGCTCTGGCGAGCAAGAACGCGATCCTGATCGTTGAATTTGCGCGTGACCTGCGGATGCAGGGCAGGTCGATTCGGGAGTCCGCGGTGGATGCCGCCCGGATGCGTTTCCGTCCCATCCTGATGACATCTTTCGCGTTCATCCTGGGTGTTTTCCCGTTAGTCTTCGCCACTGGGGCCGCGGCAGCGAGCCGTCGTTCGTTGGGGACAGCTGTGTGCGGCGGCATGATTACCTCCACCGTCCTGGCTGTGTTCTTCACGCCTGTGTTCTTCGTCGTATTTCAGTGGCTCAGTGAGTGTCGTGAGAAACGCGAGGATGATGCCACGGCAGGGGATTGAGAAATGTCAGGATGGTTCGTCCCAACGACCCACGGTGCGATCCACGACTTCGCTTAGACGTCCGTGACGCGACGAGGACGTTGGCGGGCGGTGGCAGGTTTGACTCGGATTGGATCGTGCGGCTGGTCAATTCGAGTTTGCACGTCAGGCTCGCTCGACCGCTTGGTCGTGCCGGCGGCAGCATCGAGGTCACCAAGGTACTCTTCGCGTACCTTGGGATGCCGCTTGACTTCATCGGGCGTCCCGTCAATCAAGACTTGGCCCTGGTAGATGACATAGCATCGATCCACGGTCGTCAGGATTTCGCGGGCGGCGTGATCTGTGATCAATACGCTGATCCCTGAATCTCGAAGCTGAGTGATCACCCCTTGGATGGACTGGACGGTCACCGGGTCGATGCCCGCAAAAGGCTCATCGAGCATGACGATTTTGGGGTTCGATACGAGACAGCGAGCGATTTCGAGCCTCCGACGTTCACCACCACTGAGTCCCGCAGCAGGGCTTTTGCGAATGTGCGTGATATTGAATTCTTCGAGTAATTCGTTGGTGCGTTCTTTCCGACGCTTGCGATCAAAGCCGAGCAGTTCTAAGAGCGCCGATATATTTTGTTCGACCGAGAGTTTCTTGAACACACTCGGTTCTTGTGGCAGGTAGCCCATGTTTCCATCGCGGGCGCGGCGGAACATTGGCCAATCGGTGACGTCTTGGCCGGCGAGATAAACGCGACCACGGTCGGGTTGGACCAAGCCGCAGATCATCCGGAAACTGGTTGATTTACCGGCTCCATTGGGCCCGAGCAAGCCAACGATTTCCGCTTCGTCGACGGTCAAGTTGACGCCATCGACTACCCGCCTGCGCCCATAGGTCTTCTGCAGACCGATGGCTTCGAGAATCGGTTCCCGCTCGACGACGTCCGTATGAGCGTTCGGTAGCGTGGCGGTATCGAAATCGTCGGACATGGCGGCGGCCCGGCATCTCAGGAGGGATGAATTAGGTGGGGTCGTTTGCTACCATCGCAAAAGTCCGCTGCCAGCACAATCTCGACTCAACGAATCAGACCCATACGCTGAAAATTAGGGATAAACGGCGCTGGGCTCGACGATAGATGGGGCCTGGAAATCGCCAGTGGCTGACCCACCAGCGGATCCCGCGGCACGAAGGCGGCATTGGCGAGCCGGTAGAAAGTCGGAATCCACGCTTCGATCCGCCCCGTAACGCAGCGTGGTCCCTGCCCAGCGTCTCCCGCCCAGGCTCTCTGGGCTGTTGTCGCTCATGGGAGAAAACTGCTCTTCGCCCATGGAATTGGTGACGTGACGCCGGGGCGCTTAACCGGGGAATTCGGCCCAGACCTTAGGCTCCGTCATGATCGCCTGAATTTCCTCGCCGTATACGTAAAAGACGGTACCGGACACCATTTCGATAGGCTGGACTCCTTTTCGATAGGCTGGACGCCTGTTCGAGAGGCTCGAGGCGCAGGAGCGGGAGACTCCTCCCAAGCCGGGACTGAGAGAGATGGAGGAAATTTCTCAGATACGTTGCAACCGCATGACTGCCGACGACCCATTCTCCTTATTTTCGCCAAAATCCGACTGTTTTCTCAGCAGATGCTTGAAAAACACCATTCATGCGTGAATACTATCTTGTGTTGAATGAATTCTGTCACTGCCTGAAAGAAAAGCTTTGTCCACTGACGCTCGACGCGAACGGCTTCGCGACCATGTCCGCACTCAAGGGTTTGCGGCATTGGGCGAGCTGACGTCTATCCTTGGAGTCAGCGAGTCGACGGTTCGCCGCGACTTGGAGACCCTTGAGGATGCAGGCGAGGCACGGCGGACTCACGGTGGCGTGTATTGGACGGGGCAGTCGGAAACGATTACCACTTTCCGTGGCCATCGCGACGATGGCTGGCCTCGAAAGCAGGCAATCGGCCGCGCTGCTGCTGAATTGATTGACGACGGCGACACGATTCTGCTCGATGGCGGCAGCACGGTGTATGAATTGGCTCGATTGATTGTCAACCGACCGCTCCAGGTCGTGACCAATTCACTGCCCGTGGCCCATTTGCTGTCCACGAGTGATTCCATCGACTTGATCATGATCGGTGGCTGTGTTCGTCGTCGCACTTCGGTGACGATCGGGCCGATGGCCGATGCGATGTTGGCGGATATTAACGTTGCCAAAACGTTCCTGTCCGTCGCAGGAGTTACCGAGCGAGGCTTTTTCAATAGCGACATGATGCTGGTCGAGAGTGAACGCGCGATGCTGGCGGCGGCCGATCAAACGATCGTGTTGGCTGACAGCAGCAAGTTTGGCAAAGTCAGCCTGTCCCAAATATGCGGATTGAATGACGTGGGCAGGGTGGTTACCGACAGTGAATTGGATAATCGCTGGATCCAGACATTCGATTCCTGTCTCGCCGAACTAATGTTAGCTACGTCGAGCAACAGCGATACCCAACCCACCTCTGCGGCACCGTCATCGACCAGTTGCCCGCCGCTGCCTCCGCAATCCTCCTCTATTTCCTCTAACCAAGCCGATTCGGCCAACTCCTTATGAGCATGACAGTCGATCGAATGCAGATCGAGGCGCTCGTCCGCAGCGCGATTCGCCAAGCCCAGTCTCAGGGTGCCCCCGCTGCACATCAAGCGAGCTCCACTTCAATTGAGTCGCCGCTGGGGTGGGTTGATGGCAAGCCCAATCTCCGCGTTAGTATTTCGGCACGCCACTGTCACCTGACAGATGAGCACGTTGAGATTCTCTTTGGCAAAGGCAGCGTGCTGGAGCCGGACAAGGATCTCTATCAAGACGGCTTTTTTGCAGCCAAGCAGACCGTGATGGTCGTTGGTCCGCGGCGCCGGATGCTCCCGAGTGTCCGTGTACTCGGCCCGACGCGTCCCTTCAGCCAGTTAGAGCTGGCATTCACCGATTCCATTTCATTGGGCATCAAAGCTCCCGTTCGACACAGCGGCAAGATTGAAGGAACACCTGGTTGTGTGCTGGTCGGACCGGCCGGCTCGGTGCAGCTTGATCAAGGCGTGATTCGTGCGGCGCGTCACGTCCACATGAACGATCACGATGCGGCGCACTTCGGTGTCGCCAACGGTGACATGATGCAACTCGTCGTCACGAGCAACGACTGCAGCATGACTTTCGACGATGTTCTCGTGCGTGCCGACAAGGCTGCCAAGCTCGAAGTCCATATTGATACTGACGAAGGCAATGCATGCAACTTGGACGCCGCCAGTGCAGTACACCTTCAACCGATGCCCAAGCCGTGTGCGTGCGGGCATTAAATCGAGCTACTAGCGATTAGCTGTTAGTTTTCCCCTTCTCTTTCAATATCCCCACTACCTATTTCCACTCTCCATAAGGGTTTGATTCGATGGCAAAAATTAAAGAAGCGCTCGGCATGATCGAGACCAAAGGGTTTGTCGCCCTGGTCGAAGCGTCCGACGCAATGATGAAGGCTGCCAATGTGCAGTTCCTCGGTTGGGACAAAGTCGGCGCTGGTCTGGCGGCCGTCTTCGTCACCGGCGACGTCGCGGCTGTGAAGGCGGCTACTGATGCCGGAGCTGCAGCAGCAGGCCGGATTGGCGAAGTCGTCAGCGTGCAGGTCATTCCTCGACCCCACGCTGACCTCGAGAAGGTCATGAAGCTGCCCGCCGCCCCGGCCGTGAAGAAATAAGCCCGGCTGCGATTTCCCCCCCTGAATACTCATCTCTCTCTGAAATCTTAAACCCTAAAACTCTGAACTCATGATTATGAATGATGCAATCGGTTTGATCGAAACCAAAGGTCTGCTTCCTCTCATCGAAGCGACCGACGCGATGGCCAAGGCGGCCAACGTGGAGATCGTCAAGCGTGTCGACCTCGGTGGCGGTTTGGTCACGACCGTCGTCAGCGGCGACGTCGGCAGCGTTCGCGCGGCTGTCGAAGCGGGTGCTGCAGCGGCTGCCCAAATCGGCGAACTGGTCAGCAGCCACATCATCCCACGTCCTGCCGACGGCTTGGTTGCAGCTTACTTTAGCTGAACCCCTCGACGCCTGACCTCTGTCTCTCAAGGAAGATTTTCCATGCTCATCCTCGTTGCGAATCTGGGTTCGACCAGTTTCAAATACAAACTGCTCGACGTCAGCGGTGACTTGCAGTCGTCGGACGTTCGTCCCGATTCACGCGTGCTCGCACGCGGAGCGGTCGAACGCATCGGAGACGCATCGACGAGTCGTTGTGAGGTCACGATCGGTGATTTTCACGACGTTTCGGAGATGCCTGTTCCCGATCACGGCGTCGCTGTGCAGGCGTGTTTGGACCAGTTGACGCATCCGCAGCATGGTTGTGTGAAGGATCCCTCCGACGTCGCTGCGATTGGCTTCAAGGCTGTCCATGGTGGACGCAAGAGCGGAACGTTTTTAGTGGATGACGATTTACTCGTTGCGATGGCGGAGATGAACGCGGCTGCACCCGCGCACAACCCGCCCTATATCGCGGCGATGAAGTTGTTACGAGAGCGATTCCCAGACCTGCCCTTGGTCGCCGCTTTTGAAACTGAGTTCCACGACACCATTCCCGAAGCCCGTCGGCTGTACGCCGTCCCTCCGGGGTGGCGAGAGGATTTCCAGGTTCAAAAATGGGGATTTCATGGCGCAAGCCATCGGTTCATCGCCGAGCGAGCCGCGGAGCTACTCCAACGCGATGATGCACGAATTGTCTCCTGTCACCTGGGTGGCAGCAGTTCATTGACCGCCATCCAAAGCGGTCAGAGCGTGATGACGACAATGGGGATGACTCCACAGACAGGTTTGCCGCAGAACAACCGGGTCGGCGATTTTGATCCGTTCGCACTGCCACTACTGATCGAGCGAACTGGCAAGTCACTGGAGCAGTTGTTAACTCAGCTAGCGAGCGAAGGAGGACTCAAGGGGCTCAGTGGTCGTGGCAGTGACCTTCGTGATATCGAAGCGGCTGCTGATGAGGGTGACGAACGCTCCCAACTCGCCTTGCAGGTTTTTGTCGAAGAAATTCGTCGGCACCTCGGTGGCATGGTGGTCGCCATGGGCGGCCTTGATGCCATCGTGTTCACCGGCGGAATCGGAGAAAACTCGGAAGTTGTCCGCGAAGCCGTTTGCAAGAACCTAGAGTTCCTTGGTGTCGAACTCGATAGCGTACGGAATCAAAACCACCGCGAGCATGCTAAGCAAAGCGGTGGCGAAGATCGTCTGAATAGCGACTCCAGCGGAGTCCAAATTTGGGTCATCCCCACCAACGAAGAATGGGTTGTCGCCAAGCGAACAAAACAAGCGGTTGGCCTCTAGCGTGAATCCCCACTCCACTTTACTCCTTCTCCCCTACTCTCCCTCTCTCCCATGTTCCTAGCCCGCGTGATTGGATCGATCGTTTCGACGCAAAAAGTAGCGTCGATGAAAGGTCACAAGCTGTTGATCGTTGAGCCGTACCGGCTCGATGCGGACACGCGTGCGTCGTTGGTCACGACCGGGCGAACGTTCATCGCGGTCGACACGCTGGGGTCTGGCGAGGGGGATCTCGTCCTCGTCTGCCAAGGCAGCTCGGCACGGCTGACACCAGAAACCAAAACACTTCCCATCGACGCAGTCATTACTGGCATTGTCGACAGCGTTCACATCGAAAAGAAATCTGTCTTTGACAGAACAAAGGAAGCTTAAATATCATGCAATTTGACGAAACTCTGATTCGCAATGTCGTCTCCGCGGTGCTCGCGGAGGTCGGTCCCATGCCGGCCGGAGCAGCACAGCCGCTCACTCGCAACGTGCCCCCCGGCGCGGGAAAACACGGCATCTTCACGGATGTCAACGAAGCTGTGGCGGCAGCTAGGTCGGCCCACGAGCAATTGCGTAGCCGCACGATGGAGGAACGCAAGCAGGTCATCGACATCATTCGCCGGATCAGTATCGATCAGTGCGAAGAGCTTGGTCTGATGGAGATGCGGGAGACGGGTATCGGTCGGCCAGAGCATAAGATTGAAAAGCTGCGTACCCTTGGTGAACTTTCGCCCGGCACTGAGTTCCTTGAGACCAAGGCATTCAGCGGCGATCACGGACTCGCGGTAATCGAGCGTGCTCCTTTCGGCGTGATTGCTGCGATCACTCCGGTCACCCATAGCTTGCCCACGATCACAGGCAACGCGGTGAGCATGATCGCCGGTGGAAACGCGGTTGTCGTCAACCCGCATCCATCGGGCAAAAAAGTTGCCGCTGAAGGGGTGCGACGCTTCAACGAAGCGATCGCGGCGGAGGTGGGAATTGATAATCTGATTTGCGTGATTGCTGAACCCACTCTGGAGACGGCGGACGCTCTGTTCGCTCACCGTGACATCGCATTGATTTGCGTGACCGGCGGTCCCGCAGTCGGACGGGCGGCACTTCGCAGCGGCAAGCGTGCGATCGTTGCCGGTCCCGGTAACCCACCTGTGGTAGTCGATGAGACGGCCGATCTCGACAACGCCGCTCGTTGCATCATTCAGGGAGCTTCGTACGATAACAACCTGCTATGCATTTCCGAGAAGGAGGTGTTTGTGGTCGAGAGTGTATTCGATGAGATGATGGCAGCCATGCGACGGGCCGGAGCGTTGCAGCTCGATGCCGCTCAAATCGCGACCTTGACGTCTCAAGCGATCACCAAAGTTGGTGACGATCAACATGACGCCGCAGCCAAAGAATTTATCGGCCAGGACGCTAGTGTGCTCGCACGTGCTGCGGGTGCAAACCCGCCCGCAGGTTGCGAGCTAGTGTTTGGCGAGACCGACGAGCACCACCCCTTCGTTACTGTCGAGCAGATGATGCCGTTCGTACCATTCGTGCGAGCTCGCAATGTTGATCATGCGATCGCGATGGCGAAACATTATGAGCACGGATTCCGACATACCGCGATTATCCACTCACGCAACGTTCGCAACATGACAAAGATGGGCCGGGAACTCGACACGACGCTCTACGTAAAGAACGGCCCGTGCATGGCGAGCCTCGGCTTGGGTGGCGAAGGATACCTTTCGTTCTCGATCGCGGGCCCCACGGGCGAAGGCGTGACCAGTCCCAACACGTTCACGCGGGAACGCCGCTGCAGCATGGTCGACGAATTGCGGGTGGTCTAGGACGCAAATGCAAACGGCCAAAGTCATCGGGCATGCCCGCGCTACTGTCAAAGATCGATCGCTGGTCGGCCGTCGGCTGGTGATCGCCCAAATGCTCACGCTCGATGATGGTCCTGACGGGCCGCCACTATTGATACTTGATCCACTGGGTTGCCGCGTCGGCGATCGGGTCATGATCACCAGCGACGGAACAGCGGTGAGCGACATCACCGGCAGCGAATACTGTCCAGCACGCTGGAGTGTCTGCGGCATTATCGACTGATGTCCTGGAAGCTCATTCAGATTTCTATTTTCATTCTCGTCTAGGTTGCCTCTCCCACCCGTGTCTCGCATCGTTGCTCGCCCAGCCGATTCCGCCCTTCCGGACACCTCAATCGATATTGAGGCAATCGTCCGTCGCGTGCTGATGCAGTTGCGCCCCGAAACTGCGAGCGGCGACGCGAGTGCTCGGAGCGAGCCAGCGGTGCCCACGTCACTTTCATTCGACGCGGGTGTTTGCTCGCTCGAAGATATCAACACCATCGACGTATCGATCAAGCACTTGCAGCTCTCCAGTCGCACGGTGGTTACCCCAGCGGCCCGAGACGAGTTGCGCCGCCGCGGGATCGTCACTGAAAAATCAGCTGCCACGTCGAACTCCGACCGCCATCGTTCAAAGCCCCAGCCGGGCACGCGAGCAATCAACTTGCAATGTGATGGCGAAGTTGCAGAACACTTGTTCGCAGCCGTCAAGAAGCAGGTTCGCACTCGCGGTGTCCGACTGTGCGATCGAGCATCAGTCGAAGTGATTTTATCGAGCCGGCCTGCGACGACGGCGCATCAGCGGACCGGCCCGGATCGCTGTGTCGTTGCGATCAATCGAGTGGATGACGTTTCCCGGTTCATCGCCGAACTCAGTCCCAACACCTTCGTGCTCGACATCGCGCACCTGCACTTGGTAGCCATCGCCACCACGATAGCCTCCATTGCCAAACCAACGTCGCAAGCGTTCACATCGATACCCAGGATCACCGTAGCCGGAGGCCTGTCATGAAGATCGCTCGAGTGCTCGGTAATGCGACGCTCAGTCGCATGCATCCCATGATGCACGCGGCCACCTTGCGATGTGTGGAAGTCGTCGAGCGTATCGACGACCTCGATGCTGCTGCGTCTGGCACCGCCGTCACAGGAACCGATTTAATCATCGCTTGGGATTTGTGCGGTTGCGGTGAAGGTGACTTCGTTGCGCTTGCCGAGGGCCCCGAAGCCGCAGCACCGTTCGGACCGGACGTGAAGCCCATCGATGCTTCGATCGTCGCGATTTTAGACCATATCGATATCCAGTCTCCAAACTAACCTACTGACTCTTTGCCGGTCATTTTCTTTCCAACCCCAAAAGCAAGATCATGGATAATATTCACAAGATCAAACAAGACATGTGCGACATCGGCAGCCGGATTTACAACCGGCAATTCGCTGCCGCTAACGACGGTAACATCACTGTCCGCATCAGTGAGAACGAAGTCTTGTGCACACCGACGTTGCACTGCAAAGGGTTCCTCAAACCCGACGACATTTCATTGGTGGATATGACGGGCAAACAACTCTCCGGACGCAAAAAGCGATCCAGCGAAGCACTGCTGCATTTAGAAATCTACAAACAACGCGATGACATTCGTAGCGTCGTCCACTGCCATCCGCCGCACGCGACAGCGTTTGCGATCGCACGCGAGCCGATTCCGCAGTGCATTCTGCCGGAAGTCGAGGTGTTTCTCGGCGACGTGCCCATCACCAAGTACGAAACTCCTGGCGGGCAGTCCTTCGCCGACACAATCATCCCGTACGTTAACAAAACCAACGTGATGATCCTCGCCAACCACGGCACCGTTTCCTATGGCGAAACAGTCGAGCAGGCGTACTGGTGGACTGAGATTCTCGACGCCTATTGCCGCATGTTGATGCTTGCCAAGCAGCTCGGCAATGTGTCCTACCTCAACGAAGAGAAGTCGCGAGAACTGCTCGACCTCAAGCAAAAGTGGGGTTATGCCGATCCCCGCAATACTCCCGATTACAAGGACTGCGATATCTGCGCCAACGATATCTTCCGGGAGTCGTGGGCCGAGACCGGTGTTGAGCGTCGCGCCTTCGCACCACCGCCTCCGATCAAGACATCGGGAGATGCCAGCAGCAACGGTAAACCTGTTTTGCCCGCCGGCGTCGATGAAGCTCAGCTCGTCAAGGCGATCACCGACGAGGTCATTCGACAAATGGGAAGATAACGATTCCTAGTTTGCTGCTAGCTTGGGACTGGTCTCTTGAGCGAGCAAACTACGGACGGTGCACCCCAAAGATCGCGGGCGGGACAATCGTCCTATCCTACTCATCCTCTCACTCAACCCCAAAGCTGGCCGTAAATCGCTAGCAGCTAGTAGCTAAAAAAAATGAAAATTTCAATCATTGGCGGTGGCGGACTCGTCGGTTCATGCGCCGCATATGCGCTCCAGTGTGGCGGCTTGGTAAACGAGATCGCGCTGTTGGACGTCAACGAAGAACTCGCCGTCGGGCATGCATTGGACCTGCGTCATGGCTCGACGAGCATTGCCAACCAAACGTTTGCCGGCGGCGGATATGAGCACATTCCAAGCAGCGACATCATCTGCATTACCGCGGGACTGCGTCGCAAGCCCGACGAGTCACGCTTGGACTTGATCAATCGGAACACCGATTTGTTCATGCAGATCTTGCGCGATGTCAAAGCTGCGGGGCCCAAGCCTTCGGCGATCGTGCTGGTAGTTAGCAACCCCGTCGACATTCTCACCTATGTGGCGGCGGATAAACTCGATCTGCCGGTCGGCCAGGTTGTCGGCCTCGGTACGCAGCTTGATACGATTCGCTTCTGCTCGCTCATCGCAGAGCAACTGCAGGCACCACCCACACAGACCAAGGCGTTGATCCTTGGTGAGCACGGTGAGTCGATGGTGCCAATTTGGAGCAGCGCGACGATCGCTGGGTTGCCTTTGGAAAAGTATCCTGGGTGGACGCCCGCCATGGCCGGAGAGCTCTTCACGCGCACGCGGGGCAGTGGTGCCGAAGTGATTAAGCGCAAAGGCGGAGCTGGCTTTGCCGTCGGCATCGCGATCCGCGACTGTGTCGATGCGATCGTGCTCGATTCACACGCAGTGCTCCCCGTCAGCAGCGTGCAAAACGGTTGCTACGGAATCCGAGACGTGGCCCTGAGCGTTCCGACCGTGCTCGGGCGAACCGGCGTGCAAGCCACGATGGAGATTGACTTGTGGCCGAAAGAGGTGCAGGGGATTCGTGCCAGTGGTGCGGCGCTGCGTAAGACTCTCGACACCGTCATGCAACGGGTCAAATAATCACGCGTGATTTTGTTCGGCAATTGCACATCGGTGGCATCATGCGACTTCGTCACCGACTCTTTTCTCATCGCCCCTGACGAATGATTTCTCATCTGACGTGGCGCCTCGGGCCACGCGTGTGTAAAGGAACGCGGGGCAAAGCCGGACCGCTCCCACGAGATCTTCTCGCGTGATCTGCGGCCAACGCGATGGCGGATCGCGATGATAAAAACGGCGAGCCAGTTTCACTTCGTGTGTCCCTGACGCTCGCATTGTCGATTCCAGATCATATCACCAGAACGCTTCATCCATGAGACGCTTTGGAAACCAAGTCTGTTGACAAAGTGAATTGTCAATCAGTTATAAAAACTGCAAACCGCAAGGAATCGACTAAAAAAAAGGGAGTGACGATCCGTGTCTCGAACATATAAGTTCGGTGGTGGCGTCCTTCTATTACCATCTCCCGATGACTCGTACACATTCATTGTGACGTACCATGAGACAACGCTGTCCTACGCGTTGACTAACGACTTGGAGATCAGCGACTTGACGACCATAAGGATTGTCGCTGGAAGGAAATTGCTGCGTGAGCGGTGTGTGGTGGAAACGACGTCTTTCGAGGTGAGTGAACTATGCACAGCGTGTTGTTTACTCGATCAAAATGCATCGTCGACACTCCGTTGGGAATAGCATGGAATTCGCAAGATAAGTGTTGGCCAAGGATGTCGATCGAGACGACCGACTCCCTCGCTGGCGTTTGCGAACTCCGTTTGGTGAAGCTCCCAAGAATTTGTCGTTAGCCGTCCGAAAAGTCAACAACAAAGTGGGGAGATGTTCCATAGATTTTTGGAAAGAGCGCGTTTGAGCGTGAAAATTACGGTATGTTTGTGAGAAGTTTTTTTTGTGCAAAACTCGTCTGAAAGTGATCTGGGGCTGATCCTCCCGCCTGCCCTGCGCACCATGAATGAAGTCCCCCTCTCCTCCGCCCCTACACCGCCTCATGACACCGCTGCAAGTGGTCCAGTTGAACGCTGGTTCGCGACGGAATATGTCGAGAAAATGCAGCGTTTTCTGGGCCCAAATGCGTGTCGGCGGCTGGCGATCTTCGCCCTGCCTCCCGGCTTTGTGCTCAGCGTAATCGTGCCGGTTTACAACGAGTGCGCAACGGTCAGCGATGTCCTCGGGCGTCTGCGTGACACCGGGTTGCCACTGCAAATTATTCTCGTCGACGACGGCTCAAACGACGGCTCATCGGACATTCTCGATGCCTGCAGCCTGAGCCCCGATGTGCGGTTGATTCGACATCCCCATAACCGCGGCAAGGGCGCAGCGATTCGCAGCGGAGTCGCAGTTGCAACCGGTGATGTGATCGTGATTCAAGATGCTGATAGCGAGTATGATCCCGACGATATACGAGGACTGTTGCAACCACTCATCGAGAACTCTGCCGATGTGGTCTACGGAACACGTTATGGGCATAGCGATCGCCAGGTCTCACCGTGGTGGCATCAAAGCGTTAATGGATTCATCACGCTTTTGGCCAGCGTTGCAATTGGTCCCAAGCTCAGCGATGTCGAGACATGCTACAAGATGTCAACACGTGAATCCTATCAAGCGATTTTGCCGCAATTAAAAGAGGATCGCTTCGGGATCGAAATTGAATTAACGGCGCGTTGGGCTCGACATGGCCTTCGCTTTGCCGAACGTCCCATTCGGTATCAACATCGATGGTACGACGAAGGCAAAAAGATCACTTGGAAAGATGGCGTGTCAGCGCTTTATTGCATTGTGAAATATGGAATTTTCCGCCGCTGAAAAACGCAACCTACCATAGCGCACGGTACTCACGGACTATTGATTGAATCGACGTTGATGAGGCCAATGTGAGCCGAGTGCTGTTAGACACCGGATAGCGTCGGTTGCCCGGCAGCTTACGCGTCTCGGCTCACTCACTCAATAGAAGCTCAGGACGAGGGACGGTGTTTCCGGAGTTATGAGGCGTGGTGAATTCATTCGAACAGCTCTAGCTGTATCCGATCACTGTGGCGCCGGCTCGATTTTGGTTTAGCAAATTCTGGCAGTGCGAGCGGCTCAGTTTTCTGTTTCTTCTTGGGGGCTAGCGCAGCGTACTTGTTTAGCAGCTGGTCGTCGTAGCGTGGGACATTGTTGGCAGCGAAACCGATGGCGCCAGCGTCCTCGAGTTCCGTCAATGCCAACATGCCAGCTTCAGGACTCGGCGCCCTCGCTTTAGCGACTGCGTGCAAGGTGCGCCGTCGTTTGGGACGCGAGTTCGCTCCGCGGCCGCACAATGAGCTCGCGAGTCGACTGGCCGCCGACGATACCGTAGCCTGCGATTTCTCTGGCGATTCGGGAAGTTGGGAGGAGTCGATCCGGTCGGCCTGGAATCCACTTCGCCGGAGTAGACTGACGGCGTGGTCGAGATCACGGTCCTTGGACGCGATTTTAAAAATGGTGTGTCGGGGCATCTCTGAGGACAATCTGCCGGCGACGAAGGTGATCCCAAAATCTGCCGCATTTTTGCCAGGCGGCATGGCCCAGATTTCAACACGACCCTGTGCCACTAATTGGCCCAGCACTGCGGCGACCCCCAAGGGCACACGCGGCTCTCGACTGCCGTGCGCAGCAATGATCAGGTCGTACCGTTGCGATGTCTCGGCAAGATCGAGGATTTCGTGCGGACAGTTATCCAGATCAATGAGCAGCACGCAGGAGCGGTCGCTCAAGTCGGAAGCCGGATTGGGACGCTTCACTTGTAAACCAGTAGCGCGAGGTGAATGGTTTCGATGCCGATTCTAGTGACCTTCGCCTGACCTCGCGCGGCATTTGTCGACTTTCCAAAGAAACTCATTGTTGCTACGCCTTCATTTTGCAGCAACTTTGCCGATTATGCACATCCTGATTATCGGGTATAAAGACGCGAAAACGCTCTGTCGGCAAGTTGATGCCGCTCCCATCGCGATCTACATCTCGGATTTCCATGTCGCTCAAAGTCGTTTCCCAAACTGTCACCGAGTCCAACTTTGGCAGGGCGGACGCGTTCGTGCGGGAGCTGTGCGCAACTTCGCACAGTCAATCGCGGGGTATGTTTGATCGCGGCTGCGTGAGCATTAATGGGGAGTCATGCAGCAATCCTGGCGCACCGCTTGAGGTGGGCGATGAGGTCTCTGTTTCGTACGATCCGACGCAACGATACCGCGAGAAGAAAACGAGAACTTGGGACGACCGCACCTTCACCATTGCCTATGAAGACGAGCATCTGATCGTCGTCGACAAGGCCGCTGGGACGCTCACAGTCCCCACCGATCGTGGAGACCCGAACACTCTTGTCGAGCGAGTATCGGTGTACCTTAGCCACTCACGCACCGAACGGGAGGCGTGTTTAGTGCACCGCTTGGACCGCGAGGTTAGCGGGCTGCTGATTTTTGGCAAACATGCAGCAATCGCCCAACTCTTAATCGAGCAGTTCAAACTGCAGAAACCGCAGCGGATCTATAATGCGATCGTGGCGGGGAAACTGGCCGAGCAGGAGGGGACGTTTCGCGCGCATCTCGCGACGGGCAATAATCTGGATCGCTACGTCACGACACCTTTCAAGGATTCCGAAGAAGCGATCACGCACTATCGGGTGTTGAAAGACTTGGGCGACACAACGCTCGTCGAGGTCAAGCTGCAGACAGGCAAGCGAAACCAGATTCGAGTGCAGTTTGCCCATGCCCTGCATCCGGTGCTTGGCGATCTGCGCTATCGCCCTGATCTCTCGCAACACCAACGCTGGATTCGCAAGCGAATCGCGCTGCATGCAACCTCGCTCAGTTTTGTCCACCCCGTCACGGGCGAAGAGCTCAGCCTGCACTCACCGTTGCCTGCCGCGATGTCAAAATTCATCAAGGGCAGCCCGAAGGTTCCTTGATCCCGGAAGGATCGCCGATCCCGGAAGGATCGTCGTCGTTGGCGAGTAGGAGTGACGCCGCGACGACTGCTGAATTTCCGACCTCTCGGTGGGCGCCGATGCGGGGCGACGTCGATTTAGAATTGACGACTTACTCCTCGCGAAAACCGACGCCGCCTCGCAATGAGCGTGGCGCGCTGAGTGGATTGCTAGAGCGACTGGCGCCGCTCCTTGACATTGCGATTGCCGGGCTATGAAAACCCATGGCCGTGCGTGCTGCCTGCCGAACGCATGAAATCAGCGGATCACTGGCAAAACCCCAGCGGACTCAGACAGGCTTACGAAGATCCAGCCATTCGCTATGGAACACGCCTTCACGATCAACTCGCTGGTAGGTGTGGGCACCAAAATAGTCCCGCTGGGCTTGCAACAGATTGGCGGGGAGTCGCTCCAGGCGATAGCCGTCGTAGTAGTTCAGGGCGGCGCTGAAGGCCGGCACTGGGATGCCGAGTAGCGAAGCGGCAGAGACGACTGCTCGCCAACCGGCCTGGGCATTCTCGACAGCCTCTTCGAAGAACGGATAGAGGAGCAGGTTTTCAAGATTCGGCTGCTCGCCAAAGGCTTCCTTGATGCGATCAAGGAACTGGGCCCGAATGATGCACCCCCCCCGCCACAGCAATGCACACTGGCCGTAATCGAGTCCCCAGTCGTGTTCGTCAGAGGCAGCTTGGAGTTGGACAAAGCCCTGGGCATAGCTAACGATCTTCGATGCGTACAACGCGTTCTCAACGGCATCGATGAATGCCTGCTTGTCGCCGACCAATTTTTTCGCCAGTGCCGCCATCTCAGGGTTTTGGGACGCCCCAGGTCCATTGAGTTTCTTGCTGGCACGCACACGAGCGTCCTTCTGAGCGGACAACCCGCGGGCGAAGACCGCAGTCGTTACCAGCGTGCTCGGGACGCCAAGGTCCAGCGCCAGTTGGCTCATCCATTTTCCGGTACCCTTGGCGCCAGCGACATCGAGGATTTGATCGACGAGATAGCCGTCGCCACCCTGATCGTCTTTGGCGCTGAAAATGTCGCGCGTGATCTCGATCAGGTAGCTCTGCAGTTCGCCCTCGTTCCACTTGGCGAATACATCGTAGAGTTCGTCATTGGACAGACCACCGAGTTCGTGCAACAACTGGTAGGCTTCGCAGATCAACTGCATATCGCCGTACTCGATGCCATTGTGGACCATTTTGACATAGTGGCCGGCACCGCGGGGGCCAACCCACTCGCAGCAGGGAATGTCATTGTTAGGGCCTACTTTTGCCGCGATCGCTTGAAACATCTCTTTGATTTCAGGCCATGCCGCCTTGGTGCCGCCCGGCATCAGGCTCGGCCCCTTCAACGCCCCTTCTTCTCCACCGGAAACGCCCGCCCCGACATAGAGCATCCCAGCAGCTTCCACGCGTTTGGTTCGCTCTTCGGTATCGGTGTAGTAGGTATTACCCCCATCGATGATAATGTCGCCTTCGTCGCACAAAGGGATCAGTTGATCGATGATCGCATCGACTGCTGGGCCAGCTTTGACCAGCATCATCAGTTTTCGTGGACGGGCAACCGCAGCGACGAAATCTTCCAGGCTGTGCGTGCCGACAAAGTTCTTGCCTTTTGCACGGCCAGCGATTAGCTCGTCAACCTTGCTGGTTGTTCGATTGTATACGGCCACCTTGTAGCCACGGCTCTCCACGTTGAGGGCCAAATTTTCGCCCATCACGGCCAAGCCGATCAGCCCAAAATCACAGTCACCACTCATATCTCGCGTCCACTCAGGGGTAGGTTGTCAGAATACATTCGATCGAAATGTTGGCGGGATTCTAAATGGTTCAGAGTCGTTCGTGAAGGTGTACGGCATCGCCTCCCCCCCAACCCCCTGGGCGCACCGCGCGGCCACCGCGGTTAAGTTCAGATGAGGGGCGGAATCGACCGATTTCGATGCCCGGATAACATAGGGGCGATGACGTCGGTCGTCAGCAAACCCGCGACGATCGAGATGGTCGTCAGCATCATCGTCGACACGATCCGTAAGCCGCCAGGGACGTCATTGTTGAGGATGATCGCCGACAAGCCGAAAAAACCCAGACTGCCGGGAACGAGTAGGATCAATGCAGGCATGAGCGTGATCGCCGGCGGAATATGTCGCCAATGCGAGATCAGATGGCTACAAACACCTGCAATGACCGCAGCGGCCCATACGGCAGCAAAGGGCTGCAACCACCATCCCGCCAAGCGAAGTGAGCCATAGCCCACGAATGCCGAAGTCAACACCCACGCAATATCACGGTAACGGGCCTGAAAAAGGACCGCCAGCGACAATCCCAGCGGCAAAATCGAAATCATGGACGTCGCTATCTCCGGCGCACGTGCCGCCGATGAAGGCGGGATCGGCATCAGCGAATGGATCAGCGCATGGCCCATGTAAACGCCGAACACGAGGGTTAGCAGTGACATCATTGCTCCCGCGAATCGTGCGGAACCCGATGCTAAATTCTGCGTGGCCAGCTCATTGATGCTGATCGTGAGTTGTAGCCCTGGGACCAGGACGATCAAGGCTGCGAGCGAGGTCAGTTCAACGCTGCTGCTTGTGAATCGCGTCTGCACGAGACTGGCGACGATATAGGCGCCAATGGCCGCAATGATATTGATCAGATGAGCGGGACAGTTTCGCTGGCTCAATCCGATCAGCAGTCCTCCGGTTAACAAGCCAGTCGCGCCGGCGGCGGCTACCACCGTGGCATTGCCTCCCACGAGCAACCCGAAGCATGCCGCGGCGATACCGCAGGCCAGGACCTGCAGCGGCTGGCTGTAAGTATTTGCTGTCGATTCGAGCGTCTGAATTCGCTCCCAAGCCTGGGGCACCGAAAGGCCCTCGTGTTCGATCGCTCGCTGCGTCGCATAGAAGCCCGCGTATCGCCCCAGGTTGGTGTCACATGGGTAGACCCGTAGCAGTCGCGTCCGCCCCTCCTCGTGAGCGAAGGTGATGAACAGAGATGTCGGGGTGGAAAAAAAGGTGGCAGGACAGCCCAGATATGCAGCAACATCCTCCATACGCTGATCGAGCTCGTAAGCCGGTGATCCGCTGGCGTGCAGGTTGCGAGCGAGTTCAATGATGACGCGCTCCGCTGGAACGCTCGCGGAATTATTGTGATCTCTGTCGTCGGTGAGGGCCGAGGGTGGTGTCGTCGAGGGGTGCGTGACCGGGGGCATGTTAGTCATCACTCGCGGCTATCGACTCACGCGTTTTTTCGAGCAATTCGAGCAATTGCTTCAGTTCTTTAGCGGTGATTTTTTTGAGTAAACTTTTTTCCAGTTCGGCCAACGCGGGCAGGAGCGAGTCGGATAGTTTTCGCCCCTTGCGGGTGATCGAAACATAGACGACACGTCGATCCGCGACACAACGATGGCGCTCCACCAAGGCATGCTTTTCCAACTGGTCAACGAGCGACGTGATCGCAGGCACTATCTGGATCATACGGTCTGCTATCTCGCCGCAAGTCAATCGGCGATCGGCCAGCGCTAAACTCCGCAGCACATTGAAGCGGGACAGGGTCAAGTCATGTTCACGGAATAGTCGCGCCAGCCGATTCTCGATTTGATCGCCAGCACGTAATAGATTGAGCAGCGTCTCCTGCTGGATCGACGAGTAGGGCGCTGGTCGTTTAAGTTCGTCTTGCAGCTTCATGACGAATATCATAGCGATTGGTTATTGACTGACAAGTATTTGATTAGTAAAATATTTTCCCTGCCCACGCGGGGATTTCGCATGAAATAAAAACGAGCAACAGAAGATCATTCATGAGACTTGCTGAAACAACGAGAGTTCCTTCCCAGTATGCCCCTCCCCGCAGTCGGTGGGTCGTGCTGTTCGGGCTGCTTGCCGTGGTCGGTTGCAGTCGCACGGCGCCACAGGGGGCCGCGCCGCCCCCGATGCCGGAAGTCACGGTTGCCAAGCCAATTGTCAAGAAAATCGTTGAATGGGATTCTTATTCCGGCAGGCTCGAGCCGATCGAATTCGTCGAAGTTCGCAGCCGCGTGGGTGGTTATCTTCAGTCGTTGCACTTTGAGGAGGGCGAGATCGTTAATAAAGGCGATCTGCTCTTCGTAATTGATCCGCGGCCCTTCGATGCCGAGTTGAAATCGATGGAGGCCGCGATGAGTCAAGCCAATGCTCAGCTCCTCCAGGCCCAGGCCGGGGTCGCTGAAGCGGAGGCCCAGCAGTTGCAATCCGATGCTTCCGTGAAGTTGGCCGATACGCGTCTGAAACGAGCGCGAACCTTGATGAGCCGCGACGCGACTAGTCAAGACGAGTTGGACCAACGAGAGGCTGAGTTCGATCAAGCCAATGCCGATCAAGCAGCGAGCCGCGCCAAAGTGAACTCCGCAAAGGCGATGATTGATGCCGCCCAGGCAGCAATCGAGTCCGCGAGTGCGGGCCTCGAAGCGGCAAAACTCAACGTCACCTACTCCAAGATCATCGCGCCCATCACAGGCCGGATCAGCAGTAATTTTGTTGACCAGGGCAACCTCGTTAGCGGGGGTGCGTCAGCAACCGCGACACTGTTGACGACCATCACGTCAGTGGAACCGATTTACTGTACGTTTGACGTCAACGAACAGGAAGTTCTCAAATACATTCGCTTGGCCGCCTCGGGGAAACGTGGGAGCTCGCGTGAAGTCCGCAACCCTATCTATCTCGGACTTGTCGACGAGCAAGGGTTCCCACATCAAGGACACATTGACTTTGTCGACAACCGCTTCGACCCTGCCACGGCAACCATGCGCGCTCGGGGGATCTTCCCCAATAAAAATCAGGTGCTGTTTCCGGGGATGTTCTCGCGGATTCGCATTCCAGGAAGTGCTCCTTATGAAGCTGTTTTGATTCCTGATTCTGCAATCGGAACCGACCAAGCCTCGCAGTTTGTGTTCATTGTTGTGGACGGATTGATTGAGCGAAAACAAGTTGAGCTCGGTCCGCTGGTGCATGGACTGAGAGTGGTTCGCGAAGGGCTATCTGGGGATGAGTCTTTGGTCATCGAGGGGCTGCTGAAAGCGCGACCTGAGTTGCAAGTCAAAGTGGATCAGCAGGAAATCGAGGTGATCGAAGACGGCCTGCCCGATGAATATGATCCCGTCCCCAAAGAGGAGTGGCTTTCTCTCCAGGTCGATAGTGAGGAGGCAAAGTAAATGAAATTCCCTCACTTCTTTATCGAACGCCCCATCTTCGCGACCGTGCTATCGTTTTTGATCGTGCTCGTTGGTGGGATCACCTATGTGTCACTGCCGGTATCCCAGTATCCCAACGTCGCTCCGCCCACGATTCTCGTGCGTGCGAGCTACCCTGGGGCAACGCCGCAGGTCATCGCTGACACGGTTGCCACTCCGATCGAACAGGAGATGAACGGCGTCGACGATATGCTGTACATGGAATCGTCTTCGAGTGCCGACGGCACCATGCAGTTGACGGTTACCTTCAAGCTTGGCACGGATCTGGATGATGCTCAGGTGCTCGTGCAAAACCGGGTGGCCGTGGCGTTGTCGAAGCTGCCTGAGCAGGTGCGGCAAATTGGTGTCACGACCACCAAGCAGATTCCCGACATGCTGATGGTGGTGCATTTGAAGTCGCCCGACGAGAGTCGCGATGAGCTCTACATCAGTAACTACGCATTCTTGCGAGTTCGCGATGCCCTGATGCGGCTTGACGGGGTCGGTGAGATCCGCATTGCTGGCGGTAATGAATACGCGATGCGAATTTGGCTGGATATCGAAAAAATGGCGCACGTCGATCTGACGGCGGGCGACGTGATCGCGGCGATTCGTGGCCAAAATGCGCAAGTCGCGGCGGGCGTTATCGGGCAACCTCCGATTGATTCCAGCGGTGATTTCCAGCTCAATGTGACCACCCATGGTCGCCTGATCGAAACGGAGGAGTTCGACGATATCATCGTCAAGCGTGGTGAGGACGGTCGCGTTACGCGGCTCAGCGACGTAGCACGCGTTGAGCTTGGCGCGCAGGACTATTCCCGTTTGAGCTACCTCGATGGCAAGCCCGCGATTGCCGTGCTCGTGTATCAGCGTCCGGGAACCAATGCGGTCGATACCGCTGCGGAAGTCAAGCAAACGATGCAGGATATGAGCGAGACCTTTCCTGAGGGGATTGGCTATGAAATTGCTTACAACCCAACCGACTTTGTGGAAGAATCCATCGCGGAAGTGTTTTTCACGCTGCTGATTACGACGGCCTTCGTGGTGTTGACAGTGTTCTTGTTTCTACACCATTGGCGACCGACAATTATTCCGGTGGTGGCGATTCCGATTTCTCTGATCGGCACCTTTGCGATCATGCAGTTGCTCGGGGTCACCCTCAACACGCTATCGCTCTTTGGGCTCGTTTTGGCGATCGGGATCGTCGTGGATGATGCGATCGTTGTGGTGGAAAACGTCGAGCGGCTCATCGCGGAAGGGCTCTCGCCTCGCGAGGCTTCGCACAAAGCAATGGATGAGGTCGGTTCGGCCCTGATTGCAACCACCCTGGTGTTGATCGCCGTGTTCGTTCCGACTGTTTTCATTCCCAGCATCAGTGGGAAGTTTTATCAGCAGTTCGCATTGACGATCTCAATATCGACTGCGATCTCGACATTTGTATCGTTAACCTTGACCCCTGCGTTGTGCGCGCTCTTGCTGCAACCGCGAAACAAGGAATTGAGCCGTTCGGGCCGCATCGCCGATTTTCTATTCGGCTGGTTCTTCCGTTTGTTTAACCGGACCTTCGATGCGACGAGCAACGTCTATGCGAGCATCGTTTCGCGGTTAGTGCGTGTATCGGCGCTCATCCTGTTGATGTATGCCGGCCTCTTGGTCGCGACTGGATTCAGTTTCTCATTGGTGCCCACCGGATTCATCCCGGAGCAAGATCAAGGATATGTCATCGTCGCCATTCGCTTGCCCGACGGTGCTGCCTTATCACGCACCAATGAGGTTACGAAGGAGGTTGCGGCGATGGGCTTGAAGATCGATGGGGTTGCTCATGCGGTTGGTATCGTGGGGTTGTCCGGGTCGACTTTCACGATCAGTCCGAACGCTGCAGTTGCGTTTTTACCTCTTGAGGACGCCAAGGAACGTGCCGCTCGAGACCGTGGGGTTGAAAAAATTGTCGCCGATATGCGGGCAGCGGTGTCAACCATCAACGAGGCGGAGGTGTTTATTATCCCGCCTCCGCCGGTGCGTGGGATCGGTCGCGGCGGTGGTTTCAAGATGTATGTCCAGGACCGCAGCGGTGCGGGCTCGCGAGTCCTCAATCAGGTTGCTGAAGAGATGGTCGGCAAAGGAAACCAGGAGCCAGGAGTCGCGCAGGTCTTCACGAACTTTCGGATGAGCGTCCCACAGGTCTACGCGGACGTCGATCGTACCAAAGCGGAGATGCTAGACGTTCCCGTCAACCGAGTGTTTGAGGCACTGCAGGTCTACCTCGGTTCGGTCTACGTCAACGACTTTAACCTGCTCGGCCGAACCTACCGGGTGGTCGCACAGGCGGAGCCTGAGTTTCGTGATGAGCCATCGGATATTTTGAAACTGCGAACCCGCAGCGCAAGTGGTGCAACCGTGTCGTTGGGCTCGGTTGTCGAGGTCGATCAAATCGCTGGGCCGGATCGATTGGTGAGGTTCAACCTCTATCCTGCCGCTGACGTCAATGGAAGTACCATGCCGGGTTTCAGTACCGGACAGTCGCTGGCGTCGATGGAGAATCTCGCAGCGAGCACATTGCCTCCCGGTTTCGGATACGAGTGGACAGAACTGGCCTACCAAGAGAAACAGGCCGGCAACACGATCGTGTATCTATTTCCCCTGGCTGTATTGTTCGTGTTCCTGGCGTTGGCGGCACAGTACGAGAGTTGGTTATTGCCATTGGCAATCGTGCTGATTGTGCCGCTGTGTCTATTGTTCGCCATTATTGGAATTTGGTTTCGCGGAATGGATAACAATATCCTGACACAAATTGGATTCATTGTGCTCATTGGACTCGCGTGCAAGAACGCGATTCTGATTGTTGAATTTGCCAAAGCCGAAGAAGACAAGGGCAAAGACCGCTTTACCGCAGCAGTCGATGCCTGTCGGATGCGCCTGCGTCCCATTTTAATGACGGCGTTCTCGTTCATCCTTGGCGTCATCCCGCTATTGGTTGCTACCGGTGCCGGCTTTGAGATGCGCCGCGTGCTCGGTACGGCCGTGTTCGCCGGGATGTTGGGCGTGACGATCTTTGGGCTGTTTTTAACGCCAGTGTTCTACGTCGTGCTTCGACGCTTTGCCAAGAAGCCTGCCTCAGACGCATCATAGACTTCCTTTTCCAGCGGATGGGGCCCTGTCCAGTCCGATCCGCTGTCCGGTCCGATCCGTGACCCTTGAGTGACCGCCGCCAACAGGCGCGGTCGGTCGGGGCGGCCCGGGCAATGCTCCTGGGCTACTTATCCAACACGTCTTCGACCCAGCTCTTCGCTCGCATCATGGTGGGGAATCCGATCGTCGGAGCCGTCAATAGTGCGACGTGCCGCAGATCGTCTCCACTGCAGCCTGCCTGGAGCGCCTTGCGGGTATGAGAGTGAGCTCCGCCTTCGAGCCCGGCGGTGATTGAGATTGCGAGTTTAACTAACGCGACTTCCCGAACTGAAAGGGGCCCAGACTCGCGAGCGGCTTTGCCCATTGCCTCGTAGGCCTGCATGAATTCAGGAAAATCCACATGCATCTTCTCGTAGCTCTTGGGAATCATGGCTGCGTTTTCTCTTTAGAAACGAATGGATTGTGAGTGTCACGGGTCGATCATAGGTGACTCACAGTGATAATCGCGGCAACGATACAGTGTACAGGAATCGCCCAGTGGTGCCTTGCCGGCAATTAACGCACCCGCCAATGGCGACTTTGCGGACGATCCGTTGGGGCGTACCCAGGCAATACTCAGGCCCGGTCGGTACGCAGCGATTTGCTGCCTCGCGATGCTGGTGATGCACGCCCCTTCACTGAGCGCGATCACCAGCTCGCCTTGATGGTGGTGCAGTTCATCGAGCACACTGATCAAGGCTGAACAGGCTCGAGACTGAGTGCGGATGACTGTTTCCCCAGCGCGAAGGGTGTCACTGGCAGCTTTATAAAAACGCTCGCTTCCCGTTAACCGAGCCAGTTTCAGCAATGCCATGGATGCAGCAGCGTTGCCGCTAACAAGCGACCCATCATGCCAGTCCTTGTTTCGCGTGATCAGTTCGCCGGAATCGTTGGCAGTGTAGTAGAAGCCTCCATCGCCCGCGTCGCTGAATCGGTCGACTATCTCATCGGATAGGGCGACCGCCTGCTGCAACCACGCTTCGTCGGCAGTCGCCTCATAGAGAGTGATCATTGCTTCGGCTAGCAACGCGTGATCATCCACAAATGCCGTTCCGGGGGCGGTGCCATTCCGGTACACGTGCAACAATTTCCCGCTGTTGTCTCTCATCGAATCGTGAATGAAGTTGGCCGCTCGCGTCGCAGTTTCCAAGTAGTCGTCGCGTCCCATCACGACACTCGCAATCGCAAATGCTCGAATTGCGAGTGCGTTCCAGGCGACAACAATCTTATCGTCTCGCTGTGGTTTGACTCGTTGTTCGCGATGAAGGTGGAGCATTTTGCGACCTTCAGCGAGCTCGCTATCGAGTTCATCGAGTGGGATGGAATAGGTGTCCGCCCAGTCGGCCAAGGGACGCGGCAGATTGGCGATGGAGTGGCCCTCAAAGTTTCCTCGCTCGGTGATATCGTACACCTGGCAGAATCGCTGGCCTCGTTCCGGTCCGAGCACGTCGGCCACGTCCGCTGGATGCCACACATAAAACTTGCCTTCGACGCCTTCGCTGTCAGCATCCTCGCTGCAATGAATCCCGCCCGATGAATCAATCAGGTCGCGTTGCACATAATTCAAAATCTCGGCGGCCACCACGCCGTGTCGAGCCTGCCCAGTGACCTGCATGGCGCGCGTGTAGATGATCGCGAGGAGGGCATTGTCGTAAAGCATCTTTTCAAAATGCGGGACCAACCAACGCCCATCAACGCTGTATCGTGAAAAGCCTCCGCCGATGTGGTCTCGGATTCCTCCCGAAGCCATTCTATCGAGCGTGAGTTCCACCGCGTCAATCAGACGGGTGTCGCCGGTTCGCGATCCCACGCGTAACATCAACTCCAGATCGGTTGCGTGAGGAAATTTAGGAGCACTGCCGAAGCCACCCCATGTTTGGTCGACGGTTTTGAGCAGTTGCTCGACGGCCACGCCGATACGATCCGCCCCCGGAACCCGGTCTCCGGTCGCTCCCGTGCCGATGGCGAGCTGCTGCAGCGCCTCGGTGATCTCCTCCGCATGAGTGGCGATGCTATCGCGACGATGCGTCCATGCATCGACCAGGGCGTCAAGAACTTGTGGAAAACCTGGCATCCCGCCTCGCGGTGTCAACGGCCAGTAGGTGCCCGCGTAGAAGGGACGCCCCTCATGGTCCAAAAAGACGCTCATCGGCCAGCCACCGTGCCCGGTCATCAACTGCACCGCATTCATGTAAATCTGGTCGATATCAGGGCGTTCTTCCCGATCGACTTTGATGCTGACGAAGTGTTCATTCAGGTACGCCCCGACCTCCTCGTGCTCGAAACTTTCATGCGCCATCACGTGGCACCAATGACACGCGGCATAACCAACCGACAGAAAGATTGGCACGTCACGATCGCGTGCCAACTCAAACGCTTCATTACCCCATGGCATCCAGTCGACGGGATTGTTTTGGTGTTGGATCAGGTAGGGGCTGAGTGATTGGGCGAGTCGGTTTGCCATGAGAATCCTTAGGCTGGAAAGTGACGAATCGATTGGGTAGCTGGTTTCCCCGAGACTCCGTCGGAGGGGCTGGACGGGCTTGGAGCCTGGCAAGGAGTTGCTGCATCCTCCACGTGTCGGTTCAGCGTGTCGGAGCGACGCTCCTACTGGCGTGGTTTCAATCCATTCGGAGTCGCTTGCGCAGTTTGGGGGTCTTCAGGCCAATGATGTTTTGGGTACCGGCGCCGTAACTCTTTGCGAATCTCGCCGTATGTGTTATTCCAAAAACTTTCAAGATCGTCCGTGATTTGCTGGGGGCGACGATTGGGACCGAGCAAGTGCAATTGAACCGCGACTCGACCGCCAAGAATACGCGGCGTGCTCTGCCATCCAAAACACTCTTGGATCTTGGCCTCAATCCAAGGAGGACGTCCCGGGGCATAGCCGATCTTTACCCGATTGCCACTCGGTAGCAGCAGGTGTGTCGGCGCATCGGTTTGCACACGCTGCCAAACATCATAACCGATCTGCCCAATCAGATAATCCTTCCAGGGGGCTCGCCGGAGTTCAGCGAACGAGCGACGCCCGTGACAAAGTTCTCGACAAATCTGTTTCCAGAGCCTGTCCGGTGCCAGTGCGTCAGGTGTTCCGCTCCCACCAGAGTTCGCGAGCGTCAATTCGATCCTGAACAAACATGCCGCGACGTTATTTTCGTCACCGGGCGCGGTGTCGGGAACCACACGTTCGGGAGACCGACAGGCTTCTGCGAAGAGGCATTGCGCCGTTGCTTCGCTATCGCGACATGCAATCGGAGTTTCACTGAGAACGAGATCCACGTACCGCCTGATTTCGCGGCAGATGACCACCTCTCGCTCGGAGTCAAATCCCACCTCAATCCCCACATCGATATGCTCCTGCGGCAGCCAGGACGCGTCGATGGCAACGGAACCACGCACTCGTGACTGCGACGAGCCTCCATCGACATCGTAGCAAACCAGAAACTCAGCTGAAGAATCTAAGTGCGGCACTGCCAACAATCCGACGACGCCTCGGCGGCCGACCATCACGCCACGATCAGGGTCGCTATCGCGTCGCATGACAACCCGGTCCGGATAGGCCGCTAGCAAGGCGAGTGCGATTGACTCATCGAACGATTGTTGCAGGTCTGTTGCCGGTGGAGGTTCGTCTGGTAGAGATCGCTCGATTTGTTGGGACACTCGGCGAAATGCACTACGCACACCATGCGGCTTATCAACAATCCATTTTGCTTTCTCCGCGAGCGAGAGTCGGTCCAGTTCGGGCGAGTCACGCTCAAAAGAATCCATGTAAGTCCAAGGTTTGACGGGTGGGAGCCATTCGTTAAAAAACTGGCGACTCAAACCCGTGATCTGGGCAGCTTGCGGCTGCCCGTCACATTCGCTCCACCCACCAAACACATGGACTGAAATCACATGAAGATTCTCGCACTTGACCTCGGCAAATTCAACTCCGTTTGCTGCTTTTTCGACTCCAAAACTCGCAAAACGAAGTTTGTCACGACACCCACTACGAGAGAACACTTCGGTGTCATCTTCCACGACACCAAGGCCGATCTGGTCGTCATGGAGGCCTGCGGCCCCTCGGGATGGATCAATGATCTGGCACAACATCAAGGGCATGAAACACTCGTCTGCTCCACCAACGAAGAAGCCTGGCGGTGGGCCAACGTCAAACGCAAAACCGATCGTGACGACGCTCTCAAGCTCGCTCGGATGGCCGCCATGGGCGAACTCAAAGGCGTCCACACACCGACGCTGGAACATCGTGAGTTCCGATCGCTCGTCAAATACCGCAAGACTCTCGACGGACGAATCAACAAAACCAAGAATGCCATCCGTGCTTGGTTCGTTAACCACGGGATCGAGATCGCCACGGGCGAGAAAGCCTGGTACTCCGGTCGCGAGCACATCAACTCGTTTCGCAAACCCCTGGCTGACTGCGGACCTGACGAACTTTGGAAAGGAGAGCTCGACATCGAACTGACCATCCTCGATTCGCTGACCGAGCAACTCACTGGTGTCGTCAAGAAGCTCGAAGCGATCGGCAAGAATGACGAACGCATCAAGCGAGTCCAAACGATCCCCGGAGTCGGACCACGAACCGCTGAAATCCTCGTCGCGTGTCTCGACGACCCGCACCGCTTTGAAAACGGACGACAAGTGTCGGCCTACTTCGGCTTGGTTCCACGTCAGTATCAATCCGGCGAAACGGATCGCAACGGACGCATTACCAAGCGTGGCAACCCGCTGGCCCGAACGATCCTCGTCGAATGTGCTTGGGCGTCGCTGCGATACAACCCATGGGCCAAAGGTGTCTACGAGAGGATCTGTGGCAAGCAAAAAACACGTAAGAAGAAAGCTGCGATCGCGTTGGCTCGCAAGATCGCTGTGATCGCCTGGGCGATGCTGCGAGACGAAAAGGATTGGGATCCCAAGCAAATGATCCAGGTCACTGAATCGTTCGGAAGGATGCCGACGGGGCTCAAGGACTCACTGCAAAACATGAAACCCAAAGAGAATGCAGATCAGCGAAAAAGTCGTCTTCGCAAGGAAGCCCGCGCGGCGAGAGAGGCCGCCGAGAGGGGTGCTTCAAAAACAACTGGGCAGAATCCCGTGAAGAGAACGAGCACTGGATCTGCCAAACCGACCGCTTCCAAACGCAAAGCGACCAACTCGCCGGCGACGCGCTCGCCTCGGTCCACTTCTCAACCCAACGAGAAACGACAAACGAAAACCTCCAAGCCACGGCGAGCAAGAAAGCCAGTAATCCCTGCCTGATGCTCCGACATCGGCGTAACGAATCGGCCTTGCTCGCCTTCTAATCAACTGATGAACCCAAGCCTGCAGGACAACCAGAACGGGCTGACTGATGTGAAAACATCGTCGTAACGAATCGGACCTGCTGGCCATTTAAACCATCTCATTACTCCAACCCTATCGTCATTCTTTCAGTCAACACCAACACCAACCCCGATCACCCCAGGAGCCCGCTGCCAGCCCACGACACGAACCACCAAGGAACAGACCTGCCCTCCGTACTGAGCACCGACCCAAGTTGATGCGGACCGTTCGATCTAGGATCGATCCATTGCAAAGGATCGTTAGAACTATCCGACACATCGCCCTAAAGAATGTGCCGTACCGAAGGAAGACCACTTGCTGCTCATTGAAGCCTTCAGGCAAGTGCTCGCCGAAACACGTCGCCAGTCTGAATCAAGTGGCTGGAACCGTGCAAGGATAACTGAGGGGACGCCGCCATCATGAATCATGTTGGCCCACCAGGACCAAGAGCGTTCACACCTCGAATAGTCGTTTAATCCAGCTCCTTACCCGTTCGTGTCAAAAGCCGTTGATGCATCCGTGATCGACATCAACCGAGATGGAAACCGGTGCCATTCACCTGCGCCTTTTTTCGGTCGCCATGCTCTGGCGAGCGACCGAAAAAAGCCTCCGGCGAACGGCACCTCACCTCCACCAGCGGAAAAAAAAAGAAGTAAGACAAAAAACAACCCAACACCACTTGTCAAACCTTGGACTTCATAGTCGGGTTGGGTTCACTCAACAATGCCGCTGCGATAGCTACCTGGGAGGGGTGCAGGTACTGCCGTGCGGCAAGTGCGAAACGTGCGATCCGAGGATCTAAAGGCAGAGCCGCGATTCGTCTCCCCAATGCCGTTATTCGTCCCTGCGGATCAATCGCATCGAGCAGTTGCAGCCGCTCTTTGGCAGCGAGGAGGGAATGCTCCGGAGGCGGTGTCAGCCAAGCAAAGGACTCGTCGACCGCCTCGCCCAGGCACGCCAACGTCAACACCGTCGCAGACAGATCGCCTCGTAAGATTTCGGGACGGTCGTACGTGTCTCGCGTGCGGTGTGCGGCGGCTGACCACAGGCGGTGGGCGACCCCTGGTGCGGTTCTGCCAGCCCGCCCCGCTCGCTGATCTGCTGATGCGATCGAGATCGGGCGAGTCTGTAGGCGGGTTAACCCCAGTCGAGAATCGAGAACGGGGATCTTCGCCAATCCTGAATCCACAACGGCCGTCACGCCTTCCACTGTGACAGAGGTTTCGGCAATGTTCGTCGATAGAATGAGTTTGCGTCCGCCGCTGTTTCCACCCCGAATCGCATCGTCTTGCTGCTTCGGCGACAGCGAGCCATGCAACGTCACGATCTCCACGTCACGACCGAGCGGTAACGAGGCCAACGCACTGCGAACGCGGTGAATGTCAGCCAAACCGGGTAGGAACACCAGCACATGTCCCTTGGTCTCTTCGACCGTGTGAGCGATCACTGGCGTTATGACGCTCTCGAGTCTCTGGTTCGGAACTGCGTCATGATGAGTGATGATCACCGGATAGCTTCGGCCCTGGCAGGACACTGGCACGGCGCCAGAGCCGAGGTAGTCCGCAATTGGTTGCGGATCGAGGGTGGCCGACATCACGATCAGACGCAAATCATCGCGAAGTTCCGTGCGCAGTCGCTGCGTGAGTGCGAGTGACAAATCGAGATCAATGCTGCGTTCATGAAATTCATCGAGAATCACGCAGCCCGCTCGCTCGAGCAGCGGGTCGGACTGCATTCGTCGGAGAAACATCCCCGTCGTCATGAGTAACACTCGCGTCGCTGCGGATTCCTTCCGGTCCAGTCGAACGTGATACCCGATCGTTTGCCCAACGGGCTCATTGAGCGAGCGGGCGAGAAACTCGGCGACGCTGCGGGCCGCCAATCGCCGTGGCTGAACGACCCAAATCTGTTGACTGCCAAGTGTTTCCTCAGCCATCAGAGCCAGCGGCACGCCCGTCGTCTTGCCCGCCCCCGGCGGTGCTTTCAACACAACCGGATTGCCGCGGGAGACCGCTACAAGCACTTGCGGTAACACCTCGTCGATCGGCAGACGGCTCAAAACATAACCTCGGATATTAATCTAATTCTATACCAGCAGCTCAGGCAGCCGCGTGTCGATCGTACACGGTTGATACAAACCGGCTCCAGACGCATGCGACGCAATACGAAGGAGGAAAACTGCCATCAGCTTGGCGACCTGCGTTATCTCAGCGTGCAAAACATGCTCGACCTCGGCGAAACTACCCCACCCTCGTGTTGCATATCCAGCGAGTGATCTCACTGATCCGCAAACTCATCGGGAGGCGTTCATGCTTGACTTGAAATGTCTGGTTCGGTTGGCAGTTTCAAATCGCCGTTGGCTGCTTGTGCGAGATTGGCAACAAACTCGTTGACGACCGCACGCTCAGTCAAACGCGGGTTAATATGCGGACGTTTACTCAGCAAGAGTGCCTGTGCCTCGGCGGGGCTCAACTGACGATGCTCAATCAACCAGCAAATTGCCACTGTGGCACTTCGTGCGCGGCCCGCTTTGCAGTGGATATACACCACCTCGCCAGCTTGCACGTGTTTGTCGACGAAATCAACCGCCTGGCGGACGTTCTCGATCGTTGGATGGGTGAAATCAATCGTCGGAATGTGCAACTGAACAATTCCTAAACGACCGTACTCCTCGATTGGCCCCGTATACTCCTCGCAAGTATTCACAACTGCGCGGACCCCGAGCGACGCGAGTGTTTCCACGTCGCGGGTGAAGGGGCGAGCGCCGACAATCACATGGTCGTCGATAAAATCCCACCAGCGGCGTACTTTCAATACCCGTCCCAGCATCACGTTCCATGCGAGCGTGGGATAAAAGACAGAGCCGGCATAAAGACGGTCGTAGAATGAGCGTGTTTTCATAGGACTCGGTTATCCAGCAGTCGCGTGTTGCCAACTCGAGCGGCGATCAATGCCACAGCGGGACGTTCAAACTTTCTCATCGGTTGTAAGGACTCTGAATCCGCCACGACCGCATAATCAACACTGTCACAGTCCGATAGTGACTCCAGCATGATCTGCTCAATCGCCGCGGTGTTAATCTCGCCGGCGGCGACTGCAGCTGCCGCACGACTGAGTGCACGGGGGATCGCTAAGGCAGTGACTCGCTGTTCATCGCTGAGGTACCGGTTGCGGCTACTCATCGCGAGCCCATCCTCATCACGAACGATTGGACATGGCACAATCTCCGTCGGGACATTCAGGTCTCGCACCATGTCTTGGATAACTCGTAGCTGCTGAAAATCTTTCTGACCAAAAAAGGCGGCACTTGCCGGAACGATCTGCAGCAACTTCATCACTACCGTCGTAACGCCGCGAAAGTGGTCTGGCCGCGACTGGCCTTCGAGCGACAAGCCAACCGGCGACGGCATCACGAAACTTCCAAACCCCGCTGGATACATACTGGCATTGGTGGGCAGAAAAACGGCATCTACTCCTTCACCTGCCAGAAGCTCGAGATCATGTTGAAGCGGTCGCGGATAGCGGCTGAGATCTTCATTCGGCGCGAACTGGGTCGGATTTACAAAGATACTCACAACACACACGTCACACTGGGATTTGGCCTGCCGCGCCAGCGATAGATGCCCTTCGTGCAGCGCACCCATGGTCGGCACGAACCCAATGGATTGAGATTCAGCGTGTCGTTCACGGCACCACGTCCGCATCGCGTTGATGTCTGAGAAGGAGTTCAAGGTGAGAGAGTGGGAAAAGGGGGAGATTGCCGTCAGACCGCACCGTCAGTCTGCACTCATTTCAAGTCATGCCAGAACATAACCATGGTACGAATCTCGATTCTGCATGTGACGCACATCAGGCACCGCTAGAACCTCAATTCGAGTTCATCGAAAGACATGACAGCTAGAACTCAGGAGGCTCGTCGACATCACCTTCGGCGGTTGTTCCAGTGGCACTGGCCAAGACTTCTTCGGCAACGTAAATCGGCAGCGGCGGGTCGTACGTCACGGCGACCGCGATGGCATCGCTCGGCCGTGCATCGACTTCGATGATGTCACCTGTCGACGTTCGCAGATTGAGTTGAGCAAAATAAGTGTGCTCACTCAAATCACTAATGACGATACTCTCGATGACCGCGTCGAGCGACTCGGCAACCGAGACAATCAAATCGTGTGTCAATGGCCGCGGTGGAACATAGTCCTGCTTGACACGACGCTGGATATTAGTGGCTTCAAAGATCCCGATCATGATGGGAAATTGACGTTCGCCATCGACCTCCTTGAGATAGATGACTTGATTATCGGTAAGCTCGGAGATAATGATCCGAGCGAGCTGCATTTCGACGCTCATGAAATATCCCGTTCGAGGATGATGTGGCCGGATAAGACTTAAATTAGGGCGTATCAATTAACAATGGATCACGCGTCTAACAACGTCATTGTTTGCTGAGCGAAGGCGACGTACAGGCAGCCTGGGCGGAGCAACACACGACGATGTGTAGCGGTGCGATCCTCACCGCGGCGTTCTCGTGCCGCTGGCAGGTTACTTTGCAATCAATTTTTCGACGAGCGGAACAATATCGTCTTCGTAGGTAAATCCGCCGGAGTGGCTTGCATCGGTAAATCGCTCGACCACAGTGCCTTGCTCATCAAGGACCAACACAGCGGGCAGTGCATTGATTTTAACACTCTTGAATACGTCTTCGCTTGGGGTCTGAGAAATATAGTTGGGAAAGGTTGCGTGAACCGCCGTTAGAAACTTTGTAATCTGCGGCTGATACGACTTAGGCGGATACTTCTCACCTCCATAGAAGTCGACATTGACACCGATAGCGCGCACCCGATCCGGGTATTTTTTTTGCAACGCCACGAGTTGTGGATACTCTCGCAGGCAGGGCACGCACGACAACGACCAGAAATCAACCACGGTTATGCGGCCGGCCTGCTTGGTCACAGCATCAATTTCCTGCCAAGGTGCCAACTGAATGTTCAACTTGACTTCCGCTGCATCTTCACTCTTGGTTTGCGTGCCCACAATCATTCCCAAGCTTTCTCCGGCCGCGGTCGAACTCGTCTGGACGGGCTGGATGTCGTCGGGTAACTCCATCCCCTTCGGTTTTTCCCCATTGCTCTCACGAGGCTCGTTGATCTCCGATGGATCTGGTAGCGGAACGTCGTCGGGCAACATCATGCCGGGGTTAACCGGTTCGGCGGGCGGGTCGTCCTGGCCGGGCATCGATGGTGGAGCGGGTGTGAGATCATCCAAACCTGTCGACACACTATCCTCGGGGGAGGATTCTGATGGTGTGCTGCCGCCGCAGCCCACCGCGAGTGACAGTGCCAAGGGCAATGCAGCGGCGACAAGGAAGTTCTTCATCGAGCGATCCATCGTTTAGTCTCGGTTTCGAATGAGGATAAGGAAAGTGAAAAGAGCCCTCTAATCATATACGATAGGGGCTGGGTTTGGCTAACGTGTACGGAATGCAGCCTGCGCCGGCAGTGGTCGCTTGGGTGCAACCTCGCGACGGACGGCCCCGGCAGTCATCCAAGCGGTTCACATAGCTCAACGGTGTTGTGCAGTTGGGCGGGACAGCGCGCTGACTCGATTTCGATCGTGCCTTCATTTCTTGCGGAGCACAAACACGGCATCGGTAAGGTCTTCGTCGATCTTCCGCTCTTGATCAATGTCACAATCGAAATCGTAGATGCCTGCGATTTCGAAGATATCCGAGACGCTTTCGAGAAGCTTCTGCGCCTGCGTGGGAGTGTAGAGTCGCAGTGAGAACTCGCTGCGGATTCGCTCGATAATGCCGCTCGGTTTGGTGGCCTTGATCGAGACCCGCAGTGTTTCCAAGCGACGTCGTCGCTGAAAATCGATCACGCGCAGCGTCACGCTGACCTGGGTCCCCGCATGGGCCGCTTTCCAGCGTTCGGTGCAGTTAGGGTCGGCGTCCAGCGGGATGCAGTGAAAACCGAGAATGTAAACGCCGCCCCGTCGCAGTGATCGAGCAAGGCTGCGGAGATGTCGTTCAGCGGAGTCGCCGTCGGTCAGATGCCGAAAAGTATTGAATGTACAGAATGCGGCATCGACGAGGGGCTGACAGACATGGCTGGTCATGTCGCCGAGCACCAACTCCGCATCGAGTCCGCGGCGCGACAATCGCCGCCGCAGGTAAGCAAGCATCGCGGCATTGTTGTCCACGGCGACAACATCGAAACCCTTGGCAGCCATCGCGGCAACGAGTCGCCCGCTACCGCACCCGGGCTCGTATAACCGCTTGGCGGGCCGCGTTAAATACTTCTCAAATACCTCTTGAAAGAAGGCGACTTCGTCAGCTGTCTCGTCCCGAAAAACCATGTCGAAGTATTGCGGATGATCATACCACGAGGTTGACTCATTTTTTTTGCTGGCACGGGCGTTCATGAATTAGCCGCCGCGCGAGCTTCGAATTCTTCCCAGCGAGCGAACGCTGTTTCCAATTCCGCCTCTGTCTGGTGGAGCACCTTGGACGTCGCAGCGATTTTTTCGCCCCCCGACTGATAAAAGGCGGGCTCTGCCATTTCGCTGTGCAGTTGTTCGATCTTGGCTTCGAGCGATTCGATCTTGGCTGGCAGCGATTTCAGTTCGCGTTGTTCGTTGTAACTTAATCGCGGCAACGTGGGGCTGGCGGGCTTCTCGTCCGGAGTGCCCTTCTTTGCGCCACCGCTTGTTGACCTGATCTTGGCCTTTGAGGTGCGCGTTGGCGATTCCTGATTGCGATTGGCTTTCGCCGCCTCCCACTCATCATATCCCCCGTTGTATTCCCTCACCGTGCCGGGCGCTTCGTCGTGTTCAAAGACAATGGTGCTGGTCACCACATTATTGAGAAATGTCCGGTCGTGGCTAACCATCAAGAGGGTGCCATCGAACCCCGCAAGCTGCTCCTCGAGCATTTCTAGCGTCTCGGCATCGAGGTCATTGGTTGGTTCGTCCAAGACAATAACATTGGCAGGCTGAGTCATCAGCTTCGCCAGCAAGGCCCGGTTTCGTTCTCCACCGGACAAATATTTTACGGGAGTGCGAGCACGTTCCGGAGTGAACAGATAGTCTTGAAGGTAGCCAACGATGTGTTTGGTTTTGTCGCCGACTACGACCTTGTCACTGCCACCACCAACATTTTCTGTCACCGTCAGTTCTGGATCAAGCGTATCACGAAGTTGGTCAAAGTAAGCGATCTTCAAATTCGTCCCAAGTTTGATATCCCCTTCGGTCGGTTCGAGACCGCCGAGAATCAACTTCAACAGTGTTGTTTTGCCAGCACCGTTGGGACCGATGATGCCGATCTTGTCACCGCGCATCACGAGAGTGCTAAAGTCATTGACGATCGGTGCGTCTCCATAGGCGAACGATACATTCTCAAGCTTAGCGACGAGTGCACCCCCGCGAGCAGCACTTTGCAGATTAAGTTTTGCGGTCGCTTCGGTGGAGCGACGTTCGCTACGTTGCACTCGCATCTCTTTGAGGGCACGGACGCGTCCCTCATTACGAGTTCGTCTCGCTTTGATTCCCTGCCGAATCCAGACCTCTTCTTCAGCCAGTCGCTTATCGAACAGCGCATTCTGCTTCTCCTCGGCATCGAGCGCGTCGGCTTTGCGTTTGAGAAAAGTGGGGTAGTCGCACGTCCAATCAAACAATCGACCTCGGTCGACCTCCCAAATCCGGCTAGCCAACGACTGCAAGAACGAGCGATCGTGCGTGATGAACATCAGCGTTCCTGGCCAACTGCCCAAAAACTTTTCCAACCATAAAATCGAATGGATATCGAGGTGGTTGGTTGGTTCGTCTAGCAACAAGAGGTCTGGTTTGGCGGCGATGGTACGGGCCAGTAGAACGCGTCGTTTCATACCGCTGGACAGCGATTGAAAAAGCGCGTCTCCCGACAAGGCCATCCGAGAGAGAGTCTCTTCGATGAGCTGCTCGATTTCCCAATCGTCTTTCGTGGTTTTGTCAGCGGGGCCAAGTGACCCAGCCAAACCGGGAATGTCTTCCGCCTTGGCAAACATCAGCTCCTGCACGCTGCTTTGAATGTCTGCCGGCACATCCTGGGTCAGCCTCGCCACTCGCAGGCTCGCGCCCGCATCGGCAACGACGCTGCCGTGGTCGGGCGTGATATCACCAGCGAGGATTTTCAGCAGAGTTGTCTTTCCGGCCCCATTGCGGCCGAGCAAACCGATTCGATCACCCCGCCCGATCCGCACGGTAACGTCGTCGAGTAGTTGAGGGCCGCGAAATCCGATTGAGATGTTTTCGAGTGTGATCATACGGAACTGGTAGAGGTGGTATTCGTTTTGGATTTGGTTTCATCATGCTGCATCGATTCGCGGAATAGATCCGCAATGACATCTTCGAGCGGCGGGTCTTCGACGACGATATCTTCGATCGCGTGATCTCTCAGCGTCTCGGCGAGCAGTCGCGGAACATCACCGCGAGGCACCCGGTATTGGATCTTCGGCCAATTCTCATTGACGATGCTACCAAGCGTTTTGGGCAACGTGAGCGATTCCGAAGCGGCAAACTGCAGCGTGACGAGTTTGTCACCGCTGAATTTATCGATAATTCCCGATAGCGATCCGTCGTACTGGATCGTCCCCCTGGCGATCACGACAACGCGGCGGCAGAGTGCCGCAATGTCCTTCATGTAGTGGCTGGTCAGCAAGATCGTGATCTGCCGCTTCTCTTGGTAGTATCGCAAAAACTTCTGAATGTTGTGCTGGGCAATGACATCAAGACCGATCGTTGGCTCGTCAAGGAACAGCACTTCCGGATTATGTAACAACGCCGCGATCAATTCCATCTTCATGCGTTCGCCAAGAGACAACTCCCGCACCGGCTGATCGAGCAATCGCGTAACGTCGAGCAGATCACTCAGTTCGTCCAGTCGCGCAGTGAACTCCGCCGGATCCACGCCGTAGATATGTTGATGCAGCCGGTAGGATTCGCGTGCCGGGAGGTCCCACCAAAGTTGATTCTTTTGGCCCATGACGAGCGCGAACCGGCGGCGGTATTCATTCTGACGCAACCAGGGAACGTATCCCATGACGGTAGCCGTTCCACTGGTGGGCTGGATCACCCCTGAGAGCAGTTTCAAGGTGGTCGTCTTGCCTGCTCCGTTGGGGCCGAGAAAGGCGACGAATTCCCCCTGTTCGACCGTGAGATCGATGCCCTCGACAGCGTGCACATCTCGATATTCACGGTGAAACAACCCGCGGATGCTACCGCCAATTCCTTCCTGTTTCTGGTAAACACGGTAGTGCTTTGTCAGATCTTTGACTTCGATAATCGGCATCGCTGGCTGCCTGGCACGTGAAAATGGCGCATTGTAGCGCGACGAGGCCAAGTGGGATAGGCTCTGCTCAGCGAGTCGTCACGCTCGCCAAAACGCCGCGCCCACCGCATGAAAGGCTGCATTGGCGAGAACGGCGACTCCATCCTCCCTGCGGCTTGACAGCCTCCCACAGCAAGGACGCCGTGCTCAGAGCGGCGACGCGTCAAAATCCGCGAATTTCGCTTTCAGTTTAGCGGTATCCTCCTCCGTCCAGTCCCGCGGCCGGGTGACTTCGATGAAGGCGTCGATGTACTCATCAGGCGCATAATTGTGCGCGTAACCGAGTGGTGCGGCAGTCGCCATCGGCACGTCAAAACCAACTTGCAAGAACGTGACCAGTGGAAACCAGTGAAAGTCAGGCGACACGTCCGGCCCGCGCTGCTCGCCCAACCAATGGGGTTTGCTGTAGGCCAACGATGGCGAGAAGAATACCATCGGATCACTGGCGTGCTGGATGTAAATCGTCCGCAACACGCCCCAGTCCGCGTCCGGCGGCGCAGCGATCCCCTCCTGGTTCATGAATCGCAGCAATGCCGCGTCACGAAAGACGGGGTGCCACTGGGGCGTCCCTGGATTTCGCTCTGCGACGATCTGCTGCCACAATCGACTGGGGAAGGGCGGCCCGCTCAACACCGCACCGTCGATGGGATCGCCCAATAACTGAAATAAATCCAGTGCCGCTTCGCTACCGAGCGACCCGAGGCTCAGCCCAAACAGGTAGAGTTCGGGACGGGACTCCTTCGGTAACGCTGTCCAGTGAGCGTACACCTGGTCAAACAACGCCTTGGCCGAACGACGGGAGATTTCAGGGTCCACTGCAATCGTCAGCCAGCTGGGCAGATACGAATACTGCATTGACACTATCGCCACGTCGCCATCATGCAAATAGGGCAGTGGTTGGATGGCGGATGGGTCCAGCCAACCAGTCCCCGTGGGAGTAGCCAACACGAGCACGCGCCGGTCAAAACCACCGACTCGTATTAATTCATCGACGGCAATCTTAGCGCGTTCCTGCAGGGTTTCCCCGGTGTTGTAGCCCGCATAAACGCGAATGGGTTCCAGTGCGGGGCGTCCGGTCAACTCGCTGATCTGTTCGCTCGTCGGCCCATTGAGAAGAAACCGTTTCCCATTCTTGCCAATTTCATCCCACTGAATCAGCGACTCTACGCCACCGGAAGCAAATAGTGAGAGCGGTGGCTCCATCCCCTCGTCGATGGCTTGATCGATGGTCGCAAAGGTCTCGTCCATCATTCGCACCAGACGCTTGACGATCATCCCGTTGATCAAGCTAATCAAAAGGATGCCGATGAGCGCATAGGACGTGACTACTGCGACACGTGGCGGCATCAATCTCTGCAATGCCCTCGCTAACTTGCCTGACAGGCCTATTAACGCGCGAGCGGATAACAGAAAGATAAGTGCGGTCACCACCGCCACGGCAAAGACCGTCGTAGGATATCCACTGTCGACGGGTGGCATGTCCATCAGCGCGCGGATCGTATTCTGCCAATAGGCCATCCGAGTGAGCGTTGCCAGCAGCATGACTCCACTGATCACGAGGACGACGCGTCGGGCGATCTTTGCCGATCGACCCTGCCATTCTCGTAATTGCAGGAACCGATAGATCCCCAGTCCGATCACGCCCACACAGTAGCCGACCGCTAGTGAGATGCCGCTGAGTAGCCCTTGCGCCACCGGGTGGCGAGGCAACAGGGACGGTGTCAGCGAAACACAAAAAAAGTGTATGCCGATTAGCAAGCCAACTACCGAAAAACCCGTAGGAAGATAACGCCGCCAACGGTGCATCCGAAACTCCATGTTGATGTTTAACAGCGGACACCATTGTCGAGCTGCTGGTCGGGCGACAGAGGGTAATCAATTTAGTCAGATCCCGCACGGGACCACTCCCTGTACAACGTCCGACGCGGGCAAATCAATGGCTGCCACACGAATGCAAATCACGCCAACGATAAAACGCGATTGCGAGGCTCGCCACCCGCGCTCATCAGTGCAGAGGTACACAACCATCTCGCAGCATTTTCATGAATCGACTTCGCTCACCGGGGCGATCGTGATCACGCGACCGCGGCATCATTCAATGCTCTTGCGCCGCAATGACTCGAGCGATTGAAACTCCAGCGGTAACTGGCCGTCTTGGCGATTGACGATCTGCTCCAAAATCTTCTGGTTCGTTTGAACCGTTTGGAACCGGATCTCCCCCGACCCGAAAAGCACATGGGTTCCGCCAGGATGATGACTTCCAATCGAGCCAACCAGCGTAGGCGCTGGGGACTGAAACGAGTCGATTGAACTTCGAATCCCACCGCCGACGTTTCGCAAAGTCGCCCGCGTGCCGCTGAGCCAACCCAGGTCATCAGGCCATGACATCTTTTCCGACACGAACGCTGTGTTGGCCAGCCCATCGGTGATGTCGTTTCGACTGATCGGCTTATTCAAAATAAACACGCCCAGATCGGTCTCAGCGATTTGCTTTTCGGAGGGGTGATGCAGTCCCACATAAGTGCTCGCGTTAGCTGGTTCTTGCGTCGCAGAGGGACATTGCACACCTGGATACTGCAACTCCAACGCTGGAGCGTTAACCTTATCGTAAACACTGACACTGCGATCAATATGGGACTCAATCACCGGTTGGTCCATCAGTTCGAGTAAGCGTCCGAGCCAATTATGGTGATTTCCCTCCGCGACACTCTCAATCGGTCCCGTTGCGTCCACAGTCCCGACAGGAAAGTGCTGCCAACGATCGTGGTAACCTTGGAATGCCATTCCAACTGCCGTCAGCCGCGATTGGCATACCGCCCGGCGGGACGATTCCCGCATCGATTGCACCGCTGGAGCAGCCAAACCAACCAGCACTCCAATGATGGCGATCACGACCAAGAGTTCTACAAGTGTGAAGGCGTTCCGGCGAATGGGCATGGCGATGAAGTGGGATTTGGGGGAGAAAGCGACGCCGGTGCGGCAGCCTGTAAGATCAGTGAACTGGATAGTCATTCAACGGGGGTACTTCGCAGGATCGATAAACCAGGCCGATCATCCTGGAACTGGGTTGCCTGGTACAGGTGTAGTTCGTCGCCTGACTCTGACATCCGTCGAACTTCGATCCACCTGCCTGCATTTTCATCGATTGGTAGTCGGAGCGTTTCATCATCAGCGAAATCTGCTCGACTCACCCCATCAATTGCCGACTCCAACACGGCGATCGTTTGATGGTGCTGGGTCGCGCGGCGCTGCTGCGCTGCCCGACCGCTCAACGATACTGCAAAGGTGCCAACCAAGAGTGCTAAGATCAACACCAGCATCAGTGAAACCGAACCGGTTTGCTGGCGAGCATCGCGATGTCGGCACCCCGAATGGTCTGAACCAAGATATCGAGACTGCATCAGAGTCATTGCGTGAGCCTTTTCGATGCGATGATTTGGACGGGACTGTGGGGGCGATCAGTCGGCGTGATCGTCCATCGGACTTGGGTGCCCTGTTCCAACCAATCAACAGCAATCATTGCGTTGTCGTCTATTCGATATTGATCTTGCCCTGCGGGTGACTCGTCAGTGCCGCTGGTCTGGCGACGTAGAAGCGAACCCCCGTCAGCTCGATAGACAATTTTTGATTCAGGCGATGCGAACATCAGGATGAGTTCCGACTCCCTGATTTCGGCGGCACTCGATGCGTGCATGTCACGGCGAACATCGTCGGCGAAGCGACGGATCTCTTGTCGATGCAGTAGATTTTGTTGGCCCCGATCGTTGCTGTTGTGGACGAGTGCTAACAAACCAATCGTGCCCCCAAGAAGAGTGCTGAGCATTGAGAGCACTAACAGCAATTCGATCAAGGTGAACCCACTCCGCCGATTCTCTCGCACCGCTCGACGATTGGCACGAAGGCCAGCACGACAATCCATCGATCTGTATGCTTGCTGGTGAGTTGGCATGAAAAACAACTTGCCTGTGCGAACATTCATGCCTCACCTTCCAGTCGCCACAAGTGATGGGTCAGCGGCCCACTTGGGGACTCAATCGTGATTGTGACATGCCAGCCTGATTTGGATCCCGACTCAAATGGTTCGACGCTGATGTGCGTAGCCGACTCCTCTGCCAGCCGAGTGGCAGTATCGGTGAGCTCGGAATCAACTACTGTGGAAAGTTGCTCAGCCAAATTCTCAATCGCGAGCTGGTCAGTCAGCCGTTGCATCGCCACGCGATCAAAATTCATCTGGGTCTGATGCATTTTCAACGCTACTCCTGTAGCACTGGCCAGGAACGCAAGAGCGATGAGGGTCTCTACCAAGGTGAAGGCCCGACCAGGTCGATGATGATTTCGGATTTTCACGCGTTCCAACCAATCACCCTGCTTAAGAACTGAAAAACAACGACCCCGTGAACGAGCACGTAGATACCGACTCCCACGGTCGCCAGAGGCACCAGCCACGACTTGCGGACCTTCCATAATAGCGTTTGCCGGCGGCGAATGTTGTCGACAATTTGCTCGATCGTTTCGGCCAGCACGGCGTTCTTCTCCGCGCTATTCAGCCAAGATTCTTCGCGAGCCGCGATGAACTGGGCACGGCGCAACGATGCTGCCAGCCCCACACCATGGTCGACGGATTGCTTTGCGGTTTCGCAACCTCGCCGAATCCAACGCACCGGTGTCGTTGCCGATGCGAATTGCAAAATCTCGCTGGCCGATTGATGGCCGCGCACCCCATGGGCGATCGTCCGCAATACGCCGCATCGCCAGCGATCGATGGCGAGGCGGCCAAACCACGGTACCCATCGCACCATCCACAGCGGCAACTCCGCAATTGAAAACGCCGCCAGCAGCCAAACCACCATGACCGTGACCACGACATTGCCAACCATGACGGTGAGGTCGAGCCCGGGCGTGGCAAAATCCTTTAAATTAAAGAACTCATCCGCCAATGATGTGAAAAAAGGCAGCGTGACTGACCGGACCATGCGGCTGATCAACCACGCTAGTAAAACCGTCGCAACGACATAGACGAACTGCTCCGATACGAGCACGGGCGACTGGGAGGTGGAGTCGTCTCCCGAAACGATCTGGCGACGCGTCCGCGTGCGATGGGGGGCTTCACTGGGCCGCCGCGTGGCCTCTTGACCGACGAGATTTGCAGGGGAGATCGCTAGTGCCGCCAACGTATCGGCGTGCACCGGCAACTGCGAGCGACGGACAGCAGCGACCATGGATTCACCGCGTTTCATACGCGCGGCAAACGATCTTGCTTGTTCCGCGAGTCGGCCTTGAAATCCATCTGCCAGGCTTTCCACCAGCACTGGGATCGACATATTCGTATCGGTCGCTAATCGCAGCCAGGGATTGAGCGACTCAACCTCGTCACGTTGACGCCACCTCCCTGCGATCACGAGCGACGCGATGATCATGACAGCCAGCACAATGGTGATTGGATGGGGCAATCCCACGACCAACGCCATCAACCCTAAGCCCCAGAGCGACCACTCAGCACAAGTTAAAACCGCTGGCAGCAGCCAACGCCACCGGCCGCTGCCGCGATCTCGCGAGATGCGATTGACGCCACGCAGTAGGGTGGCCACCAACAGGATGCCGAGGGCGATTGGGATCAGGGCCCATTCTGATATCCCCATCTCTGCTAACCACTTGATGGTATAGCTCGGCGAGTAAGTGAGCATCGACCATCCCTGAAGCATCCGATGGGTGATGGTGGCAGCCATTAACATGCCGAATGCTGCTAAGAACACCGCAGCCAACATGCACGAAACAGAGATTGCCTGAGTCGTTCGTTTCAGGCGTCGTTGCGATTGTAAATGGCATTCCTCCGCAGCGTGATGCCATACTCGCAATGTATCCGATTGCGAAATATCACTTTGCACGAACGCCAAGATTGCCGGCAGTGGCTGGTCACGCACGGGGGTTGACCGCAGCACGCCAGCGAGCGATTGCCCGGTCTCGAGGCGGCACGCAGCAGCGTGTGCCCACTGACGCAGGCCTGCGTCACGGGCGTTGTTTGAGGCTTGCGTGAAGGCTTGTTCGTAGGTCTGCGATTGTGCCAAGGACTGATACATCGATTGGCAAAAATCACCCAGCTCGACCATTCGCATCGTGGATCCGATCCCCGGAAACATTCGCATGCATCGAGACAGTGGTGACGGCAACCGGCCGTGGATCAGTAAGAGCAACAACGGGTAGAAGATAATCGCGAGCAGGGCGAGGCCACCGTAGCACCACACGATCTGAGTCGTCCAACTCAAATCGATTGCTGTCGCATTCCAACCATCCATGACCACCGCACCCCGCGCTACCGCAGCGACCATCAGGATCAGGTAGGCCCCCACAACGAGCGCTGCCATCAGATACAAAAAACCCGCAGTGACCGCGCTACTGAGACGTCGACGGGTAGCGTCGCGGCCACGTTGCCAAAGTTCAAACTCGGCCGTTTGCCCGATGCTCCACGGATTGACTACCGCGTTCACATCCGAACTGTTCTCGTTGCGCTCACTCATGAACTCAACCCCGTCGCATACTCGAGCTGACTATGTCCGCTAGTCGTCTGCGGGGCAGGGATGTCCTGCCTGTATTCCTGCTTGTCGCCCATCGGGGCCACTTCGTTGATCACATCGAGCAACGGGGCCAGGATCGCTTGAATCAAAATCAGGATAACTGCGACCATTACGATCGCCGCGACCCACTTTGGAACCGTTTCGATCCACCAAGCTCGCCGCCGGCGGGATTCATCCGCGTACAGTTCGCTCAGCTGCTGAAGGTCCAGGGCGATCGACTCGCGATCGCGATGTGCCGCCACCAGGTCAACAACACACTGCCGAAGCGGTCCGTCTAGGAATCGAGGCATTGACATTGACTCCGCTGTTTGAGCCCCCCCGCGAATCCGTTCCAACGCCGGTGTCCATGCCGCAGCGAATTGCGGCCCGACGACTTCGGCCGACGTCTCGATCGCCCGTGCCGTCTCCACTTCACCGTATTGCCGGTCCTCGATCTGCAAGGCCAACCAACGACAGAAGGTCGCCTGCTCATCAGCCACGTCGCTGATACGGCCAGCTCGTCGCTGCCAAGCATATAGCGACGCCGCCACGATGGCGATGACAGCCAGCGTGAGGGTGACGGCCAGAAAAAAATGTCTGACGAAAGCGTGTGAAATTTCGACCGCAGTGGGTGCAAATGCCGACTTCACCAACTCAGCTTCCGAGAGCGATACCAAAATCCATGGGATCACGAGGAAAACCACCGTCGCGGCGACCACGATACTCATCAGTGGATTGATCACCGCGAGCGTCATTTGCTGTCGTCGCTCATTGGCTTCACGAATCAATCGGACTGTTTCACGCAGCGGTCGGGTTGACCCGGTACGTGCCATCACCAGCATGGCGCCACGAATCGGTGCTTGGTAGGTTTGCGATAGCGAGGCAATCGCTGCGCTCGCGGACTGCCCCTGTTCCATCCGCTGTCGAACAGTCTGCGCGGCCCTGCCAATCTTACCCAACGCCACCTGATCCAGATCAGCCAAGCCGATTGTCAATGAGCGACCCGAGGCCGCGATCGCAGTAACTTCATCAAGCAACATCGCCAAGGATTCGTGATCAATGCTGTTTGTGGTTGTGTATAATGGATTCAAGGCGTTCCTCCCAATACGCGATACACCTCGGCGGCATCCGTCTGGCCTTGATCCACCAATCGTTGCGCCTGAGCAGCTAGCGACTCAATTCCGGATTGTGAGGCGATCCGATCTATTTCCGTCGCGGGTAGTGAATTAGCCAATGCCTCCAGGATTGCTTGCCCCGCCGACTGTCCATCGAACGTGACCATCTGAGCGATTGGGATTCGACCGTCGTATCCGGTACCATGGCAAACCCCGCATGGCGAACCAGGAGGAGTCGACGACTGGCCACTACAAGTACCGCACCTCCGGCGCAGCAAACGCTGACACAGGATACCTCGCAGGCCACTTTGAATTGCAAATGTGGGCAATTGCATCTGCACCAGACGCCTTAACGTTGCGCCGAGGGATCCAGCATGAATCGACGAGAAACACAAATGACCAGTCATCGAAGCCGCCAAGACAGCTTCGGCAGTCTCCACATCACGGATCTCGCTGACCAACAATACCTCGGCATCCTGACGGACAGCCGCGCGCATCGCCGCCGCCAATGTCAACCCACTGGTGGGCTCCAGTTGACTCTGACTGATCGAGTCGATCACCGCTTCAATCGGATCCTCAATCGTCAACACACTGCGACGGAACTCGCCCGCGGCGATTTGTGAGAGGCAAGCGTACAAGGTTGTCGTCTTGCCGCTGCCAGCAGGGCCGGCTACCAACAACCAGCCATCCCGTCCATCGCAGACGCTTTGCAGTTGCGATTGTATTCGGCCATCGAAGCCAAGTTGGTCGAGCTGCCGAATCGAATAACGATCGTCCATGATCCGAATCGCAGCCCGGTTGCCATGCACCGTTGGGAAAACCCCCAGCCGCATCTCCCGAGTTTCGCCGCTATCGGATGGCCACTGCAGTGGACCTTCTTGTGGCACGCCGCCCCGGTAAGACGGCAATCCCGCCAACGCCATCAAACGCGCCACCGGGTCACTCTCATCGCTACGCGGAAACGAATCGACTTGCTGCAATACACCATTGATACGAAACGAGACATCCCAACTCCGCAACCTGGGTTGCAAATGCACGTCACTAGCACCGCAACGAATTGCTGCAGTCAAGCAATCTTGTACCATCGCTGACGCATACGTTACGTCGGTGGTCGAAAGTCGGTGGGAAGAAAGGGAAACCGGCATATCTCTTTCAAAAAAGTTCGCATCCTGGCCCCGCAGGGCACAGGGGGTCGTTAGACTGAAAAGTCGCGAGGACATCCTCCATTAGATTTCAGCGCCAGTTGTAGACCGAGAACAAGGTCCGATCCAAAACGAGATGGGAAACGATGTCTCACCCAAGATTGAACGGCTTGGTTGGGACACTGAGCCTCAGCGACCATTCCGATTAATCCCCGAAACGCAGAAGCATCATGCAACGACCTCACCATCATAACGGATTCACGCTGCTAGAGTTGCTCGTTGTCATGGGCATCATCGGAATTTTGGTGGCGATGTTATTGCCCGCCGTTCAAGCGGCTCGGGAGGCGGCACGGCGAATGAGTTGCAGCAACAACTTTAAGCAGATTGCTTTGGGTGTTGCCCAGTATCACGACGCGTTCGGGAATTTACCGCTGCATGGGACGGGAACATTCAGCAATGCCAATGACCCCACCAATACCAACCAATTTCGCTTAAGCTTTCTCGTATCCATCACTCCATTCGTTGGCCAATCAACTTTGTGGGAGGCGATCAGTGATGAGTATGCCGGGCCGCCACCACGCACCAGCAATGCTGCAGATCCTGACGTGACGTATGGCATGGACCCCTATGGCTCACTCGATGGTGATGACGGACTGACTCACCTCTACCCATCCATGGGACCTGCTCCATCGGAGGTGTCCTATACACCATGGCGGATTGATATTTCAACTTACCGATGTCCGTCCGACCCAGGCGCTGGATCACCGGCGATGGGCCGAACCAATTATGCGGCCTGTCTCGGCGACGCCATTGAAGGATTGGACGCAGGCTCGTGGCGGTACGAAGCGTCGCAGTGGACGCCCAGCGGGGAGACACTGATGCGGGCAACCGGCCGCGGCATGTTCGTACCTCGCATGGTTACGTCCTATGGCGATGTGACCGACGGATTGTCCAGTACAATCATGCTGGGGGAAATAGCGACCGATCTTAGCGATCTCGACAAGCGAACGGCGCCCTCGACAAACAATGGTTGGTCACCTGGGGTGCTAGACGATGTTGAGTTCTGCCGCAGCCAAGCGGATCCTAACCGTCCGATGTTTTGGCTACGAAGCCCGAAGCTGGAGAACAGTTCGGCGCAAGGACGCGGTTTTCGCTGGGCCGACTCGCAATCCCTGATGACTGGGTGCAACACAACCCTCCCTCCCAATCGGGAACTCTGCTTTGGTGGCGATGCCGCTACCATCGGTACCCTGACATTCAGCAGCTGGCACCAGGGTGGCTGCCACGTCGCCATGGGCGACGGAGCGATCAAGTTCATTACCGATTCCATCGAGTGTGGCAATCAAGAAGGCACGATAACCAAACATGGGCAAGACGAACTGGCCCCCGGCAGCCCCAGTCCGTTTGGTCTGTGGGGAGCGTTAGGCACCCGTGATCAAGGCGAACTCAATGGTGAGTTGTTTTGAGTCGCCATCCATCTCGTTGCCGCTGATTCGCGAGACATCTTATCGGGCGTGCTGCGTTTGTCGTGCTCGCGAGACGTGCGTGTGCGATGCGGATTGAAACTCGCTGACGAAGCGTTTATCGATCCATGTCTTTAATCTCCAGCACCAACGAGCGTGCGCGACGAACATGCCGTACTCCAACAGCGCTTTGCCATCGCCGGTATTCAGCAGCTTCAGGAAGCTTCGCTGTGGTTTGAATTGCTGCATCGTGCCACCAGTGGCCAGTGCGCGGATGTTGTGCCAGAGGATGGGGCTTTGCCGGACGGCATAGACGCCCGCCTTCGGTGACGGTGATTGGAGGATCGTTCCAGAATCGCCGACGGCAAAAACGCGAGGGTCGCTTAGCGTTTGCAATGTCGGGCCCGTCGCAATGAATCCACGATCATCCGTTCGCAATCCAAGCTTGCTAAGGACTGGCGGCGCGGCGGCGCCGGTGGCCCAAATAACAGCATCAACAACGTGGCGACAGCCGTCGTCAAGCACGATTTCAGACTCGCCAACCGTGGTCACACGGTGTCCGGCATGGACTTGGTTGCCGCGTTTCGTCAGCAGTCGTTTGATGCGACGAACGCCTCGCTCGCTCATGCCTGCTGCGACATGCTCGCTACTGGTGAAAATCTCTATCCTGGTGTCATGCAGGGCACGCTCGGTGAATTGTTCCTGCAAGCAGAACGCAATCTCGACGCCCGCGACTCCCCCGCCCACGATGGCAATTTTGGTGGGATCATGTCCCATGGTTGAAGACCTTGCCTGCAATCGGGTTTCCAGTCGCTCTAGGAAGGTCTGCATTGGCTTGATTGGAATCAATAGCGGCGAATTCGCGTGTTCCTGAGAATTTGCGGGCACAGAACCCACACCAATCGAAAGCGCATCGAATGAAATCGAATCATGGTCTGAAAAATGGATGCGCCCATCCACGAGGTCCAAACCGCACGTATCGGCGAGAAGTAGAGTCGCACCGGCGCGATCAGCGAGTTTTGGCAGATCGATGCGCATTTCCTCATCGTCGAATTGCCCACCCAGAGTTCCCGGTAACATGCCAGAATACGTGGCAGTGGGAAAGTTGCTGATGCACGTTAGTGTGCTGCCAGGAATTGGATCGGTCGCCCATTGCCTGACGACGTTCGCATTGGTGTGACCGATGCCGAGCAGGACAATTCGCTTTGCTGCGGCAGTCAATGCGTCACCTCTGACCATCCCACGGAGAACGTTTCCTACGTCCCCACGGCGCCGGCGTCAATGTTTCAACGACTCGAATGCGACTGCCGTCGTCGGAAAAGGAAAACAGGGGTGGATCGTGACCGCCGACGACCTGTTGCACCTGCTCGGAAGTGATTTTCTTACCAGATGCATTCGCGTTTTGGAGCAGTTCGTCAACGGCGAGATAGCCTTCATCGTCGAGTTCCAGGCCGATCGCCTGAGGTTCGTGCCGCAAAATGAAGGTGAGGTACTTACTGATTTTGGTGAGTCTTTTGTTCATGGGCGGCAGTCTAAAGCATCACCCTTGCGGATTCACTAGCCACTGTTTGGATTGCGGCGGAAAATTTGATGCCCCGCCGATCTCTTGCCTACAACCGCGAGAGTAAGTCGGATTTCTTCGCCTGGAACTCTTCATCGCTGAGATATCCTCGGTCATGCAGCCCGCCAAGCTTCTCCAGCATGGAGAGAATGCCGTGCTCGTCGGTCGGGGGGGCGGCCGACGTCTTATGCTCATCAGGTGCCATGGCAGCGGCTCCCGACTGCCCCCCTACTGCCGGGGCTACTTCTGGCGGTGGAGCAGCATCGCTGGTGGCCGGCCGGGAATCCGCATCCATGGCGCTGCCATTTCGCATTACAACCGGGAGCGTGGATAGATCTACCGTCCCAAACTGGCTACTGAACGTAATCGAGCCTCCGACGCCTTGCTGTTGCGAGAAACCTCCAATCTGATGGTTTCCGGTGTCATAGACCCAGACGTCGCCACCGGTGGATACCGCTAACCGTCGGGCACTAGCAAAATAGGCATACCGGATACTGTTTTGGCTACCCACCGCATTGGGCGTCCCTAGATCTTGTGGCCACCAATTCTGTTCGGGATCGGGTTCAAAGAGTGAATTTACTGCTCCCAGGCTGCCTGCCGATTGAGCCTGTTGGCTTGAACCGTTTTGAGATTGTGATTGAAACGAGCCGAACATCGGTGTGGTCTGATGGTTGGCAAGCTCGTTCGAAATATCACTGCACAGGCTGTCAACGCGAAATTTTAGTTGGTTATTAAAGAGATCGCTGACCATGGTCATGCCGCCTCGCATCCACTGTCCAGAACCACCAAATTCGGGATGATTGAATTGAGCCATACTGCCGTTGCCATTTTGAACGGCAATCAACATATGCGTAACAGCCTCGGGTGACACACCGTGACGCTGTGACAGATTTTGAACAAGCTGTTGACCCGCGGGCGATAGATTGGACACGAGTTTTCTCTTAATAACGATGAATGGCACCAAACGCGAACAGAAAATCCCGCCTGAACCACCCATTGTCGCACGGTCATGGTCGACGGGGAAAGGGGGCACGCCTCGGTTGGATGAGCCGTGCATGCGTGGAGGTCGATGGAACGATGAAGAAAAGTACCCACGGCGGGGTTTCGCCAATTTCGCTGGTCAGATCCCGCACCATACGGTCTGCCATTTCGAGTGTGACTCGATGAGCTTGTGGATGCGGTCGCGAGTGTGACCTCGGTCAACCGTTGCCAAACCAATGCCTCGAAGTCGCTTTACAGCGTTTTGAGGTATTCTAACACTGCTCGCTTTTCGGACTCATTCAACTGGTTGGGGTAGTCGTGACCGGAGGCCGATTTGCCGAACCTTCGCGTGTCAAAGTAACTCCGACGAAGAGCCACATCGGGTTTCTCCAATGGGACACGAGGCACCGTTTCAACCGTCAGCCCCACCTTTGATTCGTCCATGGAGTCGTTGACTCGTCGCCAAACGGTGGGACGCTCCTGGGGATGCAGGAGATGCCACAGGGTAGGGACGCTGCCATTGTGAAAGTACGGAGCGCTCGCCCATACGCCGTCGAGCGGTGGCGCCACGTAACCAGCGGGATCCGTGATTGTCTCGCGGCGCTCAGGTCCACCAGATTGTGCGAACCAACTACGGGCATAGTGCTCCCGTCCAGCGACCGTCAGGGCGCGATGACGTACGGGATCGGTGCCAATATCCTCGATCGGCACCAATTGATTGGGATACGCGGCGATAGATTCGGCATCTGTCCGATGGTGATAGGTTCCGTGACACTCAGCACAGTTGCTCTCAAACAGTTTCGCCCCTCGCCTGGCGAGCGATTGATCAATGTGGCCCGGGTAGCTCGGTGACCGCAAAGATGACAGGTAAGCGTAGACCTTTTGGAAATCATCTTCATGGTCGGCAAAGAAGCTCGCGTTATTCTCAGGCACAAGCATGAATTGCATCAGACCGCGATGCCCCTTGGGAGCGAAACCGTCGATGTAGATGTAAGGTCGTCGATAGAAATGCCACCACGGAGGTGCATCCATGTCGTGATGCGTGAATGAGGCCGGCGGTCGATCCACAAGATTGAGCTGATCGTCGCGATAGTTCATCAGGCCGATCCCGAACACCACGGCGTTGGTAGTGCCATTCGTCGTCCCCAGTGGGATCACCAGTGACCCGAGTTCCATTCTTCCCAGAGATTTACCCAGTCGAAACTTGGTGCTGCGGACCTCTTCGGTCAGCGTCTGCAGAGCGTATCGATTGTTAGGAGCGCCCGGTACAGGTCGCCCGTAGACGGTACCGCCGTGACACGAGAAGCAATTCATCGTCCAATTGCCATGGTCATCGACGACGTACTGCAGCGGCTTGCCCGGGTCAGCCAGATCTCGCTTGCCGTCAACGATATTCCCGCGGTCCTGCTGGGGGCGCGGAGTCAGACCATAGCGTTCGAAAGCCATCGCCCGCCGTTCGCCCACGGACGCCTTCGCAGCTCGTTCGCGAAGTGAGGCGGGCCAACTTTGCCACAAGTTGTCGAACACTTCCTGATCAAAATCACTGGGCAGAAACGCTTTATTGATTAACAGTTCAAACCCAATATTGGCGTGATCATGTTTGCCCGAGTCCGCACCACGCTGAGTGCGCAGAACCGGGCTTCCTGCGATCAAATTGGGATGGTGGAAGCCCGCGACGGTGGCGAGGACAAGAGCGAATGAACGGAAATGTCGCACAGGTTCCCTTTTTCGACATCGAGGAGGGATGCGGATCGCAGAAATGGCTCACCGACACACTGAAGTATACGGTCAGCGGCCGCCTTGGAGGCTAAAATTGCTGAACTCACCTCTCTTGGAAATCGATTAACCGCCGTGCATTGGCCAATGCAACGCAATTTTCTGCTTTAAAAATTCGACGCTGCGACGCAACTGTTCAATTCCATCGACCCCGTCTTCGATACTGATCCAGCTGTCGAATCCCTTGCTCGCCAGCTCTTGGAAGATCGCGTCGTAGTCGTTGAGCCCTTTACCAATTTCGCCATGGCGGAGTCGCTTGGCGTAACCTACCGAGCCGCTTTCCTCAGCCCGCAAGTCTTCAAGCGTTCCTGCCAGGAGATATCGGTCACTGGCGTGCATGGTGACCACCCGATCAGAGACTCGCTTCAATAGTTCGATGGGATCATCCCCCGCTAGAAACGCGTTGCTGGGGTCATAGTTGACACCGAAGTTCGGATCATCGATGGCTGCCACGAGTTTGCAGAACACGTCCATCGCTTGGGCAAACTCTGGGTACTCCCAGAAATCATCTTTATAATGGTTCTCTAGGATCAGGGTCACACCGCGCTGTTGTGCAAAAGGCAAACAGGCCTGAATGCTATCGGCGGCCAACTGCACGCCTTCATCAAGCGAAAGCTCTGGCCGTCGTTGTCCGCTCAGCACTCGGCAAAAGCTACCGCCGAGTGCTTCGGTCATCTCGATCCAGCCTTTCTGCTTGGCAATCTCCGCATCGCGAAAGCGAGCATCGGGATGGGTGAAATCTGGGGAGCAGCAGAGCATCGGAATTACCATCCCGGCGTCCTCAGTCTGCCGGCGAAATCGGTCCCAGGTCGCACGGTCGGCGAGTTCGAGAAAGCCAGCGTAGAATTCCAGCCCCTCGATGTCGAGCGTTCCCGCGAGTTCGATCCACTCGGTCACCGTCATCGACCCATCTTTGCAGAGGGCGTGCATGTAGGCCTTGGGAAAGGCGGCGAGCTTGGGCATGGGGTCAGACGGGTTTGAGAATGGATTTGACGACTTCGCCTCGATGCATCTTTTCAAAGGCATCCTGCCATTGGTCAATCGGCCACACGCCACCCACAATCGGAGCGACATCGAGCTGACCGCTGGTGAGCAACGCCAGCACACGTTCCCAAATCGTCCAGTGATGACTGAAGCTACCTTGCAGGGTAACATTCTTTTGTACCAGTGGATCAAGGCTGAAATCCAGCGGTTGGCGTCCCCATCCCACCTTGCTGATCCATCCCGCCGGCCGGACGACATTGATGGCGACCTGCAGCGTTGCGCTCACGCCCGCGGCGTCAATGACACCATCGCAACCCAGGCCATCGCGTTGCCGAGCCCAACTACTGACATCGCCCACGACCGCATCACAACCGTAGCTCTGTTTGGCGATTTGGAGTCGCTGCCGATCAGCTTCCAATCCGACCAAGGCGACCTCCGCGCCACACAATCGTGCCATTGCCGCACACAGGATACCGATCGTCCCCGGACCGAGCACGACGATCCGATCTCCCGGTTCGATTCTGGCGTTGCGTACAACCGCGTTGTAAGCCACGCAGCAGGGCTCCGTCAGACAGGCGTGCTCGAAGGGCAGAGCGTCGGGCACCGCATGCAAAATTCGGGCTGGCACACGTACGTACCTGGTCATTGCACCGTCGACGCCGTAGCCAAATCCCTTGCGGGTGGGATCAAGATTGTACAGGCCTCGACGCGACATCGGATTGGCTGAGTCAATGATCGCCGCCGTTTCGCTGACGACTCGATCGCCCTCCCGCCAATCCTGTACGTTGGCGCCGAGTTCGACAATATGTCCTCCGAACTCATGGCCGAGTACGACGGGGTAATTCACCGGCCACGAATGATCGGCCGTCCATTGATGCAAATCGCTGCCGCAGACGCCCACGTTGGCTACCTCGACCAGAACATCTTCTCGTCCCAACACAGGCTTTTCGACATCACGGATTTCGACGCTGCCTCGTTCAGGAGCAAAGTTAACGACAGCTGGTGATTTCATAGTGAGTCTCGGATAGGGCAATCCTGGGCATGAACGGCTTCGCAGATCAAACGCAGTGAACTCTCAAGATCCCCATCTGCGGTGCGAAAGGCATCAGCGTCAATAGTCAGTGGAGCACCCAGGACGACCAGCGGTGCACCATATTTGGGGCATGCAATGGCCTGCTCGAGCGACAGACCACCCACGGCCTGCACGGGAATCTTCACCGCATCGACCACCTCACGCAGTTGATCGAGCGGGCTGGGCATCGGATTTCCGCGAGCCGCAATGCCCCGTCGTTCATCATATCCAATGTGGTGGATGACAAAATCACAACCGAGGTCTTCCAACCACTTGGCACCAGCAACCATATCGTCGCATACCATATTGTCGCCCATGACTTGGCAACCGAAGTCCGCACCTGCCTTGACGACGCAGCGAACCGTCTCGGCATGGGCGCGAGCCATGACAACCACGTGAGTGGCTCCCGCTTTCGCCATCATCTCCGCTTCGAGATAGCCGCCATCCATCGTTTTCAAATCGGCGACAATCGGGGTCTCCGGAAACGCCGCCCGCAAGGCGCGAACGCCGTGCAAGCCCTCCGCCAGGATCAGCGGTGTCCCCGCTTCCAGCCAATCCACTCCCGCCCGCATCGCAAGTGCGGCTGTTTCAAGAGCTTCGTCGATGTTAGTAAGGTCGAGCGAAATTTGAACGATAGGACGCATACTGCGGGGGGAGGGTGAGAGAGGGAAGTGCAATAACCGCGATATACGGTTCGCTATCAATCGTGTCCTACAATCGAAGCGTGGACCAGCTCGTTAAGCTGAAATGGGGCTGAGCTCTCGCCTGCGGATGGGGTTCGCAATGATTCCACGGTGCGGCGAGCATCACAATAGTCCAACACCAAGACACGCAGGTCGGCGGGCAATTTACTGATGACAGGATCGGTATAAGGGTCCGCATTTTGAAAGACCAACCGCTCCGGCCAGTCGCTGTGCAGATCGACTGACTCGACATCGAGTTTGGCGGCAACTTGGCGGATCATGGTCGACAGTGATCGTGAGGGTGATTGGGCGCGGATGTTCGCGGCCTCACGGCGTAGTATGGCTTCGGCATCTGCCATCGCTTGGACAGCTCGCCACGCAACGGGGTCGCCTTCGGCATACACGGCAACCAAAAAACGAGCTTCGCCAAGTGCTCGCATACCTCCCACATCTTCGCCGAGTACCGGAATGCGAGAGATCATGTTCGTCATCGAACTCTGCTTGTTCGGACGTCCCATGGCGACAACGGTGACATCGACCAAACCACTGCGAAACCCAGCGGGCACATCAAAGGTAACCTTGAATTCTTTCTCACCCTCGAGCACCTGTGTCGAGGTCCAACGGAGTTTGTAGTAAACACCACGCCCCCGTTCGATCGTACCTGCGGCAGTGACAGCATGCAGGGGCGCGACACGATCGTACTGCAGCCCTTGCGATTGCTTTGTGCCAGCGTCCATTCCGGCATGGCCGCGTGCCAAACTGCCTTGGGTAACATCCGCAGCAACGCCAAAGGATTGCGATTGCTCCTCAGAGGTCTTCACCTGGATAGGGCTTGCATACTCGCTCGCCGTTTCAGTTCGCGGTGAGTAGTTGATGACACTCCACGAGGTCTGACGGGGAACGCAGCGGACCATCCAACGGTCAATTTCTGGCATCGAGCCGCCGCTGACCAACGACGAGAGACGGAGGGTGATCTCGACCGGTTCACCGTCCTGGCTGGTGAGTAAATCCCCCGGTCGCTGCTCGCAAATCGGCACTGCGACCGCGGTCGGCGGCAGGTCGAACGAAATAAGGTGTCCCGGGTCCGCAGACACCTCACCGGCCACTGAGCCGATTGTCGCCAGCGCTGCCAACACAATCAAATTGAGGTGGCCTGTGCAGGCTAGTTGAAAAAAACGCGGTTGGTTGTAGGGCGTCCGGTTCATGACTTGGTTCTCCGTTCCAGTGCGACATTTCCTGGTAGCTGGGTCGCGTCGAGATTGGTTTTCTCATGCGAATCACATGCCAGTTCTTCTGGCCAGCAACCGATCCGTCTTGGATACGGGCTGCCGCACTCACAACCATCAGTCGGTTGGGTGCGTTCGAGCAGCGAGTTCATCATCCGTTGGACACCACGTTTGACAAGTAAATTGGAAAGCTATCAAGCAGGTTGTCATGCACCCGCCGGCTGTCTGAGTGACCGCGTGAAACATCATAACTGACTCGGTCAGAGACGTGTGATTCCGGCTGTGAAACTTCTAACGATTTTTCAGCTGGCAAGTTCCATCCTCTGCCACACTCCATGGCGGAGCAACTGTGGACATTTGGTGGTGTGACTCACTCGGCGGCTTCAAATGCAGAAATGGGCGTGTCACTGGAAAGTTTTACAAAAAACTCTTCATTGCAACGGGTCGCGATCTGCATGTCGGAATGAATCGCCACGGTAGCTCCGTCACCGACAAGCTGGCGGGCGAACTGAGCGAGGAGTTTCCCTGCGTTATCTGGAATTTCGCAAGCGCTGTCTTGGTCGATCCCTTGAGGCCACTGGAAAATATCGATTGCCAGCCATGCCGAATGCTGACGGATCAGTTCGCTGAGCTCCTCATCGGTATCGAGATCCTCGGCGAGCAGATCCGCATTGTGCAAATAGGGACCATCGCCGGCCTGAATGAAGTACCGGCAACGTTGAGTCGCCACGATCACGCTATAGTCGCTCGCTTGAAAGACGTAGTCGTCCTCCTCGGCAGTCATCTGCCGGCGGTCGATTGCATACAGGGGTTCGCCGATCTCACGTGAGGCCGCGATGACGCTCCCCGCATTGACCGATCGAGGCTCGTCGAGCAACAGAACGACACGTCGGACTTGGGTGTAGGGCGAGAATGGCACCTCGGCCTCGTCACCAGTCTGTTCCGAAGAGTCCGGAAGCCATTGAACAGGGACTTCGGGCGCCTCCGCAAATGATTCCGCACCATACATGCCTTCCGCCGCGAGGCATCGTTGATAGGCAATATCGAACTGACGCCGGTCACCCTTGGCCGCGTAAACCAACGCCCGAATGAACTCTCGGGAATCCTCAGCCAACGAATGGGCCGCCAGGATCGCATCGTCGTATCGCTTGAGACCGATCAGGAACCTCGTGCGGTACACCACCAAAGAGGTTTCCTCATAACCGCCGTCTCCGGACAAGCCTGCTTCGGACAAGGCAAGATCGACTCGGTCGAGGCCGGGTTGATACTCTCCCTGTTCGAGCATCTCTTGCAGAGTCGTCCATACAAACCGCAGCGAATCGGGTTCGTCAGCTTGGAATTTTTCGAGGATCTCAGTGAGCGCCTCCCCGTCATCAAGGGCGTACTCCAGGATTTCAACGACGTCGCTCTTGGGTTCGAATTCGTTGTAAGCGTCGAGCGCCCGGTCCATCGAGACGTAGCAATAGACACACTCCTCAAGCGCCTCGTATCGCTCATCGGGATCGTCGGTCGATGACATCGCCTTTACAAAACATTCGCTTGCCGCTGGATATTCTTCTCGACCTGCATGCGACCTGCCTACCAACATCAACGCGTCAAACGCATTGTCATGCTCGAGCAAATATTTTTCTAACAGCGCATCGATAGTCGCCTGCGACGCCGCATCGGGTAACGGCTCACCTTGAATATCCGTGCGATTGGTAAGTGTGTCGATCGCCTGAGCTTTATCAACGCACATCGCATAGGCCTGATCGATACGGTCGCATTGCCGTGCGGCGTCGCACAATGCGTATTCGTACCATGTGCGTGCTTCGGCCTCGGTATCCATCTGGGAAAGACTCTCCGCCAGTGAGTCGAAGGCAACCCGATAATTGCCCTCGAGATGCTCTAGCATCGCGCGGTAGTAATCCATGTATTCAGCCGCCGGATCAATGGTGACCATGGTGTCAATTAAAGTTCGCAGCGCGGGAGCATCGGACGCATACACGAAGGCGTCGCCAACCTGTTCGAACGAGCTGGTGGGATCGGGAAGGTTGCGATAAAAGGTGACAAACTCCTCCTTCCTCGAGTCCGGCAAAGCAAGGGCCAGGGCGCTGACATTGTCCACGGACTCCGGTGTATCAGCGAGCGCCGCTTTGTAGGCATCGATGGCTTCATCGATACGGTCAAGCTGTTCGAGAGCATACCCAAGCGAATAATACGCGTCGGCGTCCGCACCAAAGTGGTTCACATAATCGCGGAAGTGATTGATGGCGACCTCGAACCGGCCTAGCTCCAAATAAGCTTCGCCGCGTAGATAGTCTGCCAACAACGTCGATTCGCCAAATGCTTCCGCCTTTTCCAAGGATTCGATCGTTTTTTCGGGATCGATCGCTCCATGAATGATTGCCGAAAGGGTCCAGCGCAGCGCCTGCATACTTTCTGGCATTGGGTATCCCAAAATGCCATCGATGTGATCCATCGCGGCATATACATTGCCTTGTGCGCACTCGGTTGCACACTGCGTGATCTTCTGCATTGCATAGACCAATTCACTGGCAATATTGCTCTGCATCGTGTCACGCAGTCCCAGCGAGGACAGCGCCACCATGGAAACACCGATCGAAAGCTGGCTGACGTCGCAGATCCGCCATTGGTCATCAATTTTCTTGAGTAAGTACGACTCTCGCGCCGTGCCCAGTTCCACTGACCAGCTGCGGACAAAGACATCCGCTATCGATTTGTCATCTGAAAACTCAATTCTCACGATCCGATGCCGCGTCCACGGCGCATCCAGCAACTCAAACTGCTGCTTGATTTGCGTCTGCATCACGGTCGCTAATTGCGACTGCAGTCCAGGCGGCATCGCCACGCCGGATTGTTCCACAATGTCTCGTGTGAGTTCATCAAAGTCGAAGAACTGAATTTGCTCGTCGACGGAATCAGCGCGAGTTGCCGTTTCAAAATCAGCAAAGAATTGATGAATCTGCTGCTCCTCTGCAGACAGATTGGGCGGGGAATTGTTCGCTGCAGGCTGCTCTTGAGCAACTGCGCTGCCAGCGACGAGGAACAAGCAGAGTGAGAGGCAACGGATCATGCGGCACGGGAAGGTATTTTGGGAAAAACATCGAGATCAACCTCCACGGATTGTACCTACTCTTGGCAACACATTCAGGCTCTTGGCAACACATTCAGGCTTGGAGCCGCTCTCATTCGGTCAATCCTGTGATCGCGGAGCATGCGTCGGCAAACTTCACGCAAACTACCTGGTCGTCTCCCCAGCGAGGGGGTTGGCTGCCGGCGACCTGCAATACCGATACATGAATTAAAATCATTGTCCTCAACGGCGGACCGCATCATGTTAAATCAACAGTCTCATCCTTTCCGCATTGGCTTGCTATTAAGTGCATTCTTGGTCAGCATTGCCGGATGCACTCCCAAGGTCATTGTCCGCAAAAACCCCGATGATTGTGATCGCGGTATTCGCTACTACCGCCCAAAGCCCTATCTCAAAATTGAGCCAGCGGAAATTGCAATCAGCAAAACGGAGACGTCCATCGCCCCCGGTATGGTGCGTATCTCACTCGTGTATCTGCCCGATTTTAGTGAAGAATATTCCATCAGTGTGCGCAGCGGATGCGGGATTGCCGATGTCGGCATCAAACTGGAAGACGGTTGGAATCTCACCGAAATCAGTCAGGAACTCGATAGCCAAACCGATGAAAACGTCGAGGCCATTGGCAGCGTGTTAAGCGCTGCGAGCGGTTTGATCCCGACCTCCGCTAACGAGCGTACCGCCGAGAACGTCTCGTTCACCGTTCCTGCTCGCAACGTACCGATTGGTTTTTATGAGTCTGTCGTGGGACGTGACCAGTGTAACGTCAAGCGTCTTTATGGATTCCGTTACCTAGGATTTATACCGTTCGCAGGGTGCCCGATTGAAATGAATGGTCATTCGCATGCGTCCTGCCAAGACCCCGGGGCGTGTGGCCAGCATCCTGCTGGGTCACTCTATGGGCTGACGTTTGTCGGCGGCGAGATGGTCTTTCAACCGCTCGACGTCATGGCGGTTACCCCTGCGGTTTCCGCACGTGCTCTTGGTGACAAACCGTCCGCTGAGGCCACCACAACACAGCCGACGGAGATCGATACACCTGCGGGAGTGTTTGAACCCGGTGGAGTGGAAACGCGTCTGCACGCCTATCTTGCAAGCCTGGGCTTGGAGGTCGAAGCTGTCCACGCAACCCCGGTCGGTGATGACTTTCATATTCGCGTGACGATTCCGCTGGATATCCCTTCGCACCCCATCCACGAAGCGATCACCGATTGGCTGGCAGAACGCTACCCGAATTCAGAGTCGTTTGTTGTCCAAATCGAAAATGAAAGTCAGCCGTGAATCAACCTGCGGGGACGCTATCGATGGACTGCCTGCGACGTTTACAGCAGACATTGATGCGCCGAGTCGCCAGTCGCGACGCCGACAACGTTCGCTCCATCGGATTTGCTCCTGCGGTGTCAAACCGAGCGAGCGACGCAATCGTCCAAGCGAGATTTGACGTCGCGAGAAAAGCCAGGGACGTCTCAGCCCAGCAGCGAATTGAGCCGGTCGAACCGGTAAGGTTACTCGACCGATCGACAGACGCGTACCACGAACTCCAGCTGCCTACCCAGATTCGACAGACCGGCGAGATTGTACCGACCGGGGTTGCCATCTCCACGTCCGATGAACGGGCAACGACGTCGGTGGTGGTGAGATGGACAACCGTCGACCCCGAACCACCGCGGCCGGATCAGGATCACCCCGACGACCCAAGGTGGCATTGGGGTTTATTAACTGTTTCGCACTTGTTCGTCGGTCGAGGCGACCGCGACAGCCAAACGCGGGCGGCGGTCCGCCGCGTCGCTGCCTGCGGTCACGGCCCCGATGCGATTCGGTCGCGTGTCGCGGCGCGTGGTCGCATCCCCGGTGGACCTGATATCGCCGTCGTCGAGACGGGCTGGGACCGTTTGTGGCTGAGCGGATTTATTCCGGAGATCGGGCTTCCACCGCTCACCGTGGTCACCGGCGAGGACCTGAGCAATTGGACCCGGACCGGAACCACAGGCAATTTTGTCGGCGACGCTGTTATCGTCCCATGGACCTGGCAAGCGTTCTATCCGACGCTCGCAATTCCCACATTGGGGCGACTACAACACATCGTCGCGTACGAGCGGGTAACCGCTGAGAATGCCAACCAAGCAACATTTGGCCCTGGCAGCAGCGGGGGAGTGCTCATCACAGGCGGCATCGTGCTGGGAGTGCAGGTGGCCGGAATGCGGCCAACGTTCGAGGTCGGTTATGCACAAACGCTCGACATCAGTCTCAAATGGTTAAAGAATAAACTGCGCGCCACCAGACTTGAGCTGGTCAACGTGGTAACGGCTTAGCGTGCCAACCACGGCAGTTCGCTCGCTTACTGAATCCAACGTTAGCAACGCTGTGTGAGCCGAGTGCCGTGAGGCACCGGGCGCACTGTGAGGCACTGGGCGCACTGTGAAGCACTGGGCGCACTGTAAAACACCGAGTGGCTGTCGGCACCGAGCAACATCGTCAGCCCGACCGCTGACGGGTCTGTCTGGGGCATGCAATCCGCACCCCGGGAACGCCTTCCGCTACTTCGCAGAATTCGCTTGAGTGCCCTGCGGCCATCGATTTGCGGAGCGGGCTCGGACGGGACCACGTCCCATCCTACCTCCTTTTTCATGCCACTTGCTGAGTTCACAAGGCGGGCGATGCCCGCCATTGGGTACCCAACCCTCAGTCCATCAATTGTTCGAGAACGCTGATGGCGTTCCGTGCGTTGTCAACACCGCCCATCTCTTCAACCAGTTTTTTGGCGTTGATCAATGAGTCGAGGGAGACTTCACCGCTGTTGGAGCGTGCCTTCGAGGCAGCAGGGCGACCAAGCTTCTTAGCGGGGGCAGCTTTCTTGGCCGAAACGCCAGCAGGTCGACCGCGACGGCCAGTCTTCTTCGATTTCTTCGAGTTCGACTTGACGGTACTGACGAATTGAGCGTTGACATCAATGCCGATCGCCTTCATTGCCTCGGCCACTTCAAGCGGCTTGGCCTCGGGGTTAGCAGCACAGTATTCACGGATCGCTTGCGATTTGTTGACGCCGCTCGATTTCTTCTTGGCCATGTTGTCTTTCTATCGTTCGTGTGCGAGGTGGTATTACATTAGCAATCATGCGTAGTATTACCGAGCCTCAAGATTAGGAAACACCGTAGATAAAATAGGCAAAGGTCAAGTTTTGTCAATTACCTAAAATGCGAGTCTGTAGTATTACATTCGCTCGCAGACACCAATTCCAAGTAGTCTCAATCCTTGTTTGATCACCCGTCCGGTCAACATGACGAGCGCCAATCGGGTCCTCAAGACTATCGGATCCGAATTACCTAAAACACGACATGCGTCGTTAAACGTGCTGTAGGTTTTCGCTGTTTCATACAAGTAGTCACACAGCTGGTTGGGAGCGTAGGCAGAGACAGCGCCTTCGATGGCCTCCTCGAAGCGGAGGAGGGCAATCGCCAACGCCCGCTCGGCTGGCTCGCTGAATTGCAATTGATCTGCAGTCGTATTCTCAACCAGCCACGCTTGAATATCATCGATCTTCTGCTCATCCGCGACACGTCGCAAAATACTCTGGGTTCGCGCATACGAATACTGCATGTACGTCGCAGTATTACCCTCCAAAGCGACCATTTTGTCGACATCAAATCGATAGTCCGTTGCCCGATGATGCGAGAGGTCTGCATACTTGATCGCCCCGATCCCAACCGTTTCGGCGATGCGATTTTGTTCCTCCTCCAACATTGGTGGGTTCATCGTCGCCAGCCGATCGGGATTGCATGCGACATCTTTGGCTCGCGCGACGGCATCGTTCAGTAGGCTTTCCAGCCCGATCAACGATCCACTGCGAGTCTTCATGGGGCGGCCGTCGGCTCCCAAGACCGTTCCGAACTGAACGTGAATGAGCTCGATATCCGTCATTCCCAATGGCTCGGCCATGGCAAAGAATTTCTCAAAGTGCTCGCTTTGTCGAGAATCGACCACATACAAAATTCGATTGGGCGCGAATACTTCTTGCCGGTACTGCAACGTCGCCAGATCAGTGGTCGCGTAAAGGTAAGCGCCATCACGTTTCTGGATAATCATGGGGCTATCAAAGCCGTCGAGAAACACACAAACCGCGCCGTCGCTTTGTTTGGTAAGCCCTAATTTGTCGAGGGTGGCAACGACACCCGGCAGACGATCGTGGTAGAAGCTCTCACCGAGGGTGTGGTCGAATGTGACCCCTAAACGGTCATAGACGCGATTGATTTCGTCTTTGCAGTGCGGCAAAAACTGCTCCCACAGAGCACGGTTTTCAGCGTCTCCCTCGTGCATTTTCGCGGTCTCGCGGAGTACCGCGGCGGGCACGTCAGCGTGTTCAGCAGCGATCGCAGCTAGACGCGGGTCTTCATCAACGGCCTTTACTTTCGTTTGTGCGGCGTTGATCTCCGCAGCGATAGCGTCGACGCGTCGGGCGGCAGCCTGAGCAGCCTTGAGTGCCTTCTTGGCTTCCTTCGCATTGGTGTTGGTGTTGGTGTCGCTAGCGACCGCATTGGAGGCTGCGGTCTCGCGGGCGGCATGGTCCTGTGCGTCAGTTAGTTTTGCCTGCAAAGCGATCAGTGATTTGTTGGCTTTTTGGTATTCAATCAACTGGTTCGTTAACCGATATAGCTTTGCCAGCTCGGGTACTGGATTGGCTGCGACCACATCCGCATCACCGAAATGTTTGTAGCCATAGATAATGATGCCAAACTGAGTCCCCCAATCACCGAGGTGATTATCCGTGATGACATCGTGACCGAGAAAGCGGAACATCTCCGCTAATGCCGCTCCGATGACGGTACTGCGGATATGCCCGACGTGCATGGGTTTGGCAACGTTGGGACTGGAATAATCAATCAAGATCTTTTCCCGAAGATCCGTTAGTTCCACCCCCGCCCGCTCGTGGTGGAGCATCGCGAATAGTGAACTGGTGAGAAACTCATCACGAATGCGGAGATTGATAAATCCAGGACCAGCAATCTCAGGCGTCTCACAGGCGGGATCCAACGCCAAGCGACTGACAAGCAGGGCGGCGATCTCACGTGGGGGTTTGCCAAGTTGCTTGCCTAAGGACATGCAGGCGTTGGATTGATAGTCGCCAAATCTGGGGTCCGCGGCTACGCGGATCATCGCGGCGTAGGGTGCTGGATCGTCAGTCAGTGTGGCCAGTGCGGTCTGGAAACGCGCACGAAGCAATGCAGATAAATTCATGGATAGTCGTTCTCAATCGTTGGGCGTCAAACCAAGGTCCGCCAGCGGCACAACGGTGCCATCGGCCCACAACGATTCCAGATCGTAGTACTCTCGCGTCTCCTCATCGAATAAATGCACAACGAGGCTGCCGTAATCGAGCACAATCCAATTGCTCTCTTGATATCCCTCGATACCCATCCGGTGGTCGCCGAGTCCTTTTTCAAGAGCGTCGTCGATCTGTTCACTGATCGCGTGCAATTGTCGTCGGCTGGTGCCTGTGGCGATGACAAAAAAGTCGAATTCTGCGGATTGGCCGCTAATGTCGAGCACCAACACATCTCGCCCATTATTATCCAACGCTACCCGGGCGGCCTCAGTGGCAAGTTTCCTCGCATCATCAAGTCCGAAGGGGCGGATGGCGCGGCTTGCCGTCTCCATCGGGTTGGTTCGCGGCGCGTACTTTTTAGCGGCAGCCTGTTGTTGCGATTGAGAATCGTCAGGCGAAGCCGGGTTTTCGGGGGGGTGATCAGACAATTCGAACGTGCTTTGGTATCAATTTTGGTCGAAACATGTACGACGAGCGAGGTCCGCTCGATGCATGGGAACCTCCAAGTGTATCGCAAATAGCGATTGTGTCACCTACATCAACGGAGTCATTTGGCGGCGGTCCAGTTCCGCGACCACCTCGCGTACTCGCTCTTCGCTCGTACGAGGCGCAACGAGCGTGGCATCGGCGGTTTGCACGACGATGAGATCGTGGGTGTCAATCGTGACAATGGTGTGGCCCGAACTTGCGTGAATAATGCAGTTTTCCGAGTCGATACTGATATGCGAACCGACTGCGGCATTCCCGTCGTCGTCATGCGGGTGCAGGCGTGAGACTGCTTGCCAGCTACCCACATCGTCCCAATCAAAGGGTGCGGCGATCACAATCACTTCCTGGTGTCGTTCGAGCACGGCATAATCGATCGACTTCCCGGCCATGGCTAAGAATTCACGCTGTAAGATTGCCTCATAGTCCTCGCTGCCAATCGCGGCGGCAATGGTTTGTAATCTTGCATACATTTCTGGCTCGTGTTGCTCCAACGCATCAAGAATCGTTTGAGCTCGCCATACAAAAATCCCGCTATTCCAAAGAAACGTTCCTGCATCGACATACTCGCGAGCAGTCGCCGCGTCTGGTTTCTCGCGAAACCGCATCACCTCATGAGCATCGTGTCCCTCGACCATTTCTCCCTGTTGGATATATCCAAAGGATTCCGCGGGATAAGTGGGGCGAATCCCAAAGGTAACAAGAGCGTTTGGTCGCTCCTTGAGAATTGCCTCAGCTCGATGGATGGATTCAGAAAATCGATCGTGTTGCTCGATCACGTGATCCGAGGGGCACACCAACATCACAGCATCGGGGTCAATCGCGCGAACCAACACCGCCGCTAGACCGACACACGGGGCGGTATCCCGCCGGCTCGGTTCCCCGACCACATTTCCGGAGGGCAACTCCGGTAGCTGCTCCAAAATCGGCTGGACAAGTTCCATGGAGGTCACCACGAACGTGCGCTCGGCCGTTGTAATGTTGCTGAGGCGGTCGCAGGTGCTTTGGAGCATCGAGCGGGTCCCGGCAAGGGACAGCAATTGTTTTGGCTTTGCACGCCGTGAGGCCGGCCAAAATCGGGTGCCGCTGCCGCCAGCCATGATGATTGCGTGGAGCATATGATTGTTTTTTGAGAAGCAGTAAGTGAATGTAAATGGGTACGCATCAAAATGGCGATTTGCTCATCGCAGCCGCTAGGTACCGGGCGATGTAACCCGCAAACGAGCGGCTAAGGTGACTGGAGCTGTCGCTGGAGCGCCTGCAGGGCGACGGAGAAAACCTCGACCTCGGGCGCCAAGTCTACCGCACGCTGCAAGTATTTTTCGGCACCTCGGGAGTCGCCTGACAAGTAGAGGGCTAAACCGTAGCGATACTGCACGTCGGCGAGGTCGGGCGCCAGTTCCGCATCGCGAGCGAGTAGAGGCAACTCTTCATGGCGCAGTTGCTTGATAATCTTTTCGACGCCGTCGAGACCATCGGCACCTCCGACAGCGGCCAAGGCTTGAGCGGCGGTGGGGTCCTGGCCGGCTAGCGGTAGCAGACGATCGAGCAATGCAGCGAGGTTGCTGCGAGCGCCGGTGGACTCTGGCTGCACTCGAATGGCATTGTTATAGGCGCGAATCGCATCCGCCCACTGTCCACGTTGCTCGCTCAGCATCGCCCAGCCGATGTGGGCGCCCGCTCGATCGTCGGCAACCATGAATTCGTCGTGGACGTCGCCGAGCACCTTGTCGAGTTCGAGACGCCGACTCCCGGTCACGCGCGAGTAAGCTCCCGCCGAGAGGATTCCCCGGGCAGCTTCACTGCGGACGAGTCGTGAAGGATCTTTAGTCAGCGGTAGTAAGATTTTGACGACGTTCGCTGGCGAAATCGCTCCGCTCGCCCCTAACATGCCAATCGCCCGCGCGGCCGTAGCGAGCAGCATGGGATGCACCGAACCAGGCGATTCTTTGTTTTCATTGATCAAACGTTGAGCTGCCTGAGCGGCATCTCGGTGACCACCCTGTGCCAATTCGTCGAGCGCCGTCGCTCGAGCGAGTACAGGCGTTAATGACTCGGTCGCAGGTAAGGCGGAGCCCGCGATTAGCCGCAAAGCATCTTTTATGGCGGCAGGGTCACCTGACCGCAGGCCTACCAATGCCTCTGCAAAATGCGGCGGTTGCAAACGTTCGGCACCATACCATTTTTCGCACGCCTCGTCGCACCACTGGTCCGTCGCGGTGATCGCTTCGGCAACTGCAGTATTTCCCTGCTCGGCTGCCTGCAACCAGTCTTGATAGAGCTTCAATTCCTCGCCGACGGCCTGGGGCAACGACTGACGCTGATCCTCGACGTGGCAACTACTGCAAGCGTTCGGGGTTCCCAGTTTGACAGAGAGGTCTGGTCGCGGAACTCGCAGGCTATGGTCGCGACGAGCGTCGACCGCCATGTACGTTGTATGTGGCATATGACAATTCACACACTTAGCGCCTTCGCTGCCAACGGCATGATGATGATGCGAAGGCACGTCATATTTTCCGGCGGCATGTTGGTGACAGGAAGTACATGTTTCGTTGCCGGGATGTTTCAGCTGCAGTGAATGCGGGTCGTGACAATCCGTACAGCGAATTCCCTTGTGATACATTTTGCTTTGCAGGAACGATCCGTACACGTATACCTCGTCTTTAATCTGCCCATCATCGTGATAGGTATCCGATCGCAGGAGCTCTAGACTGTAATGATCGGTGTACTCATCGCCCGGTTTCGCGAGGGCGTCGAGTACCCCTCGACGACTATGGCAGGGGGCACAAGTCTCGAGCTGCGGTTTGGTATCGACCGTTTTGAGCTTGGCCAGCGCGTAGCCGCGCCGACGATCCCAGAAGAGCGATTTGCTGCGCGCGAGTTCGACGTGCAAGCTCGCGGGACCATGACAAGCCTCACAGCTGACGTCGATCTCGGAGAACGTGGTGTGGTAGCGCTGTGTCGCAACGTCGAAATTTCTTTGCAAATTGGTGCTGTGACATTCTGCACACATGGTTTGCCAACGCTGGGCAATACCTGTCCAGTGCAGCGGGTCGCCGGGTGCCAGTTTCTCACTGACATCGGGGGGGCGAAGATAAAACCATCTTTTGCGTTCCACATCCCAGCTGATTCGTAGAACTTGAACACGTCCAATCTCATCCTCAGCCGCATCCTCATCGCGGTCGAACTCCACCATGTATTGCTGCAACGGATCGACACCGAACACATACTTAATTTCAAAGTCCTCCATGTCACCGGTGGGTCCCTCAGTATGAATCATAAACTTGGAACCATCGCGATACATGCGGCTAACAATGCCGTCATGCTCAAACGTCACGTCATTGAAGTCACCTAGCACTGTTTCGTCCGTGGCGTGATCCATGGCAAGGTCATGGTGCGACCCGTGAAACGCGGTCACTTCGGCCTGGTGGCATTCCACACAGGTGTCACGTCCGACATACGTTGCCTCAGCATCCTCAGGGAGCCCCCGATAGTAGTCTGCGAGGACCGCGCCACCGATCAGCAGGCACACAGCGACGCACGCGAGCACCCCGGGGCTGCGAAGGAATGAGTTTGGTGTTTTTGCTGACAACGGTTCGTTAATCGATGGCTTGAGGAAATTCGGTGGCGAGTAGACGAGCGGCTTGGATTCGCATCTGATGAACGAGTTCGGGGATTGGGAGCAGCTGAGCATGCCGTTCCCGGTGGCGTGGTTTCCCCGGCCGGCCTGCAGCGCCTGCATGCGTTTCCAACAGGCGGGCAGTACGCAGGAGCGCCTCAGCAGTGCGTACGGATGTAGCACCTGTTTCGTCTGAATTAAATTGGGTGTGACTGAGTATGCGAGGTTCGGGGGCCACCAACCGTGGGTCGAGGCTCGACCCATCCAGGACACTGCCTTGTTCTCGGATGATATCGATCACATCCCCCAGGACGCCGCCGGGAGTGGACTTCGATTCTTTGCCCTGCAAAGCCTCCTCGATTTTCGCCGCTGCCGCAGGGTCCGCGGTGGGTTCAATGAGCTCGGGAACTCCGCTGGACTGCGGCGTCTCTGCAGGCACTTGCTGACTCGCTGGCGGCTCGGCCGGGATTGCTTGGGCGTGCAGATATGTACTCCATGGCAGCATCACGGCGAGCAAGGTGACTATCGAGAACACATTCGGACGGATGAGAATTAATGTACTTTTCATGTCGATTTCCTCGGACGATGACGCGGCACGTCAAGTTTAGGATCCGCCGGCAGCGTTGGCGGTGGGCTCGCACTCGATGTTGGGGGACGGAGTTTTGTGCCTTGCATGTGGGCGGGAGCCACTGGCATGATACGGCTTGTGGCGCTAGCCGCCGGGTTTCCGGGAGAGGTTCGTCGGCGCAGCGGCGCCAATGCAACCTCGGCATGACGGGTAACTTCGGATAGTAGTTCATCTACCCGAGCGCGGAGAATGCCGGATGCCGCTAGCGCCGGGATGGCCACGATAAGACCGCCGACCGTCGTTACGAGCGCCTGGTAGATTCCTTCAGCGAGATCGCCTGCCCCCGCTGCGCCACGACTCGCGGCGACCTGTCGGAACGCGAAGATCATCCCAGTCACTGTGCCCAACAGCCCTACCATCGGTGATAGATTCGCAATCATCGACAGATAGTCGATCCGGCGGTGCATGCGTGCAGATTGCTCGACCAACGCATCTTCCACGGATTTTTCCATCTCCGACCACCCGAATTCGCGATTAGCCAATGCGACCGATACGACCCCAGCGAGTACGCTCGGATGGCGTTGCAAGGCGGTCTCGGCATCGGACCATCGCGATTCTCGCAGCGCCGAGGCAACCTCCGCCGACAGTCCATCAGGAATGAAATCAACTCGCCGCAGCGAGATGACTTGATCGATGACGAGGTACACCGCCGCGATACTGAGTGAGATCAGCACAAGCAGAATCATCAAACCGGGCCACCCACCACTGCTGATGATTTCCCACGCCGATGCTCTTACAGAGGGTGGTAAGGTTTCTCCGGCCTGCGCGAGCAGCAACGCACCGTTGTGAACCATGATGCCATTCATGTTGTTCGCTGTGCTCCCGTATCGATCATCGGCGAAAGATTCGTCGAAGCTTTGGCCGACCGCCCAATCGAGAGCAAGAACTCCGCATCGGCTAGAACGGGATCACTCCATCGCAGTCGCAGCACTCCGTCATTTTGTAACTTGGCAATCATCATGTCGTGTTGATCACGAAGGTTACGGGCGATTCGGTCAACGCGCCGCTGCGACTGGCAGAGTGATAACATGATCATCGAGAAGATGGCTGTGGGTAGGACCGACAGAAACAAACTCGTCAAAATCATCGCCGCGCTCGGGTGGGGAAACCGATCGAGCCAATGATGCACGTGAGAGCTTTCGGCGGGTGTGCCAATTGCCAGGTAACTGGCGTCGAGATATCCGCGGTAGAGTGCCACCAGCGGACCGGCCATCAGGGCCCAGAAAATCAGCGTCCCCACCAAGCCACTGAAAAATGCGAAGCCCACTGACACCCTGCCGTTCTCAATGCAGTCGTCGAACGCGGTTTGCGACCCTTCTTGCAAGGCATCGATACCGGAGAGCATCGCGAGCGGCTGATCGTCGAGACTCGACTGATCCGTCATTGCCGTGGGCGACGCGTCGAGTCCACGCAGCTGATGTCGAAAGCGAGCTGCCATGGGGCCGAGCCGATCCGAGACGGCTGCGGCAGCTCGCTGACGCAAACCATTCCGCAAATCATGAGCGGTTTCGTGCCCGCCGCGGACGTTCTGAACACTTGTGTAGACAGCACCCACGAGCGAAGGAATCGACCCTGAAAATGAGAGTAGGACCCGGTCCCAAGCACCGTGCGTCAAATTCAATACCGAGAGCACGGTCCGGTACGGAAAACAGATTGCCGCGGTATCGGCCAAGAGCGACAAACGCAACCGGCTGCGGACGGCCGCACGCAGCGGGGTTTCCCCCCCCAGCAAGGTGCTCGCGATTTGCGTGGGTAACTTGCGAGCCTCCGCATCGAGTCGATCGACGGCCGTGGTCAATTCCGGCAGTTCGGTCGTTAGCACCGATGCGACCGCTGCGGTGAAGCGAGCATCGAGAGCCGCTAAGCGAGTGTGGCGACGATGATCGCCGCTGCCCGACTCATCGAGCGCCGCCCGGATCGCCGCTGCAATCCGTTCGGCCGCGTCACGGCCAATTGCTGCTTCGCCCCGTGGGTCGATTTCGAAATCAGCGATACTTACCGCGGGGGCGATGTGACTTTGGGGGGCGATCGAACGCAGTCGTGAAACGAGCGTTTCAATATCAGCAGTCAGGTCGTCATGACTCGCCAGTTCGCCTGTCTGCGGTTGCACCGGAGAGCTTGCGACATGTTCGACCATATTGACGATCGGAATCACAATGGTCCCTTCAGACGCTGAAGCCAACCCGGTTACGCGCTGACTACGGAGCTGATCTCGGCGCACGACTAAGAGCAGCACCGATGCCAGTGAGAGGGCGCGCTCGGCAACACCCGCAATCGCCCGTCGGTCATCCGTGGCGCCGGGTGCGTCGACAATCAAATAAGGTGTGCCAATGGACTGCATCTTGGCAGCTTCGCAAAGCAGGTATCGTTCGTGACGCGAATCCAGGTCCGAGGGCGGACGAGGTCCAATCCAAGTCAATTTTTCAGTGGCATCCTCGAGCTGATTGCCGCTGCGAATGGACGCTGCAATGTTTGGCTCACGCAGCAACTGTCGGGTGATCCAGGATTTACCTTGACCGGTGGCCCCCACGACGGCGACGACCGTCGCATTGTCAGCGCGGTCGGCGAGGACCGCGGCGCGAGCCTCTTCGTGAGCTCCACAGAGTTCGGCGATCTCACGCCCTGCCGCGCTGCCACCGAGGACGCGTTGTGCTGCGCGCTCGACACGGCGTACGAAGGGGTCGCCCAGACCATTATCACGCATGCTACTAGAGTAGTTTGGATCCGCAGATTCGTTCATTTCTTCGCCTTGGCCGATCGTGGAATCAATTTGCGAAGCTCGCTGATAAACTCGTCGCGGACGCGGTACACCGGCATGCTCGGGCCGCTCGTTTCACTGCGGCTGATGCGCGAGGGAGGTAATGTGACTTCATTGCCCGCGACGCGGACTCGCATCGGCGGATCGGGGCGTGCAATACCGAGCTCATCGCACAACACAGCCAGGAAATCAGCGAGCTGTTGCCGGGCGGCTTGTTGGCCCACTTCCCGAGCACCTTGGTTGCCTGCCCACATGGCCGCCAATGCCCCCAAACCGGCTGCGGCAAGCAGTTCCGGTATGGATGCGGCGAGAATGAAACTATGTCCAAAGTCGATCGGAACCATGAACGCAGCACCAAAGGCAGCGAGGATCGTCGCCAACGGTGTGAGTCCGTGTGCGAGTTTCTTGTGCACCGGAATTTCCGTCCACATCTGGCGGATCGCTTCATCGAGACGGCGCGGATCGAGCGTCGTAAAATCGTCTTGTTCAAATCGGGTCACGGCGCGTTCGATCGGCGGCAACAATAATGCGTCATCATCACGAACATGTTCGTCGGTGGAGTCAACCGTCGCCGGTGAAGCCATGGGCGATGGAGACGATCGCTCTGCATCGCCCCCGCGTGACTCGAAATTAGATTCGTCGCGTTGATCGCGATAGTGCGACAGCACCACGGTGCCTCCCTGCCGACCAATTTCAGCCAGCAGCCCAGCTGGATCGATCAAGCCTCCGTATTCCCCACTGCGAAATCGGCCTTTGATATCATCGGCAGCTCGTTGGCTGAGGGCCGATGGCGTCAGCGACCGAAGCAGATCGCCTGCACCACCGACGAAACTCCGAATGGTCGCGTTCAATCGCACACCCCATCTCGCGTACCATGGCGCTGTGGCGGCAAAGGATTCCGACAACTGCCGTAGAATCCGCTCGCTTTGGTGCATTCGTAACTCGACAACCTCGCCACCCATTTTACGATTGGCGAAAAACTCAAGCGAAGCGTCCAATAGGACCCGTTGGCACTGCTGAGTTTTCGCGAAGGACGCTTCCGCGTTCTCTCGAATCGACTCGAGCCCCTCATCCCACACGATCTTTTCCAGATTGATGCGTAGAGCGCGGTGCAACTGCGAAAATAGCACTCCACGATCAAGTTTCTGGGGGAGTGATAACAAGAATCGGTCGTCATCGATCGCGGCGGGTGGATTGTCGTCTGGATTGGGCGCCACTTCGAAGAAAACTGGCAACGGTTCGGCCCCATCAAACGTCGCATCGGCGAGTGCTCCTCCGCCCACCGTGTCTCGCGATGAAGCCATGCGGCTGCCCTGAGCTAAATCGTCCTGTTGCGGAATAAATGGGCGACTGCCGGGCACATCAAAATCATACGCGGCGTAAATCGTTGAGATACCGTTGTTCTTGCACAACGGTGAAAACGTCTCATAGATCTGGTCTGGTGTTTGCCGAGGACGCACTTTATTGACTGCCAACATCCTCGGGACGCCTGGCATCAGGTCCGATGCGATGCGGGTCAAGTCGGCCAACGTCGTATCGCGTGAGGACGCTGCGTCGGTGACGATCAAAAATGCGGAGCACAAGGTGGCGGCGCGACCAAGCAGCTCCTTTCGGCGGGCCGGTGATCCCAGTCCTAGTTCCTCGTCGGAGACGATATCTGGGCAGTCGAGCAGTCCGACGCCGACCTCGTCGAGCCCTGGGTCGGTCGCGAGCAACGCGACGGCCAGCTGCGCTTCATCTCCGGCACGATTGTTGTACTGTGCTGCGGCCGCTACCGGGTCTTCGGCGAGGTCTTCGGGCGGCTGCCCCAGGGAATCGCCAATTCGAGAGACCAGCAGACTCCACAATTCAACGTCCGACCGCCAAGACTCGGGCAGCCACAGTACGAATCGGTGAGTGCCTTCACGGTTGCTCGTCCCCCGCAGTGTTCGCAACTGTCCGGCGGGGCTCAGGAAGGAGCTCACGAGACTTGTCTTGCCACTATTGAGCATCCCAGCAACGGCGATAGTCGGTCGATCCACCAGACGCGAAGCGGTGTCCAAGCGGCGGCCGGCAGCTAATGTTTCTGTTACGACCGGCGATTGCATTCGCCGCAGTGCCATCAGATAGCTTTCGCGCCCTGGCACCGGGGCCAGCCGGGCGATCGTGGCGCGACGATCATCGTCTTCTAGAAGCCCCAATAATGCGGGCCAATCGATCTCCGGCTCTTTCGGCGTGCGTCGAAGCGGGAACATGACAGGCAGACTTGCAAAGGAGCGTTATTTTTTGCAGGAAACGAACGGCCCATCATCCCGATTTCCCACGACAAGCACAAGCACATGCCCGCACGAGAGCGAATCCTGCAGCCAGGCAGTCACCCTTACCAGAATGCACCCGGCACGCCCTGGCGAAGATCGACGCGTTCGGTTGGACGCGTCGATCTGATCTGCTGTCGCTAGTTGAGGTATTCGATCCCCGACGGCATGGGGTCCTCACTGATGATGCGGTCGCCCTGATCATCATATCGGTTGGCTCGGTAATTACGCGGCTGAAATCCATCGCCTTGCATGCTGCCCCCGCCTTGGTAGCCGCCATTGACCGCTCCGCTACCCAAATAGGGGTCCACTCCACTGCCGTCGTACATGACACCGCCCTGATATGACGATCCACAATTTCCACCGCAGGAGACTCCGCACCCACAGTCGCTGGGCATGGCCGAGCTGTATCCTTCGCTGGCACACCCATCGTGAGCGTAGTTGGGAGCGGCATACCCGGGAGCGGCGTAGCCGCCTTGGCAGTTGCCGTAATTGGGAGCGTAATTCGGGGCACACGCCGGTGCCGGGGCGTAGGCGGTTGGAGGTGCATAGGTTGGAGCATAATTCGGGGCTTGGTTGCGACCAAATAGACCGCAACCGGGAAGTCGGCAACCTGGTGCCGCGGCAGCCGTTGGCGCAGGGGCCGGAGCAGCAGCTAACGGATTAATCGCCGTGCCAATGGCTCGAGCCCGATTGCACAGCCCGCAGCGAGCCCCGCGGCCGAACATAAAGTTCTTCATCCCGCAGCAACCGGAACTGCTGCCCATGACCATCACGAGCGCAACAAGTGTGAGAGACCGGATAGTCATCAAAGTTTCCTTCATAAACAAAACAGGTGTAAACGTTGGCTTCCAATGGGAGACCACTGAAAACTAGGTCGCGTTTCGTGTTGTGCAAACGCAACCATGTTTTTTTTCAGCAACAATTGGTTGTTGTGGGGCAACATCGATGCTCCAAGCGGCGAATCGCCGATAAACAATGAGGTCTGTTCATGCTCGCTATACTATTTTTTCTGGAACGTCTGGTTTCGGCTATGATGCACCTTCCGCCTCAGAACGACGCAGTAACCTCCTGTTTGGCGGCGCGCGAATTCGATGCGCCCCGCGGTGCCACCCGCTGTCGCCGTGCCGTTCTCGCACTGGCTGTGATGGCCATGTTCTTGGGGGCATCCGACCTATCCGCCGAACCTTTGGCGACACCGAGCGCGTGGACTATCGCGGATATCAGTCAATCCCAAGACAGTTTGAACGACTCCATCGATGCTGAATTGAGGACGACCACGCCCGCGCTGCCCGCGTCTCTTTCAAAGGATTTACGCAGCGATCGGATTTGGTTGGTCAATACTCGATCGATTTCGCATCACACGTGTTGCATGAATCTTTGTCAGCCAGAGTTTCGCATCGAGCGACTCGACCAATGCGGCCAGCGCAGGGCGTCGAGTTTGGACGAATACCTCACTTCGATGGATCCCACCCGTCCTCGAATAATCTACATTCATGGAAACCGTCGAGATGCCAATAAAGCGATCACGCAAGGGCTATATGTCTATCGACAGCTCGCCTGTCATCGACATGGGGACCAGCCGTTTGACTGGGTGATCTGGAGTTGGCCCAGTGAAGCCAGCGCAGTGCTGCTGGCAGATGCACGCGAAAAAGCACAGCGGACAGATTCCCAAGGACTCTATGTGGCGTGGCTGCTGCGGGAACATCACCTGAAATCACAACCTACCGGACTGATTGGTTTCAGTTTTGGTGGCCGAATTGTCTCGGGAGCCTTGCATGCATTGGCCGGCGGTACGCTGGGACGCCGCACTCTGGATGTGCCGCCCATCACGGGCGCGAATATTGACGTGGGATTGCTGGCCCCCGCCGTCGACACGACGTGGATGATGCCGCATGGCCACCATGGCCTCGCTAGCCTGAACATGAATCGGATGGTGCTGCTGTACAACCATCGCGACATCGCGCTGAGGTTTTTCAAATTCGTCTCACGAGGACCTGGCGGTCACGCACTGGGTTATACGGGACCGCGATGTTTCGGGCCTCGCCACGACGGCACCGCGCTCCCCGTTAGGGCATTCGATTGTGCGCAAATGGTCGGCAATCACCATAGTGAAAAACTGTATTACGAACAGGCCGGTTGTGCGGGACATGAGATGGGCTCGCTCATCGAATCCACCCTGGTGATCGACTGATTAGGAACTGTCATGAGCCCGCAAGGTCCACCTAACCGGAATGAAGCGGGCGGTGATAGCGGATCTAGCACCAACATCAATTGGTTTTCCTGAGACGACTGGCGCGAATAGACCGATGGTCCCCGTATCGCTCGGCTTTCGTTCAACCATAAAACAGGATTCCAGCCTGTTTGGGTCACCAGTTGCTTTCGAAATCGAGACGAAGCGCTGAGAGCAAAACGCCAGCGCCCACCCATTCAACAACGGCTGAACCAGGTAAGACAAAAATGCGATCAAGGATGATCCGATTCGTTAACGGTGGTTTTGTTTGGGCGGTCTTGGCGGTTCTCGTGACGCCCCCGTCCGTTCAGGCTGGTTCACCCTGGTATGTGCCTTGGGAGGGCCCCTGGCCATGGTCGCAGTTTGAGGGCTCTCGTCGCATTGACGTGATCGGTCCGCTTGGGAACCGGCTACCGGAGTCCTACCGGCGCAAGTACAACCGTCCTACCTATATTGGTGGCAAGATTGCTGCGAAGATCGCACCCTCGAGTCAAGAAGCGATGTCATTTCATCGCTCCCAAGAACTAGGACTCTACGACAACAACGGGATCAAAGGAGCGTTGTCGGGTCAGCACTGCCCACCCCAACGTATCGAGCAACACTACTTCTATCCCAAGCCCTGGGAAGTTCTCACGGTGGGCCCCCGCCGCGACCGCACCGCACCGATAGAAGACAATCGTGAGATCGAGCCGCGCGGTTTCCGCCAACTCCTGGAACAATCCAATGCGTTCGACGATGCCATCGAACTGGCGGCTCCGGTAGGCGAAGTTGAGCCACCGTTGGACGAACTCGAGCCACTGCTCGACGAGTTGGAACTGCCCGCTGATGAACCCGAACTATAAACGCAGGGTCACATCGCTCAGCAGCGCCACATCGCTCAGCAGCGCCACATCGCTTGGCAGCGTCGCCTGGTAGAACAGATGGATGCTCCGTCGAAATCCTCCAGTGCCTGATTGATCTGCTCAACCGCTCAGCGAGTGTCGAATAGTTTGCGATAGACGGGCCAATCGCCTGGGGATTGCACATGGGCGGAGACGCCAATCTCACTAAGATGCATCCGCTCGGCGGGCGACGCCAGTCCCGCCGAGAGGTGCAAGTAGCCGGGACGCGTATGACGGACGTGTCCCATGCGGTGGACCAATTCCGCTATTCCGGTAGCGGGAATCGTCCAGACGACAACGGGTGTCGCGGGGTGGGGCACGGTGTGCCAGCGTGTAGGTAGGCGTGGCAGCGAGAGGGCGTGATAGCCCGCCACATGGAGTCGCCATGTTGATTGCGGGCGTCGCGGCGAGTCGGGCCCACGAAGCCATTGAACGAACGCGTCACGCCATCGCAACGCTCCATCGCCAACCCACCACACCGATCGATCAGTGTCGGGCGCAGTTTGGGTGGGGATCATGACGGCAGCTCTTCCGCGAGTTTCCGCAGCAATCGCGAGCGGCTGATTCCGAGCCGACGCGCCGCTTCCGCTTTATTTCCTCCGGCAGCCGTCATGGCCTGAGCGATCAATTCGGACTCGAATTGCCGGAGTGCCTCATCGAGTGAGTCGATCTGAAAATCTCTTGCTGAGCGTGGCAGCGGTGCGATTGTAATTTCACTTTCGTGCATGCTCACCTGGCCATCCCCTGGTGACCGAGGCCGAAAGGAGCGAATCGCCAGCGGCAAATGTTCCCGAGCAATCCGATCGCCACTGACCATTTCCCCAGCAAATTGTAGCGCAGCGGCAAATTCGTCCCATTCACCAGGCCAAGGGTAGGATTGAATCAGCTCCATCGCGTCACGCGAAAATCGCGCCGAGCGAACCATGCCAGCGGCGATTAGCTCGAGATCGTCGTGACGTGAGCTGAGTTTTGGAAACACAATTGAGAAGACGGCCATGGCATCGACGAGAACGTCGCCAAGTGGCACTGGGGCACTTTCCGCTGGTGAGTCCTCATGGAGGGTTCCGATAACCCGCAGCCGCTGCGGCCACGTCTCCATCCACTCGCTCAATCGCCGCTGGGCATCGACCGGCATTTCATCGAGGCGATCCAAGCACAATGTGCCGGTGGTGTCGCCGTGTTCGCGCAGCTCCGCAATGACGGGCGCTGCATAAACCTCAAGAAGCTCGGCATCCATTAAGGACGCGTCCAAACAAACCCACGGCTCACCGGGTGCGGAGGTATGATGGATCAACGCAGCAATCTCCGCCGCACCACACCCAGCGGGGCCCACTAAACCGACATGGCAGCGAATTCGACAGGCGAGCTCCACGCGGGCACGTAGCCGCCGAGCCGGTGAACTGGTCCCCGCGAGTATCAGCTGAGCACGTCGCTGATGGTGGTCGCGAAACCTGGCCAGCTCCTCGTCGAGTTTCGCGGCTTCTCGCACGCCCCGGTCACCGAACCAATCTTCCCAGGGGATTTCGGTATCGGCGATGAAGTCGCCTAGGCACCCCAGAATCAGATGGGATCTCTCGGCATCGGGGGCTGGCGTGGCAGGACATGACCCCAACACCACAAAGTGAGCCATTGCGGTTCGGTGCTCGGAGTCGGGACCGCCATCGCTGGCTCGCGGTCGATGCAAACGGCGGGTCAGATGCCCGCGAAATCGGCCGCCAATGGTGAACATCGCACGATCGATCGTCAACAGACTCGCGATCGCGTCAGGCAGATCCTCCCCGACTCTCAACCACGAACGCATGGCGGGCGAGAGGTAAACGATCTGTCCACTCGCATCGACTAGCCACACGCAGGCGGCGGTCGACTCCAGCAGACGCGGCAGTGTGCCCGCACGCGGTCGACGCGGCGTGCCGACGGCGGGGCGAGTCGGTGAGCTCAGAGTGAACGAAGCCTCACGGGATAAGCCTAGAATGTGTCAAGAATGAAGTGATGGCCGCGGTGGAACCTACGATTACTTGGGTAGTAATTGTGCCACTGCTTATTATAAACCGGGATTCGCATCTCGGTGGGATAACGGTGGTACAGACTATCACTGCTCTTGAAATATTCTTGTCCCCAGAAGTTTTGGGGGTAGTACACATAGGGGTAGTGATAAAACCGGTTCCAGTCGACGTTGGACGCCGAACCACCCCAGGCCTGACCAAATGCTTGCTGGTTGCCGTACCCGGCCCCAGGGCCACCCATGGCTCCGGCACCGCCCACCATTCCGGGGACGGGCATCTGAGCCGACGCGTTGCTAGCCGTAGCTGCAGAAAAAGCGATCACGCCGCAGGCGACGGACAGCAGTATGAATCGACGAATCACGTGAATTTCCCGTTGGACGATTGGAGAGTGCTCGGAACGAGCGACACTCCGTTTCATCGGCACATTCCGGGCGACCGGTTGAGCCCTTTCTATAGGAAAATCCGGCAGGAAGGGCGTCAGCGTGATTTCGAACGACCTTCCTGCTTGGTCTCCTCCGCCCGGGTTCGCTTTTGAAAGTACAACTTGATCGGCACTTCACCAAAGGGCAAATGGTCGCGGAACCAACCCAACAGGTAACGCTGGTAGTCGTGCGTGAAGGCATTCGGGTCGGTGCACATCAAGACGATCGTTGGCGGCTCGGTCGAGACCTGCGTGGCGTAAAAAATCTTGGGGCGGCGGTTTTGATACAACGCCGGAGGATGGACGTCCATCGCCGCTCGCACCACCCGATTGAGCTCGCCTGTGGTCACACGCGACTGAGCTTGCTTGTGTAACATCGTCGCGTGGTTGAGTAGCGTCTTGACGTTCTTGCCCGACTGCCCCGTGATAAACGCGATGGGTGCGTACGACAGCGTCGTGAATTGATGCCGCAGGTAACGTACCCACTTCTCGGTCGGAACTTGACCAGCGTAGAGATCCCACTTGTTAACCACGAAAATCACGGGTTTGTGATGCTCGATGACGTACCCGACGAGCTGCTTGTCCACCTTGCTCGTTTTCTCAGTGGCATCAAAGAACATCAACACGACATCGGCGCGGCGCACACTCCGCGCAGCACGGTGCGATGAGTACCACTCCAAATCGGTACGCACGCTCTTACGCTTTCGCAAGCCCGGGGTATCAATCGCAGTGAACGTCTGGCCATCAATCTCAAAGTTGACATCGACGCTATCGCGGGTGGTGCCCGCGACTTCACTGACGATCATCCGATCGGACTCGGCGAGCGTGTTGACGAAGGTGCTCTTGCCGACGTTCCGGCGACCGACGATCGTCAGCTTCATCGACGATTCCGGACGAATCGTCTCGTCTTCGGGCGGCAACCGATCGACGATCGCCTCCAAGAGGTCATCGCGGCCGCGGTTCTGCATCGTACTGACCGGAATCAGCATGCCTCGCCCGAGCGTGCGGAACTCCTCGGCATGAATTTCCTGGTGGTCTTGATCTGTCTTATTGGCCACCAGAATCACTGGCCGCTCGACACCACGCAGTCGCTCGACCACCTCGGTGTCCAGTGGCATGATTCCGGTTTGAACGTCGACGACGAGCACAATCACGTCAGCGGAGGCGATCGCCAGTTCAATTTGACGCTTGACGTCTGCGGTGAGGTCGTCGGCATCTTCAACGCCCATCCCCCCGGTGTCGACCAATTCAAAATAGCGGTCATCGGTTTCGATCAGGGTCGTCATGCGGTCGCGTGTGACACCCTCGAAATCATCGACGATCGCCAAACGACGGCGAGCCAGCCAATTGAATAGACTGCTTTTGCCGACATTTGGTCGGCCAACGATAGCAACTTGAGGAACAGGCATTTTGAGGCCGAAAAAATCAATGAGCGGGTGAAGGCTTGAGCGGGAACGGGGCCGACCGACAGAATCATTCAAGACAATTGTTCTGCACGGACCCGCCATGGTAGACTCTGGGTTGCAATTTCAGAATGCCATGGTGGCGTGAACATGACGAAAACTCGATTTTGATCAGCGATTTGAATGCTCCCCCCTCCACCGATGGCCCTGGGAAACACGAATTCGTGAGCCCGTTTCAATCTTCCGGCGACATTCTCGCCGCCTCGGGCGAGTTGCTTGCTCACCTGCAGCGAAGTGGTCTGCGGTTTGTGCCGAATTCCGCTGCCGCATCGATGGCTTCCTGGGAACAGACGCTGGCTGCCCAATTTACGTCCCCGGCGACCTCCGCTGGAGTAACCTCGGCTGGAGTAACCTCGGCTGGAGTAACCTCGGCTGGGGCATCCGAAGTGCTACCGGAAAATCATGTGGCTGCTAGTCAAACTTTGGCCCCGACACTTCAGGAGCGTCCCCGCGACCGGCAGCAACCCAGTCCGACGCCGTCGCGTCTGACGCCAGTGGCTTCATCAAGTGTGAACTCGGCACCGTACCCCGGTGTCTCGCTGCCAGTCGCCGAAGTTGTTACCGCCCTGGACTCGCTCTCCCAGAGTGTGGCGGGCTGCACCCGCTGCAAGGCACTGGCGAGTTGCCGGACACAGACGGTATTTGGCGAAGGCAGCCCGCAGCCGCGATTCGTCTTTTTCGGTGAGGCCCCCGGTGCCGAGGAGGACAAGACTGGCCGACCGTTTGTCGGTGCGGCAGGACAGTTGCTGACCAAGATGATTGAAGCGATTCAACTTAAACGCGAAGACGTCTATCTCCTCAATACCGTCAAATGCCGACCACCGGGTAATCGCAATCCGGCGCCCGACGAGGTCGCGAATTGCCGTGAATATTTCGAGACACAGCTGCAGCTGTTGCGTCCGGAATACATCGTCTGTCTGGGTGCCGTCAGTTCCCAGGCGCTGTTGCAGTCCAAATTGTCCATTGGACGTCTGCGGCAGACGTTTCATCAGTATCACGACAGTAAGGTGATCGCGATTTATCATCCGGCCTACCTGCTGCGGAATCCCGATGCCAAGCGTGCGGCCTGGGCGGACTTGCAGATGTTGATGAAGGACGCGGGTTTACGGTAGTCGCTTCAACCAAGTTATTCCATCGAGATGTTGCCCAACCGCTGCGGAGAATCTAACCTTGGGGCCGATTCCACAACCACTTTGACGCCCAGGTCCACGGCATGTCCGATTTAAAACGCTTGTTTGCCACACTCGCCCAACAAAATCGCAAAGCGTTGATGCCTTTCGTCACAGCAGGCGACCCCGACATTGCGACCACCGCTGCGGTAATTCAGGCTGCCCAAGCCGCTGGTGCTGACTTGTGTGAAGTCGGGGTTCCCTACAGCGATCCAATCGCCGACGGCCCCGTGATCCAAGCCTCCTATCAACGCGCCCTCGACGCGGGATTCCGCCTGCAGAACGTCTTTGACCTCGGTCGAGATCTGCAGACAGGTGGCACCGGCGCGGTCATGATGCCCCGCGTCACTATGGTCAGCTATTCGATCATCTACCGGATTGGCATCGCCAAGTATGTCGAGCGAGCCAAGGCGGCCGGCTACAGCGGCGCGATCGTCCCCGATCTCCTCGTCGAGGAAGCGGCACCGCTAAGTCAAATCTGCCGAGACGCCGATTTTGATCTGATCCAGCTCGTGACCCCAACCACCACGCGTGATCGCCAGCGGCGGATTGCCGATCTAACCACCGGGTTTCTCTACTATGTCTCCGTCACGGGGATCACCGGTGAGCGAACTGCCCTGCCCACCAACCTCGTCGACAACGTGTCCTGGCTCCGTGAACAGACGGATCTACCGATCTGTATTGGTTTCGGTATCAGCGGTCCAGAAACTGCCGCTCAACTTGCCCCGATCGCCGATGGATTGATCGTCGGTTCGGCCGTGGTGCGGCGGATCGCCGAGGCTACCCGCAACGCCCAACAGACCGGCGGCGACTCCGCCGCCGCTGCTGCTGAGGTCGTCGGCAAGTTTTGCGGTGAGTTGCGTCAAGCGATCGACGAAGCAGTCGTGCACGCATCGGCGTAGGTATTGCCGCTGGGGCTCTGCATCCACGCCGGCACTACCTATCGCTATAGGGGGATTGAACGCGTCCGAGAATATCCGTAGTCCTGACCACCCCCCAAGATCGACTGTCGATGGAAAGCGGGACGTTATCACCAACGACAAACCATTCGTTGCCATCTAGCTGAAACGGATACTTCGGCGGTCGGTTGCTTGCGGGAACATCGATGGGCGGTGCCGTGGGATTGATTCGGTACAACACGTCGCGGTTTACACTCAGATCTCGAATCTCAACCCTCCGCTCAGCCGACGAAGACAGCCGTACGCCAATCGGCTGGGGGGGCGAAAGGAGATCGATGGGCACCATTGTCGAGGCAGTTCGCTCACGTGCCGCGGAGGAAGTTGGCTTCGTGGTTGCCGCCACATCGATTGCGTCGTGAACCACCACCGTTTGATGCTGCACATCGATTCCTTGGGCAGTCCAGTAAGCAACCCAAACTTTCACCTTGGTCGGTTCGACACTCCTTGGTGTCGACAGCTGAAACCGGAGCGACAACCCATCGGCGGGATAGAGTGAGCGTTCGATCCCCAAGTTTCCTGGATAGTCGTCCAAAACTCGTCCCGGTCCCGCAGCGCGGTAGACGTTTTGATGCTTATACGCCAGCCAACCGGAATCACCCTGGGCCAACCAGCTCCGGTCGGCGCGTCGTTGCCAAGTTGCCTTCTCTCCCACCGCTTGCCACCGCGATGACACGCGGAGTCGATCCCGATCGACTGCGACGTGGGGCATGGAGGGAAAGGCAGGCCGACGTCCGTCAACTAACAGCCGTCCCGAGTCGTCCACCGACACGGTTTGCCCCGGCTTACCCAGTAATCGTTTGACGTGAATGCCGTGTTTCTCCACCAATAAAATGTCGCCGTCCTGGAGATCCGTGGGCACACAGGCGCTGACATCGATGACATCCGGAGGCAACGCGGACGCCTTCAACGCCGCAGTGAGCTGGGTTTGAGCCAGTGCGGTGCCGCAGTGCCAACACGCCGACGAGTGCCGAACTGCCGAGGCTTGTTCGATGGCCAGTTGCAGTAACTTTTCATCGACGCGAATTGTCACGCCGCACGACTGGCAAATCAGCGTTCGCGAACAACCCCAAAACGTTGGATTCATCGACGGTCCGGCGATACGATACCGAGCGATACGAGCGGGCGGATTGCGTTTATTGCAGCCGAGCATCCCGGCGAAAGTAATCGGAGTGACTGCTAAAATTCCGAGCCCCCAACCAGCAAATTGGCGGCGATCGACCTGGGATGTTGGCAGTGCGGTCATCAATGGGCGGACAGGTTGCGGACGAATCGGGGTTGCGGTGCACGCTCAAAGAATGCTAACAGCCAAGACGCAGCGTAATGACACGCTGAAATACCAGTTCGCCAAAACGAACTGGGGACCAGTCGTTCTCGGAGGAAACGGAATCCTACCATGTCATATCTATTGACCGGCAATGATGCCAACCAACCCTTTGCAATTTTAGTTGAATCGATCGCATCGAATCTCTTGATGAAGCACCCCGCCCCGATTTGCCTCGAGGTCGATATCGACATGGATCTGCGAGTGAACTTCGACGCGGCGTCGTTGAGCCAGCTCATCGACAGTCTCGTCCGCCAAGCACTTGTGGAGATGCCATCGGGAGGTGAACTCACGATCACAGCATGTGAATCCCCCACCGGCGTGGAGCTGGAGATTGCCGATACGGGTAGCGACGTCGAAATGCGGGCGTGCAAATTACCCATGGTTGCCGCGGCGATGGCCGCTGAGTTGGTGTGGCAGAACTGCCCTCAGGGCGGGGCCGCCGTCACCGCTCGGCTACCACGCTATCGGCAATCCCAACGCCGAGCCGCCTGAATCGCGAATGACCTCGCCGCTGCGTCTGCCGCCCATCACGCCACCACCTCTGCCCTCGTTCGTACAGGCGCGTCCAGGAACATTGCCGGGGACGGCAACCACCAGCGGCGACCGCGGTTTTTCACTCGATCTCGCTCACGCCCATCCGGCGCATTCTTCTCAGCAGTCGCGGAGTGTCCTCGTTGAGCGAGTGGCCGATGCTTTGACGAATCAAGTCAACGAAGTCGCAGCGATGCAAACGCAGGCAAGTTCACTCGCGCGAGCGCATGGAACGAGCGTTGGCCGCAATCAAACCGAATTGTTGAGTTCCGCGCAAAAAGCGGATTTGGCATTCCACCTGTTGATGGAAATTCGCAATAAGTTGATGGACGCGTACCGCGAAGTTCAGCAGATTCAAATCTAACGGATGCCCATGCTCCCCAAATCCCTCGAACAGTTTCGCAATGTCTTCGCGGCGATGCCGGTACATTCGCGAATCATCGCGGTCTTGCTCGTCACTGCCATGGTGATGGCACTGGGGTTTCTCATTCGTGGAAATGGTTCCTCCCAGACCGAATACTTGCTCGGCGGAAAACTGCTCGACGACAACGACCTTGACGCCGCAGAAATGGCGTTCGGCAGCGCACACTTAACCGGTTGGAAACGCGATGGCCGGCGGATGCTGATTCCGTCGGCCCAGCGCAGCGAATTCTTGGAAGCACTCGAAGCATCTGCGGCACTTCCCACGTCGCTCCGCTCGCATGTTCAAGCGGCCATCGATTCTTCGACACCCTTTGAGTCGAGTGAGCAGCGCTCGACCCGCGTCAGTCACGCCAAACAACGCGACCTCAGTGACGATATCGCTAAGTTTCCGGACGTGCGTTCTGCAAACGTCACCTATGATGAAGGCGAACGGATCGGGCTGGGACGCGGACGCAACCAATCCGCGAGTGTGTTCGTCCAACCCGAAGGGCTTGAGCCACTCTCACTGGCGCGCATCCAAATGATCAAGAAGATGATTCGCGCCTCCTTTGCGGGCATGTCAATCGATGATGTCGAAGTCACCGATGCCAACGCATCAACGCTGCCTGGGGACTTTGACAATGATGATCCCCTCTCCAGAAAGCGGCGGGAAGAGGAAGCCTACTATGAACAGAAAATCCGTTCGCAGCTGGCGGGCTATGGCGAGATCCGTGTCAAGACATTCGCGGATATCGATCCCAGCATGGGTGTTGAAAGAGCGAGTCTCAAGTTCGATAGCCAGCCCACGAAGTTGACACAAACCCGCCGCAAGATTGAAACCGAATCGTCCCGCGATCAATCCAACGGAGGCATCGGGGCACAAATCAGCGCGCTGATTACAAGCAATCGGTCCGTCAAAATCGATTCTCCGTCGCGCTCATCGGTCACGCAAGTGGACGAAAGCTCCTCCGATCAGATCGCCGGCCAGGAATATGAGACCACCCGCACAGCAGCACTCGCAGTCAAACGGATCCGGGTCTCGATCGGTTTGCCGTCGAGCTACTATCGCCAAGTCCATCTGCAGAACTTCCTACAGAACCATCCAGGAAAGAGTGCAGCAAACTTGGATGCGTTGACCGATGATAGGCTGCAGGAGCTTCGCGATTCCACCAAACTGGCGATTCAGTCCGCGGTGTTGCCACTGCTGCCCGATGTCACAGCAGTCGACGCATCGGCACCGCTAGTGGAGGTATGGGACTACCCTGACCTCCCTGAACAAATCTCCCGCGTCCCCGCTCCTGGCCAGGCTGCGTTGACTTGGTTAGCTGAGTCATGGCAAACCATCGCTGTATTATCACTCGCTGGGATGACGCTGCTGATTGTTCGCGGGGCCATTCAATCGTGGCTCGGCGGTAGACGTCCGGCAGTTATCGCCCAAGAGCGGGTTGACGAAGGCTATGACGAGCGTCCTGCCACTCCTGCCAATCGCCCGGCGCAGCAGACCGTCCATGTCTGCTCACTCCCGACCGACGTTATCGAACTCGTCGAGCGAGATCCTGCCCTGGCAGCGGAAGTGCTTCAAAGCTGGATCGGTGAAGCAGCTTAATTGATATTGTTTTTCCAGCGTTTGGGCACGATCAATCTCGCCCCGCGAGCAAAGGTCACGTAGGACCACGCCCATGAGAAGAACACAAAGAGGCGATTGCGGAATCCATTGAGATAGAGAATGTGGATAAACAGCCAGCCCAGCCAGGCGATTGACCCCGTCAGCCGCAAGCGACCGCTCTGCATGACGGCGCGACGTCGCCCGATGGTGGCTACCTGCCCCTTGTCGCGATAGTGAAACGGCCGACGTGGTACCGTTGCTTTACCGGCAGCTTCGCGTCGAATCAGCTTGCCCACGTATTGACCTTGTTGAATTGCGACCGGTGCCACACCCGGTAACATCTTGCCATCCTCATCTTTTGCGCTTGCCTGATCACCGATCACGAACACCTCGGGGTGTCCGGCAATCGTTAGGTCGTTTCCTACGACAACCTGACCGGCGCGGTCCAGTTCCGCCCCCAGCGATTTCCCGATGGGGTTGGCCTTCACCCCTGCCGCCCAAATCACGGTTTTCGCTGCGATAAATTCATCGCCAATTTGAACGCCATCAGCGGTAATGTCTGTCACCCGGCTGCCTAATCGCACGTCGACCCCCAGCGATGCTAACGCGTCTTTGCTGTAAGCCGACAGCGATGCGGGAAACTGCTTGAGAATTCGGTCGCCACTCTGTACCAAAATCACTTTGGCATGCGTGGCATCGATGGTCTTAAAATCTTTTTTGAGCGTGTTGTGCGCCATCTCCGCGATCGCGCCAGCGAGTTCAACGCCCGTCGGGCCGCCTCCCACCAACACGAACGTCATGCACTTGGTTTGTTCCTCCAAGTCGTACGTGCGTTCGGCGGCCTCGAACGCGGTCAGTACACGGCGACGAATCTCCGTTGCCTGAGGGATGGTTTTAAGCCCAGGTGCGAATTCCTCCCATTCGTCACGTCCAAAGTAGTCGTGAGTTGCCCCACATGCGACAACGAGATAGTCGTACTCCCGATCGCCGAAGTCTGTCATCACAACACGACGCTCGACGTCAATTTGTTGAGCTTCCGCCATGAGAGTAAAGATATTGTCATACCGCCGCAGCATCGAGCGGATCGGCGAGGCGATGTCCGATGGATTCAACCCCGCCATCGCGACTTGGTAGAGCAGTGGCTGGAACAGGTGATGATTGCCACGATCAATCATCGTCACGTGGCAATTCATATCGCCACCGAGGATTTTCGCCACGTTGATACCTGCGAACCCACCCCCAAGAATGACAACTTTTTTATGGGCCATGCTGAATAGAAACCAGAGTGAAGAACGCCAGAAGAGAATTGCGGCCCAAGCAATCGCACCCGGCCCCTCTCATGCTGCCGCATGATACCAAGCGTTTCCGCTGATCCACAGGCGTCGCTCGGCTCGTTGGTGCGGACTCGTGCAGATTGATCCCAGTTCACACAGAATCATGCTCCGAGGAGGCTGCGGTTCCGGTTCACCACGGGTGCTCACGAAACAGCGTCAGCAGAGCGAAGGCCGGGCGTTGCCGATGCGACCAATCGCTGTATGAAACGGATTCGCCGGGGTGCGTGCGATCGAGCGGTCGTTTAGTGCAGTCCCAGGCGGCGGCGGAGACGGGTTTCCCGATTGAACTGTTCGACATCGTTGGGGTTATCCACCGTCGGTAGACGGAGCGGGCGCACTTGATTTGCAGAATCATGAACCGCACCCTGATCGCTTTGCTGACCCGCCATCGCGGGAGTCGGCGCGGGGCTGGCAAGTGACGTGGCTACGTCGGCTGGGTTGATTGGATTGAGCGGCGGGAAATTGGGTTCGACGCGGGTTGCGAAACTCGCAGGGGCGACGTGGCTAGCAGCGGGAACCCCCTCGGACTGCTGGGACTCTAACTCGAGACTGGCGATCCAATTAGCCAAGGTTCTAGCGAGGTTGGCTTCGTGTTCGGCGATGGGCGGTTTCGCTGTCGGCTTGCCCCCGTGGGCTGTTATCGCATGCAGATAGAGCTTGCTCTGTTGCGGGTGAGCCGGATTGCATAGCGGCCGCGTCGCGTTCAGATTCGCGAGGCTGCCACGCTGAGTCATACGCATCGCTCCGCCCGGGGGCAGATCGAGATTCCAGTTCGTCGTCACTCCGGATTGCTGGTGATGGCATTGGGAACAGCGAGAGAGCAATATCGGTTGGATCTTGGACGTGAATTCGTGAAGTGCCGCTGGAGCGGATGAAGCATGAACCAAGGGTGTGGCATCTAGTGGCGCGACGACCGACATCGCTTCAGCCTCAGCATAGCCCATATTTTGAACCGCGTGTTTGCTGCCTGGATCACTGTGGAAGCCGGCGGGCGCAACCATTGACGTTTCCGATGGCGATGGCTGTTCCAGCAGACGCCGCAACCGGCCCTCGAGCTGAATGGCGACGGGGTGATTCGGCGCGACGGCATAGACACTCATCAAAGCTTCGGTAGCGTGGGCAGGCATGCCATTATCGATGCACCACCGGACGTCACTGATTCGCTCGCCTAGGGTCGCCGAGGAGCGACGACGTTGGGCCTCGATGCGAGCTTGATAGAGTTCAGGCAGAGTATCAGCCACTGCGATGACTTGCGCGGTCCGCAATGTCAATTCAGCTTCGTTGCCGCGTCGCACGATGACCGACGCTCCTTGTCGATAGACATTTCCGCAGAGCACTTGATCGTTATTAAGTAGAACGTGCTGGGTCTGGTTTCCCACCGTCGACTGCGATTGAGCTCTTGCATCGGTCCACGCAAAAACGCAGCCCCCCATGCTGAGCACAATGGCCAGGTAGCAGCGAAAAAACCGCATGATGAATTCGGCGGGAAAGCGTGAATGATGAAAGGATTTACCCATAGATCAGAACGGCTAACAGATTTCACAAGCTGGTTTCAAGACCGATCGACATGTTTTTGGGCTTTCGGGTGGGCGCCCGATTTCCGACACTGCCCACATGTTGCCACTCATGAGACCCATTCGTTTTGCATTCTGCCACTGCACCGCAGCCCCAGTCCGTTGCGGCTACGTTAGAATGCTCCGTGTCGTGAGCGCAGGCCGGGATCCGGCGCTCGCTGCGGTGATTGCCATCATCGCAGGCTTCGTCGGCGCTCCCGCGGTGGCGCAGCTCCCAGGTGCCGGATCACTGGGTAGCCCCACGCTGGGTAGCCCCACCCCGATGCGACAAGTCGCCTTCGTGAGGCCCCTCCAGGACGACGCGAAGACCGCCTCGAACGCAGGGACTTCCGACACCAACACCAAGGTTGTCGAGCCTGCGCCGCTGACCAGTGCAAACTCCGTGGCTGCTGAGATCGAGCGGGTGACCGCTGACGAAACGATGGACCCGATGCTGCGCGACCTCGTACTGGCGGCACTGCAGGAACTCGCCAAGGTCTTTGTCGATCAGCGGGCCATCGCCGATGCACTCGCGGGGGTTGAAAAATCGATAGCGAGTATTGAATCGGATAAAGCCGCCGCAAAACGCCTGGCCAACAAACCACTCGACGAGGTCGAGCCTGGCGAGAACGACTACCTTTCAATTGAAGAAGTCAAGCAGAACGAACTGCAGGCGACGACGGCGTTGGCGGAGGCACGCGAGCGTTTGCAAAAGGCGGAAGCTGCCATTGCGACCCGGACAACGCGATTGGAGAAGCTGCCCGCGGACATCACCGCGCTGCGGCGCGAGATCGAAACACTGGAAGCAACCTCCGTCGGCAAATTTAGCGATGATCCCAATGGACGCCTCCAAGATGTCCGTGAGTCACTGCGGGCCGCGCAGATTGACGCGGCCAAAGAGCGTCTGAGCTTATTGGTGCGAGAACAGTTGCTCTATGAAGCTCAGGCCGAATTACTGCCTTTGCAACTGGCCGCCGAGCGACGCAATGTGCGGCAGGCCGAGGCAACCTACGATCGTTGGTCCGGTCTCTTGAAAGACCGCCGGCAGAGTCAGATTCGAGAGGAGCTCAGGCAGTACGAGCGACAGGTCACCAATGCGGGCGGGGAGCCCGAGCAGTCGCAGATTTTGCGGCTGGGCGATCTATGGGTGGAAATCATTGGTGAGACCGATCATGCCGACCGGAGCTTGGCCAAGGAAAAACTGGAATCGGCTAAGTGGTCTGCACAACTCGCAGAAACCGAAGCGCAAATCGCCGCTGCGAAACGCGGAGGCGAACGATTGTCGAGCAGCATGGGACTGCAGCTCCAATTGATGAAGAATCGACTGCCGTCGATCAATCATATCAGCGGTCAGATTGACATGATCGATGCACTCATCGAGAAACGTCGCGATCTCCAGCGGCAACTCGAAATGAGCTTGCAAGGCATGGATGATTCGGTCGCCGGTGAGTTGCCGATGGAGGTGTTTTCTGACCGCGTGTTACTGGGCACGAGTCGCGCATCGACTCATCTTCCCAGCGCCGAGGCGGGGTTGCTCGGGAAATTCATCCTCGACCTTCAAACTCACCTGACCAAACTCGCCGAACGCCGCAGCGAGCTAGAGAATTTACGTGCGACACTCATAGCACTCAGTGCCGTGCTCGACTCGCATGTCATTTGGATTCGTAACGAGTCTATTTTTCATCTGGGGGATATTTCCTCGGCTTGGAAAGCATTTCGGTGGATGGTTCGCCCCCGATACCTGCGCCTATTGGGTGTGCGGTTGGCGGAAGGATTTTGGGATCGCCCCGCACTCATCGTGTTGGCGTTGCTCGCAATCGGCACCGTCGTTTTACTGGGGAGTCGGGTGCGCCGCCGCATCATTGAACTCGGTAAAACAGCGTCGAGTCGACAGAATCTATCGCTCCAGCCAACGTTAACGACGGCGTTGTTGTCGTTTGTGTTGATGCTACCCCTGGTCGTTCTACTGTGGACCTGCGGCGCCGCTTTCCATGCGTCCGGAGGCGACGAGCCTATTGTACAGGCGATAGCGGAGGCGCTCTCGATCGCAGCAATCGCAGTCTGGCCCATTGAACTACTCCGTCAGTGGCTGCGCCCATCAGGCCTTGCGATTGCCCATTTTCAGACCGATGAAGATTCAATTCGTGGATTGAGAAGATGGTTGAGAATCTTGATCGATATCGGGGTACCACTACTGGTTCTCAACATCACCGCGACGCAGCTGGGGCGATACCAACTCACTCAGGCTCTCAGCCGCGTGATGCTGATGGCCGGTATGGGGCTACTGAGCATGGTGCTGTGGCGGACCCTCGAGCCGAAAAAGGGCATCTTCTCGGTCTCGATCCAGGAGACGCCGCAGGGTTGGCTGGCGAGACTGCGACACATCTGGTTCCTGCCCATCGTGTGGACACCGATTGCTTTTATGATCATTTCGATGATGGGTTACGGTAGCGCGGCGGAGGTGTTGATTCGGCAATTCTACTTCACATTCTGCTTGTTTATCGTTGTATTCTTTATCAGTGGTGCGACGCGACGGTGGTTGTTGACACAACGTCGTCGGTTGGCTTGGGCAGTCCATCGTGAGCGGATCGAGGAGTCCGAGCGTTTGGGGCAAACGGGTGTCGAGGTCGAGCCGACTGCAACGTTGGAGGCGTCGGAGATCAACGCCCAAACAAGCCGCTTAATTAACGCCTTCCTGTCTATCGGATCGGTGATCGGCGTCGCGTGGATTTGGTCGCCTGTGCTCCCCGCGGTCGGATATCTGGAAGCCATTCAGTTGTGGCCGAGCATTGATGAGAAGGGTGAGATCAGTTACATCACACTCGCTGACTTAGTCAGGACAATTCCAATTCTGGTCCTGACGCTGACCTCGGTGAGGAACCTACCGGGATTGATCGAGGCTGTCCTGTTGGAACGCTTGCCGTTGGAGAAACCGGTACGCTACGCCATCACGACGCTTGGGACGTACATGTTGATGTTCATCGGGTTAGCCATGAGTGCTAAAACGTTGGGGCTGCGATGGGACAATATCCAATGGCTGGTGGCGGCCCTCGGCGTCGGTCTTGGCTTCGGTCTGCAGGAAATCTTTGCAAACTTCATCAGCGGATTAATATTGCTCTTCGAGCAACCGATCCGTGTTGGAGACGTCGTCACCCTCGGCGATACCACGGGCGTGGTGGCACGGATCCAAATGCGCGCGACTACGGTTACCAACTGGGATCGCCAAGAACTGGTCATTCCCAATAAAGACCTGATCACCGGTCGGCTGATCAATTGGACATTGACCGACACGACCAATCGGATCGTCATTGAGGTCGGTGTCGCCTATGGCAGCGACACCAACCAAGCCTGCGAGGTGCTGCGTGCGGTCTGTCGCGAGAACGAGTGGGTTGCTGACGATCCTGGGCCGGTCATCACCTTTGAGGGTTTTGGGGACTCGACCCTGAAACTCGTTCTACGGTGCTACCTCGCCGACCTCGAGAACCGATTGCATTCCATTCATGAGCTCCACACGGCAATCAACCAAGCGTTCCAGGCTGAGGGAATTGAAATTGCGTTCCCTCAGCGAGATTTGCACCTACGGTCGTTGCCGCCGGAGTTAATTGAGTCGCTCAAGCGACCGGCTTCTTCATGAATTCAGTTTCTACGGCGATATCGCTATCGTCGGGAGTCGCGTCGTTGTCGACATCGAACCACGATTCTTCAAACTTCATGTACCCACTTTCACCCCGGTCAGCACGTGCAAAGGCGACATTCGTCCCCAGCGCGATCACTGCGTCGCCCATGGCGACGGCAGGGTAGCAACGCGGACGATTTTCTGGGTCTGGGTTCCGGATGCAGTATGCCCAGTGCTCGATTTCCTCTTGGTACCCACGGCTGACTGGGCCGGAGGTCGCTGCTTGGGCGACCGGGGCGGCGAAATCGCCTGAGGCGGAGGTATCCAGGGCATAACCACCCGACTTCTTGGAGACACCCGCTTTGCTGCTGGTATCGCTATCACGGTATAGGAATACATCGGTCTCCTTATCCATGACCAACGTCCCCTTGGTGCCCATCACAACTTCGCCCCAACCACCGAAACCATTCCCGTTGATCGAAGAATAGGTCACCACGATCTTCTTGTTCGGATCGGTGTTGTAGCCCGCGACAGGATCGATTTGTTCGTAGCCAGTCTTCGTCTTTTTCGATTTCGGATAGTCTTCCACGCGGTCGTAATAGCCCACATCGAAGGAAGCAGGGTATTCTGGTCCCGCAAATTCGTACATGCAGTAGATATGGTCACGAACTTCGCGATCCAAAGGCATGATCTCACGTCCCCCGACCGCGTGGACGGTCAGCGGATGGGCCTTCTTGCCATCGTCACGCAACGAGCTGAGGAAGATGCTGACGGCATCGAGTTGGTGCGAGCCCAGTTCAGCCATCAGGCCTGCGCCAGTCCGCTGAAATAAACGCCAGCGATGGAGTTCTTCTTCTGCGGTGAACAACTTGTCACCAATGGAAAAGTCCTCGTAGCCGAAGTCCTTCGGGTTGACCGCTTTGTCAGCGTCCCACGCTTGGAACAACGCGACCTCTTGCTGCAGTCGCTGGATCTCGTCGGGATCCTTGGCCTCCTTGAGGGCCTTTTGGCGGTAGGCGAGGTCACTGGCGATACGATCGAACGTTCCTTTCCCGTTGGCCATCTTCTCGCCGCCCGGAATTGGCATCGACCAACTATCCGAGCCCGGCAAGTTGCCGCGGTGCCACTGGGCGCGGATGTGGTGGAGTTGGCCCAGCAGCCCCCAGCGAATCAAATTGACTGCGTTTTCGTATTTGATGTTGTAGTGCCGTTGGTGGCCGGTCGCCAAATGGATCGGATTGCCCTGTTTGTCTTTGAGCTCACCAGCCATCCGTGACATGACCTTGCACTGCGCCACGTTGCGAGCCATCAGCTTTTCGGTCAACACGTGCAGCCCGCGTGACATTGCCTGGGCGGCGACGGGGGCATGCAGCCATAGCGGGAGGGCGATAATCACCGCTTCAATGTCGGGGTTATCGAGGCACTCCATGATGCCCCCAGTGGTCGTGCCATCGTAGACTTTGACGTTCCTTCTCGCTTCAGCTTCGTCTTTGTATCCCGCGACGCTGATCAGCCCAGGACGTCGTTTGAGCGCGGAGGAACTCGACCAATCACCGTGGAAGGCGCGATGCTGACCGAAGGGGCGGATGTCACAGATCGCTTTGACATCGATGTATTCAGGGTTGCAACCACCGATCAAAACGTTCCCTTCGTCGCCGGTACCGATAACGGCCACCCGGACCGGATCAGCGATTTTTTCATAACCGAAATAAGCGGCCCCGACGCCCGCTCCGCCGACGGCACCCGCAGCGACAACGCCACGCAAAAAGTCACGACGGTTGACGTCGTAATAGCTACCCACGGCGTTGTAATAATTGGATTCGCCAACGTCACGTTGGTCTTTGGAGAGTTTATCAACCATCGCAGTCAATGTCCCGTGAGGAGTGTTTTTAGAGTTGGGGGGGAGGTGGTCTAGACGGTCCGTGCCGCTTCGTCGGGACCGTAAACTTTTCGAACGATGAGGTGCAGGAAGAAATCAAGTCCCGCGAAACGTCCAGCACCGGTGGCGGCCAATAGGAAACACGCCAAACTCTCAATCAATTGGTAATTTGACGAACCCGGCCCCGTCGTTGGCGGAAACTGGCTCAGGAACACCGAAAACAAAAATGCACCTACAGCCAAGGCCGCTACGGGCGTGAACAGTCCGAGTATCAAGAGCCATCCCGTAATCATGTCAAAATAGGGGACAATGCGATCGATCACGCTCGTGTCCATCATTGCCAGTCGCGGACGCACTAATTTGTACGGGCTATGTTGGGCCAGCTGTTCGTCGGTGGCCAGCTGATTTTGCGCGGTTTCGTAATTTTCCCAAATCATATCAATCTGTTGCAGCGTTGCTGAAACCAAACTATTGAGCTCTTTCCGGACCATCTCACGCTGACCGCCAAGGGAACTGACACCGTCGCGTACCGGATCCGCATCGAGTTTGGCGATCCGATCCAGACCGAGCGTGTATTCTTCGATTGCGTTAGCATCCAGCTCGATTACATATTCGTACTGTTCCACGGCCGTGATGTAATTGTCTTGGGCAAGTGCCTTTTGTTTATCATCAAAGCCAAAGTGATTAGCAATGTTTTCGCGATAGGTAGCCCAGATCACCATGGTTTGGTGGGGATCCAGTCGCGTGGCACCGTCGTAATCCCAAACCATTTGCCGAAACTCGCTAGCAAAGGGGCCTTTGGCATTGGCAAAGAATGGCTTGGCTGACCAATTCCCTTGGCGGACCTTTTCGGTGCCTTCGGTAAGGAAATGGAAACCAATGGTGATGCGCAAAATCACCAACATCGCAATGGCGATATAACCGAGAATGCGTGGCGAGAGCCCGTAGCCGACGGCCAAACGAAGCGGGAAAAGCAAAAACTTGGCCACGGAGTGGGTTCTCCAGACGAACTCAGAAAGGGGGATTCGCATGCGAGGTGCTGCGAGGCGGGGTAACAGTATGGCAGCTCAGTGGCCGTTCGCCAAGCATAGTTACGGAAAACCCCTCAGCAGATTGGGACGCACCTTGCGCCGTCGAGTCGACTCGTTAGATTGAAATGAGAAAACTCATTCACTTCTGCCGCTGTCCTCCTGTTCGCCGAGTGCCTGTGTCGATTTCCATTATGCGTCGCTTTACCTTTTGTGCCGGTCACCGACTGGTCGGACACGAAGGGAAATGCCAAAACCTGCACGGGCACAATTACGTCCTCGAAGTCTACGTGACCGGACAGGAACAGGATGCCATCGGGCGCATCCTCGATTTCAAGCAATTGAAAACGCGTTGCAAGAACTGGATTGATGAGCACTGGGATCACGCTTTCGTGTTGTGGGACCAAGACGAAAACGGCCTCGCAGCGATCCGCAGCTCGCAGCCCCATCGTATCTACGAGCTGGACTGCAATCCGACCGCAGAGAACATGGCCAAGCATTTTCTGGAGGAGATCTGCCCCAAAATTTTGGGAGACAGTGGTGCGGTCGCTTTCAAAATCCGTTTGTGGGAGAGCGAAGAGACCTATGCTGAGGTGACCCTGGGCTAAGATGAGCAATTCTTCTTCACCTCACGATCTCGAGCCAGCCGGCACTGATGCAGTCCCGCTCGAAGCTAATGATCGGCCCTGGGAACGACTCGAAGAGCTGGCCGATGCGGGCGATCCCGAACCGCTCTCTGAATACCTTGATAGTCTCACGGCCGGTGATCAAGCGCTCGCACTGAGTCGTACCGACGAGGCCCACCATCAGCTCGTTTTGACGACGTTGGCAGTCGAGGACGCCGCCGAACTGTTGCGGCACTTGAGTGAGAGCCAAGCGGCTGAACTGGTCGAATCATTACCAGCCGAAGAAGCGGCGGCTATCGTCTATGAGATGCCCAGCGACGAGCAGGCAGACTTGCTGGGCGACTTGGACGACGAGCAAGCCGCTGCGATTCTCGAGGCATGGCCACGCGCCGACGCCACCGCTGCCCGGCAATTGGCGGCCTATAGCGACGACGTTGCCGGCGGATTGCTGGTCCGCGAAATCCTCCGATTCAATCGCTCGACGACCGTCGCGGATGTTATCGAAACCCTGTCTGAGAACGCCGACGAGTTTCGTGATTACGATGTGCAGTACGCCTATTTGACCGATGAAAATGAACGGCTCGTGGGTGTGGTGCCGATGCGAAATCTCCTATTCGCACGCCGGACAGAGCCGGTTGCCGATATCATGATCTCGGACCCATTGTCGCTGCTGGATTCCACTCCACTGGACGACTTGATCGAATTCTTCGACACCCACCATTTTCTTGGCGTGCCGATCGTTGACACCGAGGGTCGGTTGCTCGGCGTCGTCCACCGCAACGCGGTCGACTACGAAGCAACTCGGGCAGCTGAAAACGATTTTCTTAAAAGCCAAGGGATCATTGGCGGCGAAGAACTTCGCACCATGCCATTGATGCAGCGGGCCCGCCGTCGCCTAAGTTGGCTAAGTATCAACATCGTGCTCAATGTGGGTGCCGCAGGTGTCATCGCGATCTACCAAGACACCCTCGCACAGGTGATTGCGCTCGCCGTGTTTTTGCCGATCATCAGCGACATGAGCGGGTGCAGCGGCAATCAAGCTGTCGCCGTCAGCATGCGCGAACTGTCTTTAGGTCTGGTGCGACCGACGGAGATGATGCGAGTTTGGATGAAGGAAGCCGCCGTGGGGCTGGTTAACGGCGCCGCCCTAGGGCTGCTTGTTGCAATTGTGGCGATCATCTGGGACGGCAATCCGTACCTGGGCCTGGTGGTAGGCGTATCGCTGTTTTTCAATACCCTCATCGCCGTTTCAATTGGCGGAACGGTGCCGCTGCTACTGAAACGTCTCGGTTTCGACCCCGCCGTCGCCAGTGGTCCGTTGCTGACCACGGTGACCGACATGTGCGGTTTTTTCTTGGTCCTCGGACTGGCGACGCTCATGCTCGATCGGCTCATTTTATGAGACCGGCGAATGCCTTCAGGCGTTGCTCGCTGAACTGCGAGAGCGGCGTGCCACGTTCTCGGAGGCGAGATTTATCCTATCAGATCATGGTCTGCGGCACGCTTCTGGAAAAACGCACTCACCACTGAACCCATTCAACTGTTCAAGCTGCCGTCAGGCGACGGCAGCTCAATCGACGATTGGCTTAACTCCACTGCCGAGCAACGTCGTCGGCCAACAGAGCCAGCAGATCGTCGTCGTCAGCATCTTCACCCGCTGCCGAAGCTGACGCCACCGGTGAGCTCACGCCAGTTTCATGGGACTGCGTTACCAGGCCAGCGTCGACATCGCGACCGCTAATCTCACTGATGACATGATCGGTTACGGCACTCTCGGCTACTGGATCAGCGACAGTTGCCGTACCCTCAGATGGTTGCGGCACGACCGCTTGGGCAACTACCGGCTCACCCGAAGAGCCTGTCGATTTGTTGAGCTGGTTGATCACCTGCAAGGCATCGACTGAGGTGACAAATCCATCACCGTTGACGTCAAGGAAGTAGTGTCTGGCGTCGCTGGCGACATCTTCACCTTCGGACTCCACCCGTGTCATCGAGTTGATGATGATCAGGGCATCGATCGCCGTGATCAAATTATCATCATTGACGTCCGCTGGCATCGAGGCGTTGTGCAGTGGTTCGGCAGAACCTGTGATTGTGATCGAGGCCGTATCGTACTGAATATTCTCAATCGCGACGGGCGAATCATTCTTGTCGATCAACGTACTTTGGAACGGGAAACGATCTGCGGGAGATCCCGTTACCGATGTGGTCCCCGCTCGCTGACCACGGAAATAGATCGTGGCCAGTGTTGTACCCGATCCACCCAAGTCCTGCTGGTTGGAACCAAACTCATCGATCAAGCCCGGGCGATCGTTCACACCGACGGCGGCATCGAGTAGGAACTGAGGGTCGAACTCGACGTCAAAGTCAAATGTATTGGGATTGCCACCGTTGTCGACCGGAATCGTTGACAGGAAGTTTCGGTTGTAAAGAACATCCAAGAACCCAGCAAAGACAGCCTCGGTCGGTGGACGGCCTGAACCTAGGTCAATGGCGTCAATTCGAAGCCCAAATCGCTGACCCACGGGAACTGTGCTGATCGGATTACCAGCTTCGTCGACGAAGGTGAAGTCGTAACTGACCAGTGGGTTTTCTACCGCACCGACTGTCATCGTGACTTCAGCGACGCTGCTGACGGTTCCGAACTGAGGACTTTCCACAGTCAGGATATACGTAAAGCTATCGAACCCGCTGGCACCAATCCCAGGTGTGTAGGCAAGATAATCATTGCTCAGGTTTCCGTCATTTCCCACATCGACCCGAACCACAGAACCGTTTCCAGGTGCCTGTTTGATGGTCAGTCCAGTGACAGTATCACCGGCACTGATCAAGTCATTGGTCAACACGTTGAGTCGGGCAGGAACCCCGGGTGCCATCGCTTGGCCAGCAGAGTCGACACCGACTGGGAACGAGTCGTCCAAGGCGACCGGGAAATTATCGCCCGGCGGTGAGATCTCGATCTGTATCGAGTCGTAGCGAATCTGATCGTAAGTGAGGACCTCGGGGCCCGATGGTGTGATCAGCGTGGTTTCACTCACCGCGGCATCGGCAGGATCGGTCTTGAACGTCGCCAGTCCCGCGCCGGTGGCTTTCATCGTGATCGTGAAAAGTTCGGTAAAGCCGGTGAATGACGCGCGGTCATCCGAACTACCAATCGTGACCAAATCACTGAGTGCTTGAACGGCACCTACTTCGTCAATAATTCCAGGTGTGAGCGTATTGCCGAGTTGGAAAGACGGGGTCTCGAACTGCGGCCCGAACGTAATCTCAAATGGGAACGAGCCGTTCGGGTCAGCGACCGGTGAAACCAGTTCGGAGGTGTAGAGCAAATCAGTGAACGCGGACTGCAGGCCTTGAACAGCGACCGAGTCAGCTACCGAAATATCATCGACCGAGACACGCAGATGGAACTCTTGGCCTGCCTGCAGGCTCAACAGCGGCGTGTCATTGTTGGCATCAAGCAACTCAATCTTGAATTCAGCTTTGTCGTTGGCGAGAGCTTGGGGCGTAAGCACGATCGTCGCTCGCGCCATCTGCGAGGTCTGCCCCGAAGCATCACTGATCGTGTACGAGAACTGCTCGCTGCCTACGAACCCATCGGCAGGTGTGTATCGTACGCCGCGGCCAGCCGGGTCGATCGTGACGCTACCGCCGCTGGTACCCTGAGATACCTGTGTGATCGTCAACCCGCCACCGACCGACGCGATATCGTTGTCGAGAATGTTGAGAGGAACATTTTTCTCATTGCTGGCGACTTGGAAAATGTCGTCCACGGCAATCGGTTTGGCTGTCGCAAACTGAACCGTGACGCTGACCGTCGCATCACCTGTATTGCCAAAGCTATCGGTGACTTCATAGTCGAACGAGTCGGTGCCAGTGAAGTTCGATGGCGGCGAGTACAGCACGACCTGTTCGCCCGGGTTGCCCGGCCGAATCGTGACGATCCCACCTGCAGCACTGCGCGATGTGACATTCGAAATCGTCAGTGGGTTACTGGAGACATTATTGTCATTGCGGAGCACGTCGATCGGAAAAGAGACCGAATTCTGTGGGACGGTCACAACGTCGTCTGTCGCCAGACCACCGTTATTGCCAGCGGCCAAAATCCGAATCGCATGATCTTCGACTTCGCCGGTGTCAGCCGCCCCGCCCACGCCGAGCCCCGCCGTCAGGCTGTATCGGAACCGGCTGAATGTGTCGAGCACACCATCGTCAGTGCCGTCAGCGTTGACGTCAAATGAGGCTGGCAGGGTGATGTCAATGTTCGAGGTCCCCGTGCCGAGCACCAAGTCTTTGCGAATCTGTTCGCCAGCATCAAGGAAGTCGCCGTCGGCATTGAAGTCAATCCAAGCCTGCAGGTAGCCCGTACTACCGGTGGTGTTGGTCACACTGACTGCGATCGTGCCCGTGCCGCCGGCCCGCAGGGCACTGGTAACGATCACGCCGTCTTCATCGTCGATTTGGTCAAAATCAGGATTAACGAGATCATCGCCGCTGGCCGTCGCATTGGGCTGGCCGTCATTCTCACGATCGATCTGCGACCCGATGGTCAAGCCATCAGCGACACCATGGCTCGGTCCCCCGGCGTCAACGGTCGTCATGTAGGAATCGGGGGCATCGCCATAATCACGCGAGGGCAGACCGCCGAAATCGAAATGGCTACCCAGCGGAGCGCCGGTGAAGTTCACCACATATTCGCCCTCGGCATTGTTAGGCAGCGTGCGGATGAACCCGGGCTCAGCGACTTCACGAATTGCGTAGGGGCGACCAAGGATCGGCAGATCTAACTTGTAATAACCGTTGGCGTCCGTGATATCAAACGGTTCACCGAGATCGGGACGATTGTCGCCGTCGAGGTCAGCATAAATATACGCCCCGGCAATACCGGGCTCACCAGCATCCAGCGTGCTGTTGTTGTTAAGATCCGCGAATTTCCTGCCGGTCACGTCTGGATTGACTTGCGAGAATCCGAAGGTGGGCCCAACTCCACCGCCGGTGCCAACGGTGACCGTCTGAGAGGCTAGCGTTGTCGCGACGTAGTTTCCTGGTGATGCGATGACCAGGGTTTGCAAACCCGGAGTGGCACCGGTGATGACATACACACCGTTGTTGTTGGCAACAGACGATGGTTCGTTGAAGTCTTGAGTGCCGTTGCTGTTGTAATCGAGGAACACTGTCGACCCAGGCAGGATCGAGGATTGCCCAGCGGACGTGGATCCGCTGTTGGTCAACACTCCATTCGCCCCGACGTTCACTAAATCCGCACTGGTCTCGGATACCGGCGATTGGGCAACGATGGTGTAGGTGCCCGGGGCGGCAAAGATTGCATAGGTTCCCGTCGATCCGCTGACCGCACTGGGTTCGGAAGCATCGAGTTGACCATTTTGATTGACATCCAAAAAGACGCGGGCGCCGGGCAGACCAGGGTCGCCTGTACCGTTGCCGTCACCGTTGATATCAAAGAAAACTTGGCCCGACAAAGTGCCCGCGGTACTACCGGTTCCGCCGTCGGTATTGCCTTTACCTGTGGCCAGCGTCAATGACAGCGAAGCGGGACTGAAAAGTGTTCCAAACGTGATCACGCCCGCTGGATCGACAATGTCGGTGCGAAAACGTACCGGTACGTCATCGAAAGTCCCCAAAATGCCGTCAGCACCGACGCCTAAACCGTTTTCGGCATTCAGCGTGCCCCCACCGTCAATGAGAGACGGGATGAGGTTAGTGCCGTCGGTGTGAAACAGACCGAAGGTATGGGCGAGCTCATGAGTTGTCGTCGCACCGATTTCCAAGCCTAGAATATCCGCTTGGCTGATCGAAGCACCGGTGGGCACGGTCGCGACAAAATCTACCTCATTGTCAACCCACACTAATGCCGTCTCAGACGGATCAAAGTTCCCTACGTCAATGGTCTGGGCAATCCCCAGCGGGGGCACCACGAACTCAGGGAATGACGCTACCGAGCCAAACACGACGCGTGTGACAAGTGGGTTATTGCCTGGATCGGGATCGTCGAGACTATTGAGAATCGTAATTCCATACTGACCAGGAATCCCAGTCGCACTGTAGTTGCCGTTGGAACCGTAGTTTCCGACGTCGGCGAATTGACGTTCCACCGTCTGCGTGATCTGGCGGGCAATTTGGTTGTACTCATCGGGTGATGCAACTTGCACACCAGCGAGATTCAACGTCTGGCTGATATCCGGCACCCGAAACCGGCCGCCGACGGGGACGCCGGGGAGAGCGAAGTTCTGATTGAATTCATCGCGTGCGAAACTACCACCATCAAAGTCCAAGTAGACGATTTGTTGTTGGCCGATCGCTAGACTCTCGGTAACCGGTCGATACGTGCGCAGTCCCAGGGTGTAGTTGGTGAACCCTGTCGAGGCGGACACCGAAATCGTGTAGCGTCCGTCGCGGGGTACCACCTGAGCCGCGTACGCATTGCCGAGAGTCTGCAGAGGTGAGTCGATCGGATAGAGATCCGTGATCGGGGCAGCGGGATCCTGGCCGTCTTGTGCAAACCAGATACTGCTACTCGGTTGGCTGGGGTCAGTGGAACTTGGCAGTGAAACGTCGAAAGCTGTGGCCGCGCCGATCGTGGCGATGTCGAGAATATCCCCTGCCTTCAGATCCACACTGAAATAATCGATGTCAGTAACAAACTGGCCCCCCACCTGTTGAAAACTGACTGAACCACTGATGTCGACCGTGTCCCGCTGGCCGCTGCCATTCCCCAGAGGAACGAACTCAGCATCGAGGTACGAATCATTCTGGCCCCGGATTTGAGCCGCTTCCTTCTCCGTATACTTAAACGAAGATACCGTCCCGACATTGCGTGGGCCATCGTAATCGTCGGCCCCAGGAATGGGCCCGAGTGGGTTCGCTGCAAGCAACTGCCGCTGTTCGAGACCTTCCATCGTCAATCGACGGGATGCCTTGCGTCGGCTTCTCATCTTTTCACGGCGACTACGGTGCCGACTGCGTGCGAGGCTAGCGTCGGCGTCCGAGGAAAATGAATCCGACGACGGTTGGGAAGGCTGGCGATGAATCATCGAGGGTCTCTGGCGGAGGGGGTCCGTGGGACCAGAAAGGGAAAAGTTTCGGTAGCAGCGGGGACGCGAAAGGATGCGAAATTCTTACAAATATACACGCGCTGACGTGCGAGTCTAATTCGACACCTTCGACTGTCAACGAATTGCAATCTTTACGACGCGATTGTGATCGACAAAGTTCCCAGTGTTGGTGACCAAGCCTGCCTTAATCGCTAAATCCGGACCGCCGCAACGCACAATCTCCCGTCGCGGACGCCCTGAAGTATCCATTCGGCTGGTAAGCACTGGAAAGATAACCCCCCGGCAAAATTTACCGATTATGCCGGTTATCAGGATTGATCACTGGCGATTTGCCAGGCCGCGTCACGGCGGACGATGAGTGGTCTAGAAACCCTTTTCGTTGAGTTGCCCACGAGAATCACGATGCACGATCAATCCGCCGTCCGTCCCATCGCACCCAATTCGTCCACGCCGGACCGCATTCTCGGGATCTGGCGGTTGGGGCAACGATTGGCGCAGGGCAGTGGCTCGGATTTGTATCTGGCGCAACCCGCCGACAGCTGCGGGAATCCCCGCTACGACTATGTACTCAAAACGGTGCGCCAGGAAGACTCAGGGAACGCTGCCAATTCGTCCGGACCGAGTTCAATTCGCGAGTCCCAGCGACGAATCACGCAGGCAATCCACGCCGCGGGGGTATCTCATCCCAATCTGATTGCCGTTCTCGATGCGTCGGATTCGCCCCACTCTCCCTACCTCGTCATGCCTCGGCTCGAGAGCGTCACGATGGACCAGCGAACCTGCCAAATCGAGACGTTCGCTGTTCCGGTGGCGCTTTGGTGGACGCGTCAAATCGCCCAAGCGCTTGAAAAACTCCATTCCGCTGGCTGGGTGCATGGAAACGTGGTACCGGCGAATGTGCTGGTCGACAGCAAGGGACACGCCACGCTCATCGATCTTGGGTTTGCTGCGCAGATTCACACACCACTGCACCGCACATTCCGCGGTGCGCCCGATTACGCCTCCCCGGAACTGGCAGCGGGAACCACCGCGGCTCTGCCGGCAATGGACACGTTTGCTTTGGGCCGGATGCTTTGGGAAAACCTAGCGGCGACAGCGCCCGTCGCTCGTAGCGTGATGGAGCCGATCGCGGATCTGATTGAAAGCATGGTCGCGGCAGACCCGCAAGACCGCCCTGCGATCAAAGATGTCGTCCAGCGTCTGCTCACGTTGGAGATCGAGACCCTGGGTGAGCACATTGTTCCAGGTACGCCACCGCGAGCCATGGCGGCGTAGCGACTTCAGCTGGCAACGCCCGCAATCCTGGTCGTGCTCCCCGCTCCGCACTCCCTAAGACCGATTCGCTCACGCCAACGCGGTCGATGGGATCCGCGGAGCAATCCGCAGATGAAGTAAGAGTTTCGTGTTTCAGCTAGCCGGCAGCATTCACTTCAGCGGCAAGCTTTTCGCGGAAGATCTTGCTGTTGTGCCGAATGTCGACCGGTAGCGGCGCCTCCCGGATTACGAAATCGTTAATCCGCTGAGTGAGCGGATTGCGTGAGGCCACCTCACGCAATCGCGCAACCAACGCATCACGTCTCGCCGGGTCGCGGGCAATGGCGGGATCGACAGGCTGGACGACGATCACTGGTATTTGTTGGGCCACAGGACCCCGCCCTACTAACGCGCATTTTTCAACATCATCTTGGAGATTGAAAACGGCTTCGCATGGCACGGTGAAAAACGTGCGGTCAGCGGAGATCACGCGATGCGCCTTTCGCCCGCAAAACCAGAACCGATCCTGTGGATCGAGGTAGCCCACATCGCCCATCCGGTGCCACACCGTCTCACCATCGTACACCTTGTGCATTGCATTTTGATCCGTGCGGGTCACATATTTGCGGGTGACCATCGGTCCGCTGACCATCAGCTCGCCGATCTTGCCACGGGCGACTTCGGTGATATCGGAAAAGTAGCGGAGCTCGTCATCAGTGATCTCGATGACCTTCCAATGCACGCCTTCAAATCGCGTACCGACGCACACGCCTTTCCCCTTATTCGCAGCTGGCCCCGTCTCCGTAATCACTTGTCGCGATTCGATCGACGCGATCGGCAAGGCTTCGGTGGCACCATACGGCGTTTCAATGTCGGCGTCTTCATGCACATACCTGCGGAGGCTTGCCAGCGTGGCGGCAGGTACCGGAGCACCGGCGGACAGCACGCGGCGAAGGGTAGGAAACGGGCGTCCCACAGCGTTGGCATCGCACCACCTCGTCACCGTTTTCCATAACGCTGGCGAGCCGAACGCTTGGTCAACCTCCCATTGCCGGGCCGCCGCAATGAGCTTGGTCGGATCCACATCGGCTGGACGTGTGGGGTCCATATCCGGGATGATCGTCGTCACGCCCATGACGGCGTCAAACAAGCCAAAGAGTGGGAAGCACGCTAAGTCGCGTGACCCACGTTGAATGTTATATCGGTTGGCGATCCGATCGATTTGAGCATGGAAGGTGCCGTGCGTGTATGCCACGCCTTTAGGCGGTCCCGTGCTGCCGGTGGTGAAGATCACCGCCGCCTCGTCTTCAATGCCAACTGTCGGAAGTGGAGTCGCCGCTCGCTGGCCCATTTCCAGGATCTGGGCGAGTGTCTTGCCGCCCCAGAAATAGCGTCGCCCGACGGTGACATTCCACCGCGCCGTAGGAAAGCGGCGACGCAGCAGCGTCCGGATAGCCTGCGCCTTCGGAATGCCCACAAACCCATCTGGATTGACTTCTTGCAAACATTTCACCAGATGACGACGGTCCATCCCGGGGTCAATCAGTACTACGGAGACCCCCGCTTTCATCAGTGCGAATACCAATTCAATGAACTGCGCACCGAATGGAACCAAACTGATCAGCCGCATGCCGGGCTCGACACCCCATGCGATCAAGCCTCGCGCTATCTCGGTGCTCCGCTGATCGAGGGTCTTGAATGTAGTCAACGCATAATCGCGTTCTTGACCTGACTTTTTGGGTGGTCCCGATGGTTCCGCGATCGCAATCGCGCCTGGCAACTGGCGTGATATCTGAGTCAACCGATCGGCGACGTTCCCAGGCGTCCAGTCAGACATCGCCTCATTGCTACACGATATCGCTGGAGAAATCGCTTGCTCACTGTCATGATCGCTGGGATCATCGTGGCGATCGCAACCGTCAGAGGTGGGATTCATAAGGCACTATCTTTCAAGACGGAAATGATTTGTTCGGCCAGGTTCACGGGAACGACGCCCTGCGCCCCCTTCCAGCCAGGAATGGCGTTGATTTCCACGAGTCGGTATTCGTTCCCGTTGGACGTCTCGAGTAAATCGATCGCGGCCAAAGTTAACTTGAATTCGCTGCACACACGACGCGCCAAATGCTCCCACTCACTGCGCATTTCAACTAACTCGGCGCGGCCACCGGCGCGCATGTTCGTGCGGAAACCCAGTGGGCATGTCCGTCGGATTGCATGCACATACGGCCCGATAATGAGCAAACGCACGTCACACCCTCCGGGAGCAACAAACTGCTGCACGTAGAAAATAGCTCCGAGTTGTCCCAGCGTTGAGAACGCTGTCCAGGCGAGTTCGGCGTCTTGGATGCGCATGACACCGCGACCCTCGCCGCCGAAGATTGGCTTGACCACCACGTCTCCCCCGAGTTCGCCAAATAGCCGCATGGCATCCGAGCGGGATTGGGCAACAGCGGTCGCGGGCGTCGGAATATCCATCCGTGCCACTCGAGTGAGAGTTGCGTACTTGTCAATGGCCAGTTCGAGGGACGCAGGTGGATTGACGATGCTACGAGCCCGATCACACTGCGCTCGTCGATCGTACTCGTCATGTAACACTGCAAGACGAAATAAAATCTGTTCCATCGATCCCGCAGGCATCGTACGCGTGAAAATCCCATCCACTTCGTCGAGGTGGAGTTGACGTCGCCGGGCAACGTCACGTGTCTCCTCCACAACGCAGGAACGGGAACCGCCAAGCTCGATCCGCGCATGAAAGGACTCATAGTCAGCAAAGCTTAATTCGACACCGAGTCGCCCTGCCGCAGATTGCAACTCGGCAAGGTGCCAACCCAACGGCGCATCAGCCGCCCGGCAGATCGGGCGTCCTCCGAGTACGAGAATGTGTGGGGAGTTCACTCCGGCGATCTCTGGGTCACGAATCTATCCCGAACGACGTCCTCAAAATCTCCGGTGCAAGCTTTCCGCATCGCCATGTTCGCCCACTGGCCAGCGAATGAATCGTGACCACCGCAGGGCTGAACAACATTGGGTCGACCTTGTAGAAGTCGTAATCATACTGCTTGAAGATTTTCGCAAATGGTTGTCCGTGGTCCGATGACGATTCACTCGGAACCTTCATTGCTACCGCGTCAATCTCTTCGTCGGGAGCATCGATCCAAAGTGTGACCTTGGCACCGTACAGCATGGCGTCATTGGTACGGCCAATGCCCTCGACCGTATCGCCTGGTTTTGCGCCGGGCGGCAAGGGGGCAATCCCAGTCGCCGAAACGACTTTTGTGACGTCGAACTCGAGGGCATGAAGTTTATGCAGTGCCGTCTCGACACTGCGTGCGACGACTTGCACGCCACCGGCAATCGATGTCACGGGGGCGACGCCGAGACATACCCGCGCCGCCGGGACGCCACACGCGGTAGCGACTTCTGCTATCACGCTCGCATCCGGCAGGCGATCGGACTCGAGCACCCCGACCGCAGACGTCAGCGAGTCGGCGGTGGTGATCAAGTTCAAGTGTTGCAGCATCTCCTCGCGGCCCCGAAGCATTCGCATGGGGCCACTGGCCATCGCAAAAAACTTATCCGCGGCCAGCGGCCAGCCCGCGTACTGGCCTCCCAGGCAAGCGGCGATGGGATGATCTGTGGAAACCATCACCGCGATGTCGGTGATCATGTCCGGCTCCGCTGGCGTCAGATTAACCTCGGCATGATCGCCGAGACACAACTTGGCAAGCACCAATCCGGATTGCAGCGATCCCGCTTCATGAACGCCACAATCCAGCACGCTAGCCCCACCGATTTCAACTACTGAGCAACGGAGGTCGGACGCCCGTCGTCGTGATGCGGCGAAGAGAGCATGGGCGCGCTCATGCAAAAGAGCTAGCGTAGCGGTATTTTTTTCAGATTTCATCCGCGTATCTTGTCCGCCCGTGCGGCGATTGTCCAGCGATGTAGTCGAGGATAGGTTACGCGGAGAAATCCTGTGCACCTACCCGCGCAAATGTCCGCGTGTTCGCGATCACAGATCGTCCGCAACCCTCACGATTCAACCGGCAGAATTTGCACACAAGTCGCTAGGACCACCACACTACGAAAATCAATGCGCTCAGCAGCAAAATGAAAACCAGAGCCAGTACGACGCTGGACGTGACGCGTTTGTGGGAGACCTTTTTCTTATTCGTGTCGAGCACTTTGCCGCTCGTGCGAAGCGGCTTGTCGGGGTCCGCAACAGGGTCTGCCGCAGCGGGAACGGTATTGGCAGGTGCCGCCGGAACGGTGCGAACGGCCGGGATGGATTTATGATTTTGCTCGACACGGGGTGGGTCGCCGCCTTGCTCTTGCGGCAGCACGCTGCGGGCCGTTCGCCATTCCGGCCACCCATCGCGCCAGATCATCGCTGAATCAGCCACCCGGCCCTCGCTGATCCACTGACCGAGCGTGGGGCCGTCGGCGGGGCCGAATTGCCCGCCGCTGGAAGGTCGTACGTACCACGTCGCCGACGTCCCGCCGAGGACGTCCTCGAGGCTGGACGGTGGGCGCGTTGAGCTTGCGGACGGAGGCGAAGTTCGCTGGGGAGATGGATTTGGGTTTGCCGAGCCTCCCGCGTTAGCAGCGATGGAGGAATCATGAGCTCGCTGTTGCTGGGCCGTCGATTTCGCGGGTACAGACGAATCGTCCGGTCGCGGGGCTTCGCTTGCATCGATCGGCGTCGAGGTCTGCGTGTCGTGCGCGGGTATGCGAAACCGAACTGAGCACGCCGGGCAAATCCCCCGTCGTCCAGCTAGCTCCGATTTCACGTTCAATCGCCTACCACATGCATGGCAAGCAAAACGAACTCCCATTGATTTCTACCTTCCCACCTGTTGATTGTCACCCTTGCGGACGACGCTGTTGAAGCATGCCCCTGCCGTGATTTGCGAGTCTCTGAGCGTTGACGTCATCATTAGCCAGCGTGTCGGATTCGGCAGACAACACGGTTTTCCGCTCGCTGGCAATGACGATCACGACCAATGCGTGACAGCGTTACTCATCATGGCAGAACTGAAATCGCCCAGTATAGTTCAGTTCGGAGAATCCGTGGCATTTGAGGGCATGAGTTCCACGACCGCTAAAATCATGGCGGGAACTGACACCCGGAGTGTTTCCTCGGCGTCGGGATAGTAGACCGCCGAATGTAGCGATGCTGGGGGAATTCCCAGTTTTGCAAACCGGTCGAGCCTTGCCTGACTGACCGAGCCAACCCCGTACATCAAGATCGGTACACCGGCGATTCCGTACCGGCTGAAGTCTTCGCCACCCATCGACGGCTGGTCTTGGATCACGTTTTCCGCCCCGAGCTGTTTTCCGAATACCAATTGCATCCGTGCGGCTAGCTCCAAGTCATTCTTTAGCGACGGCGTTCCCTCGCTGAGTACCACATCCGGCTCGGGTGCCGCGTGGGTTGCCGCGATGCCCAATGCTCGGCGACGGATCGCCTCGAGTAGCTGTTGGCGAATGTCGGGGCTGTAGCTGCGGACGGTCAACTGCAACGTGCAATCGTTGCCAATCACGTTGTGCTTGGTGCCACCGTGAATCGAGCCGACCGTGATCACGGCAGGTTCGATGGGCGCGATTTCGCGGCTCACGATCATCTGCAACGATAGCACCAACTCGGCGGCTTGGACGATGGGATCAATCGTCGTATGCGGTGCCGAGCCATGACCACCGCGCCCCTTCATCGTGATGTCAACGCTATCAACATTGGCTTGCGAAAATCCTGGTCGCAGCGTGATCTTCCCGGTCGCTTTGTCGCTGGTGACATGCATCGCCAAGGCGAAATCAGGACGGGGGAACCGTTCGAACAAGCCGTCCTCGAGCATCGCCTTGGCACCCGCCCCGTGCTCTTCGGCGGGTTGTCCAATGGCGACAATTGTCCCTGCCCAAGACTTCCGATGCTCAGCCAGCCACTGCAGTACCGTCGTCAGGTTGGTCATGTGAATATCATGCCCACACGCGTGCATGACTCCTGTGCTGCTGCCGTCCTCGCGTGTCACGGTTTGAGTGGAGGCGTATGAAACCGGCGTCTGCTCGGTCACCGGCAAGGCATCCAAATCGGTTCGTAGCATCACCGTCGGGCCCTCGCCATTCTTGAGTACGCCCACAATGCCGTAGCCACCGACGTTCTCGGTTACTTCGAACCCCGCCTCACGCCACAGTCCGGCGAGTTTGGCGGCGGTCTCCTGTTCTTCAAAAGACACCTCTGGGTGAGCATGCAACCACGTATAAAGATGCATCGCCTGCGTGATTCGCTGATCGAGCCAGTCCGAGACCGATGTGGTGCTCGCAGTCAGGTCCGAGCCTCCCACATGCGGTGTGCTGTCTTCGGCAGTGCCGAGGACACTCTCGCAAAATAACGCGGCGAACAGTATCAGGGCGAACGGTATCAGTGTGGAGACACTCGCCCGTCGGGCTTGAGATGGAATGCGAATTTGATGATGCATAAGAATGGTTTCCCTGGGGACGTGTGAGGCAACAGTTGACTAGCGAGGAACTTTGCCCGGACTATTTTCATTCGCAGGTTTCGGAATGCCGAAGCCAGCTCAGCAGCAACCGACGGAAACATGGTACCACAACACCTTGGCGTAGCGGCAGCAATGACGCTGCGTACGGAGCCCTCATCCGCTCTGCTCGTCGACCCGGCAGCGCGATCGATGTCGCTCGGGCTCACCGCGCCCACTCCTGTAGCCGTTTGATTCGTTCCGGATCCTGAGGTGGGTTGGTCAACAGCATTAATTCGGCGGCGGCTCGGGCATCGCTACGCTTTCCAGATCGCCACAGACAGGCAATGCTTTCCACCTTCGCTCGTCGATGCGACGGATGCGATGTCGGAATACCATCAGCGAGCTGCCCCCACAAACGCGACGCCTGCTCCAGGTCGGACGGTTTGATCGAATCGGCGAGTGCCGACGCAGCCGCAGCAAGCACCTCGCCGGGCTCATCAGACGTGGACAACTCTGAACGCAGCTGCCGCCCGCCCTGATCCACTTTTCCACTCCACATCAACCAGGCAATGATCAACCGGGGCGGCACATTAAACTCGGGGTCATTGGACATCGCTACGAGGTAGCTCCCGATCTCTCGGTGCAGCGTCGGGTTCTCCCGCAGGTCTTGATGCAAACGCCACAGCACAATTCGCCATAATTCAGGCTCGTTTGGCACCGCAGGATCGGGGGCCTCGCTGGGATGTTGATGTCCGAGCCTGCGACGCGCCAGTGAAGACAGATATGGATCAGTCGATTGCTGTTCTGCTGTTGCCAGCCGACTGCGGGCCGGCGACTCTTTGCATGTATCCAGTAAGATAATGCAAGCCAACTCAGTTTGTTTTGCGAGTGGATGAGAAGCTGCAGCCGCGAACGTGCTACGCATCGTGCTCAGACGCTCTTCGAGTTCATTGTAATATTGCCGCTGACAATCGTCTTGGTCCCATCGGCATCGCCGCTGCAGAGGCTGCGGCCCCGCGATGGCTAACTGCCAGAGTTGACGGCACCGCGCCGCACGCGCTGCGTCCCACTGCTCTGCGGGGCGCTGCGTGGCCAGCACGGCGGCTGCGACGAAATCGTTGTCCGCGACAGCAGAGTCAATGAGACTGGTGCGTGCGGTCTCGGCGGCCCCGGAGGCCGGCCACCCATCGATCAATTCGACGAGCAGATCGCGAGCTGTTGGGCTCTTCGCGGAGGGCGCCGCAACATCAACAGCAACTTGCAATGCAGCCGCCTGCAGCATTAATAGCGGAGACGACGGGTGCTGCTGGTGTGCCCTCGCGATTCGCCTGAGCAGATCGGCTGCGGCGGCTTCCTTGGAGACGCTTTGCAGGATCGCGGCGGACCGGATTGCCGACTCGACACTGCGGGTCGCATCGGCGTCTTCGACGGCGGCGCGAGCAAACGTGATGGCCGCAGGCAGCGTCTCGCCTACACGCAGGTAATATCTGGCATCAGCACGCAGCACTCGAGGGTCAACGGGCGGCTGGGCCTGATCGGGGGATCCAGCCGCTGCGACATCCGCCGGCAACTGCAAGGCGCGGTGTCTCGCCACAAGCGTTTCGGCGTTGCGGTACGCAATCGCACCGCCCCGTGCGCGAATGGCGTCGAGCCACCGCCCAACCTCCTCCATGTCGGATGAACGATCCGGCTGGCTGATGAGGTACCGCAATCTCGCTAAATCCATGGACGGACTGCGGGGTGCCACCGTCGGTTGGTCACCAAAATACTGATTGAGTTTATCCGCCGCCGCGTCCCAGCGATGTTTGGCAATATCGATACGGATGACGAAGGCGAGTTCATCGGCCGTGTTGATCACCAAGGGCGTCTCGCCCGATTCATCGCGTTCGGTTTCGGGCGGCTCACCAGCCGCCCGGTTGGCCTGCGTCGACGCCTGCCGCATCGTTCGCAGCGCCGCATCGGGGTTGCCGCTGCGCAATTGTGATTCAGACAGCAGCCGCGCCAATTCGCTCTGCAGCTCGCTAGCATTCGGAAATTTGGCGAGCGCTTCGCCAATCAGATGAATCGCTTGTTGAGCAAGCGCCACACCATCGGCGGAGCCCTCGGCGAACAACTCCGAAAGCAGGGCCGCCAATTCCACGCGGCTAACCCAGAGCAGGCTTTCTCGGCGTCGAAGATCAGCTCGGCGCTGCTGCGCATCGCGATCAAATCTACCTTTTTCGATCGCGACAAGTTCCTCTCGGATCGCCCCCAACTCAACCTCGAGCTGGTGATCGATTAGCCGCTGGCGTTGCATCAATGCGGACGTCTCGGCAGGGCTGGCGCCCTGAGTGATCGCGGCAACGATGTCGCTGCGAATCGCCGTGAGCTGGCTATTGGTGGCGGAATCCTGCGATAGCTGCAGCGTCTGCCGGGCCGGCGGCTGCGCCCCAGCTATGAAAGGTAAGGCTGGTACGAAGAGCATGACGGCCACGCAGACCGCGACCCGATGAAACAATGGCATCAACCTTTGAGGTTTCATCAGGATTACTTTCTCCTAAGCTTGTGGTGACCGCATTGCTATCATAGTCCGCCAGACGCCCGGTATCGAACTCCAAACCTCTTAACAGTGCAAGCCATGTCGGCGGCACGCAATTCACCTGTGCGTCATCAACATCGAATAGAATTCACTGCACATTAGCAAATATGAGTGCGCCCGAAAAATTGGTGGGCCTGTAAAAGGCGTGAGCGAGGGGACTCAATCGATTCCCCTCGCTCACGTTTGCATTGCGTAAGTCCAGTTAGCTCACTACGGGAGCTGGTCGGTTTCTCGGCTTGCCTTGGTACCCAACGCTCCCCACAACCCGTAGGGGCTGGCACTGCCTGGAGGAACCGCTGAGCTGCCTGCCGGCCAATTAGGAGTCGTCGAATTCAAATTCCCCGACTCAATCGACTCGGTGATGAATTTGACAGCACCATCGCCCATCAGCACATGGCATCCGCCTTGGTGGCGGCTCGACGCAGTGAACATACCGTCGGAACCGTCGCCGGCCCAAGAACAGCTGACACGATTGGGCGGCATGATCGTGGTCACACTCGACATCACCGGACGGCCGTCGGCCCATCGCATCCCCTTACGCTGGGATGTACCCCAGTTGTTGGCGTTGGTTCCTGCAACGTGGAATTGCGGACGCTGGGGATCGATGGTGTCTTCACACACCGATGGATTCGAGAAAAACGCCGCATCATTGCCGCGGTTGACCACCGTCGAGAGCACCTCGAGCGTATTGGAGTCAACGACAATTTCAGCACACGCGATCGTGTTGCTCAGGCCGTCGAGAATGTCGCGAAACTTGGTCGGCATCCGAGTCACGAAAACGCCTCGGTCCATACCGCCCCGACGATTCATGCACCCGTTGTTGATGCTCTCGTCCTGATTGATGCATGAGTGGTTGTTACTCGCCACACCGTCACCAATGCACGCCGCATAGTTAGTGAACGCTTCAAAGTTCGCCGGCGGCGTACTGGGGTCGCTGGGACAGCGGTACGTTCCCATCTGAGTCAGCCACGGAGTGTAGTTTCGATCCCAGGGCACAGGCCCCATCGCGGGAAACGGTGTGCCACGAGCGGTGCCGTTATGGTTCGTCGCACGCGGATTGGAGATCATTTGCCACACCGCTTGCTGCTCGATGAATGGCGTCAAGCCCACCAAAAAGCTCAATAAATGGCGGTTCCCGATATCGGGAGTCGTGCCACCGCTATGCACGGGCAGCTGGTCATAGGCGGAGTGATAGTTATGAAGTCCTAGGCCAATTTGCTTGAAATTATTGCTGCAACTCATGCGTCGAGCAGCTTCGCGAGCCGCTTGGACAGCGGGCAACAATAAGCCCACCAAAACACCAATGATCGCTATGACCACCAGCAATTCGACGAGGGTGAAACCACCTCGCCTGAATGAAGTATTCATGGAAAAACCTCGAGAGATAGAAGAGACGCCGACGACTTCGGCGAAAAAGAGAGGTAAACAAATCGCAATAGACTCGCCTCGAATGAGATTCGAGTCACACCAATGGGAGTGATGAACTATTTGCTGTTCATATCGCTAGCATTCTGCTTGGACATATCCTCCATTTCTTCGGGCGAATGGACGACGCTGTCGTCAACCGGAGAAACAGTCGCAGAATTGTCGGGACCACAGCCGACTTGCGTGGCTGCAAGTAAAAAACCGGCACAAAAAACACACAACATGCGTTGCAACAACATACGAACTAACCTGGGGAAAGTAGAAGTTTTGAACTAGGGGGACACAATGTCACTCTAGATACGTCTATTGTAGCCAGGTCATGAACATTGCGTTAAGACACCACCCGAGAAAGTTTAGAATTCTTGGCGTTTTATGCGAAACTTTTTCGGTCCTTCGGCGTTAGCCGCCCCATATTCCTAAGACACTTTTATTCCTAAGACACCTTGCCTTACTAAGACACCTTGGCGAGCGCTGCCTCGGAGACCGCGAGCAGCTCGGCACTGGCACCTGAACAAATGAGCATCCTGCATGGTGTTGTGACACCAGATGGTGTTCTGACCGTGGGTCGAGCAGGCTACTCCGCACCACAGGCTGTTCCGCGTGACTGGGCAATTAGAGCAAATGCGCCTCTTCGCGAAATAACTCGCCAGTACCAGGCAGGTCGGCTGAATGTGCCTGGACCGCTGCTGAGAGTGGGGAACTTTTGAGCCGATTCAAAGAACGACCCAGATCGTGATTTACACCTCAGCCTCTACTGCAGCCGCCGCTTCGGCTCGACGGAGCGCCTTCTCAACTCGGGCGAGTAGCTCGTCGCTATGCTCTCTGCCCGCGGGGCAGCTTTGATTCGCATTGGCGGTAAACTCGGCACCACAGTGTTGGCACGCTACCGTGCACCCCAGCAGCGATGCCCGGACGTCGATACGTCGACCGCAAATCGGGCAAGACTGTGTGAATTTGATCGACATAATTGAGATCTCTCCTTCTGCCCGCCCTTAGGAGCGGCAATCCGTTTACTCAGGAAGATTCTAAACCTTAATAGCCAATTAATGCAATGTAAAATCCCGCAGTTGCACCGAAGACTGTCTCGATCAGTGTAGTAGGGGGCATCATGACTGGCAAGTATCGAAATAATGGAGCAATGGAATTCCCAGCAGGAGACACATCGGCCCGATCTGGTTCACTTAGCCGAAATCAATGAATTCATTCGAGAAAGACGAGCACTCGACGGCCTCAAATGACAATAGTGGTGGTCCTGAAATGGCGGGGTCGGTACCCCCTCGGGGCATGCGTGGCACATCAAACAGTCCAGGACAATAGATCATTGGCTCTGGGTAAGTGGTAATCAAGTCTCTTGTTTGGTTTTACGGTGACCTTTCGATACTTTCGCTCCGTAGAGGCGAGTTCTCGCTAAATCAGGGAATAAGTTGAGGTGGACAGTCTGGCTAGGGATGCGGGGTGGGAAGAGTCCGCAGCCTTGGCGAGCTATGATGGTCTGCGTGTTCGATGCTCGAGCCCGTGGTCACTGGTGGGCTGGCCCGGCAAAGGATGATGTGCAGCTATAACGATGGGCTGCGATTACTCTGTTACAATCGCCAGGGGGTGAAGCGTGCAGGGCGGCGACGCGCACACGGCCGTGCCCACGCGGTTCCACGCCGCGCCTAGCCTTTTTATGTTAGTTTTGCTCGCCTAACACGAAGTTCCACACCGAGGAAGCCCATGGACTGCCCGTTGACACCATTCTCGCGCCTGCTCAAGACCTGCCGCACTTGGACGCTGTTGGCAATCTTGCCCGCCAGCGTCTCGATGGCGAGCGTGGCGAGCGCCTCCGAGATTTCGATCACGTCCGCCGACGGAAATATGATCCAAGGAGAAATTGTCCAACTCGATGCAGAGGGACTCCAAGTAAAAGACGGATCGGAGACATTGACTCTGCCACTGGATGAGCTCTCCCAACTCAACTTCGACCACGATCCGCAACCGCCGCTACCCATGCGCGCCCAACTCGCTGGTGGATCGCAATTGGGAATCACAGGACTAACCTGGACGGATAACACCGTGAATATTGCGGTGGCGCGTCAATCGTCGCTCACCATTCCTGCCCAGCAACTTCGCTGGGTCCGATTTCAGAAAGGCAATTCGGCCACCGATCCCACTTGGCTGGGATGGCTGGAAGAGACCCGCCGTGGCGATCGACTCGTTGTCCGCCGCAACGAGAAGGCCCTTGATTCAATTGACGGCACTGTAAAGGGGATTACCCGAGACACAGTATCGTTTGAAATGCGTGGCAATCCCATTGAGGCCCCACTGCCGAAACTCGAGGGGATTTTGTTTTCCAATACAACTCAAGACGACGCTACAGGGGACATTCGCGTGGTCGATACCTCTGGTTCTGAATGGATGGCCAAATCAATCAGCATGCCGGTAGGAAGCAGCCACATTCAACTTCGTTTGGCAGGCGGCATCGAACACGCCGTTCCGCTCGACCAAGTGCGACGGATTGGCTTCGCCGGTGGCATTTTGTCCCTGTCGGACGTCGAGGTCGCAGCCGCCAACTTCGATAGTGATCGCCAGGACTCTGGGAAATCAGTCAACACGTCCGATCTGGACAACTGGTTTGCACCGCAATCCGACAACGGAGTGATTCGGATTCAGGCCCCAGGAAAGATCACGTTGCGAATTCCGGACGGCTACCAAAAACTCATTGTGGCGGCGCGACGTAGTCAGGATGTCAGTGAATTCACTGCGCTGCGGCTCGACGTGCTCGTCGACGGAGCGGTGCAGTGGACTGCCACGCTTCAAGATCGAGAATCGCTCGGATTGGAACTTCCCATTTCGGGAGCTCGTCAACTCACGCTACGAGCATCACGCATGTCTCAGTCGAACGACACCACCTCGCCCGTCGGAGCCGCCCTGGGCGGGAGCGTCGAGTGGTTTTCAGGAAGGTTGCTGAAATGAATCACCGAAAGCATTCCCAGAGAGGGGCGCTGACGTCGATGATGCTGGTTTGGGTCTGCTGGAGCAGCATGCTGGGTGCCACACCAGCGAACGGCGACGATATCGATTTGCTATGGCAGATAGAAAATCAGCGGGTCGAAGCAGTGGAGCATGCCATGTCGTCGACGGTCTGCGTCTTCGTCCCCGGCGGCGCCGGGGGAGGGTCGGCCGTGTTGATTTCGAAAGACGGCTTTGCCCTGACCAATTTTCACGTTACCAGCCCAGCGGGAACGTACATGCGCTGCGGTCTCCGTGATGGCAATATCTACGATGCAGTGACTGTGGGCATCGATCCGGTGGGTGACTTAGCGTTGATTCAGTTACTAGGACGCGATGATTTTCCCACAGCGAAATTTGTCCCCAGTCGCCAAGTCCAGGTCGGCGACGCTTGCTACGCCATCGGCAACCCGTTCCTGCTTGCAACCAATCTGCAGCCTACGGTCTCGGCGGGCATCATCAGCGGCACACGTCGCTATCAGTATCCCTCAGGCACGCTGCTGGAGTACGGAAATTGCTTCCAGACGGATGCCTCGATTAACCCTGGCAATTCGGGTGGTCCACTCTACGACGCCAGTGGCGATCTCATCGGAATCATCGGACGATGTTCCTTTGAGAAGCGGGGGCGAGTCAATGTTGGCGTGGGGTACGCCATCTCAGGTGACCAAGCCCAGAACTTTCTCGGGTCGCTGCACAGCGGTCGTATTCTCGATCATGCCACTCTCGGTGCTACGGTAGGTACGGATGACGACGGCAGCGTGCGCGTGACCAACATCCTGCAATCCAGTGATGCGTTTCGGCGCGGCCTGCGATACGGAGACGAGATTCTCGAAATCGACCATCGCGTGGTGCAGACTGCCAACGACGTGCAAAATCTGCTGGCTACGTTTCCTGCCCAGTGGCGAGTGCCGCTGACCTATCGCCAGGAGGGCCAGGTCATTCAAACGTTAGTCCGGTTGGCCAACGTGCACCGCGGTGACGAATTACTAGAAAAAATGAAATCGGCGCTGCCTCCGCCACCACCGGCCCCACCCCAGAAATCGCAGCAGGCTCCCGACGAGCAATCGCCCGAAGAAGCTGAGCATGAAGACGGCGATCACGAGGGCGCCGAACACGAGGGCGCCGAACACGAGGGCGGCGAACACGAGCATGGCAACTCCGATGCTGCTCCCGCCCAGCCAGGGTCAAATAATGCCCAGGATGATGTCAAAAAGGATGCTGGTGGCGAGCCCATTCCAGCAGCGGCGATTGAACGGATCGAAGAACGTAAGGGATTCGCAAACTATTTTTACAATGCACAACTTCAAACGAAGTTCATTGAGCGACTGCGACATCAGTTTTCCGCCCTGCCCGCCGGTGGTGATGGCTGGAACATTACGGGCCAAGCAGATGTCGCTGGTGAACCGAACGCGATTCCGTTCACGATGATCGTCAGTGATGACAGTTGTGAGATGACTCTCGGCGAGCGACGGGTGCGGCTTAGTCGCCCCGATGAATATGTCGCGGCAGTCGATCGCGGGCATGCGACTGGCGTGCTCGCTGCCATGCAAAGCCTACGCCGTATGCTGCTGATGGGACCGAATCGCTACGGGGAGACGTATGCATGGGGGACCGCTCCTCTGCTCGGTCGCCGCCCGCTGCGTGAGGGCACCGTCGGCATCCACGGTGGTCTGGAGTCTCGTTTTTTTCAGCATCCCACCTCCGGACGCTTAGAGGTGATCGAGTCGTTCGCCGATCGCGATGGGGATCCCGCCGAGGTCTGGATCGATCCGCCGACATGGTTACTCGAGACCAATTCCGAAACCCTTGGCGGTGCGGGTGAGTTCGCCATCGACGACAACCGCGAAGGATCGACCGAGGACAGTCAACTGCCTCGTGTGCTGCAGTTGCGATATGGCCTTGATCCGTCGGTAACTCTGCGAATCAACACTTGGGCTACCGCAGATAACTCGATGCCAGCCGAATTGAGCGGCGAAGGTGGTGATGGAAATGTCGAATAAGCAGCCGATCAAGCCCGTTGGGCTAGAACGCCGAAACACGGCAACTCAGCGTCTCCTTCAACATCAGCGTCTCCTCCAATATCGATCAGGGGGACGAGGCTTTCGCGATCTCGGTTCAGGACTCTCTCTGCTGTTGGTATCGGTTTTGTGTTTCTGGACTTGCCAGGTGCATGCCCAACCGTCTCTTGCCCGGGCGAGTTCGCAAGTGCAGGATCGCGTCGTCAAGATCTACGGTGCGGGCGGCGTGGGTGGGTTGGATGCCTACCAAAGCGGTTTCATCGTCTCATCGGTGGGGCATGTGGCGACAGCCTGGAGCAGCGTGCTGGACGTCGACCCTATTGTCGTTCTCAATGATGGACGACGCTTTGAAAGTAAGGTGGTCGGCTTCGAGCCCTCTCTTGAGCTGGCGGTATTAAAACTCGATGCCACGGAGTTGCCATTTTTTGAGGTCCCCGCTGGATCGGCAGATGCCCCGATCGCCCGCTGGGGAGATCCCGTTCTTGCCCTGAGCAACCTGTTCAACATTGCTACGGGCAATGAGCCCGAAAGTGTCATGCATGGTCGGATTGCCGCGCGCAGCAAACTCGATGCGCGACGCGGTACCTTTGCCACTGCCTATCGTGGCGAGGTCTGGCTGTTGGACCTGGTCGCCAACAACCCTGGTGCAGCCGGTGGAGCATTGGTGGATCTCGAAGGTCGATTGGTCGGCATGCTCGGAAAGGAGTTACGTGATCGTCGCACTGGCGTGTGGCTTAATTACGCGATTCCATCGGATGTCTTACGCACGCCGATCGGCGACATTATCGCGGGCCGCAAGAGTGTGACGCCGGTGGAACAGGACCCGCTCCTGGCGAGAGATAAATCTCATAATGAGGACACACTCGGCGTACTGCTGATCCCGGACGTGCTGGAAACCACACCGGTGTACGTCGATACTGTGGCGGCAACCGGACCGGCGCTGCTTGCCGATGTACGCCCTGATGATTTAATCCTCTTGGTCAACGGGCGACGGGTCCCACACCAACGCGTCTTTCGTGAACAACTCCGCCGAATCGATCGCCGCGATGATGTGGTACTGACCGTCCAGCGTGAAAACGAAATCCTCGAACTGATCGTCCGTCCATGATCCCGCAAAATCGATTTCTGCTGTTCGTACTGGGCTGCCTAGTGGTGGTCGGTTCTGCTCCCCGCCCACTCCGAGCCGACGATGCAGCGGACGACCGGGCTCTGCCAGGAGCGGTGGATTATCAATCGGTCCTGGCCGAGCAAGTGCGCCGCATTACGAACGAAATTTTGCCATCGGTCGTCAGTGTCGAGGTGATTGGTACGTTGCAATCGGACGGCGAGGTCCGCCAGGACGCACCGACCTGCGGCGTGATCATCGACCGCGAGGGACACGTGCTGGCCTCGTCGTGGGTCACCCGTGCGTCATCAGCCAGTATCATTGTCACCCTCGGTAGTGGTGAGCGTTTACCTGCGAGGGTAGTCGCTGAAGATAAACATCGCGAGCTCGTGCTACTGAAAATCGATCCCAAGCAAATCGAGTTACATCCCATTGCGCTGGAGAGCACGGACTCGTCGGCAACGGCCGCCGATCCCGTGCGTCCGATCGGTTCCACTTTGATCGCCATCTCGCGCTACGGTGAATCAGGAGTGCCACGAATCAGCACCGGGATTTTGTCGGCGGTGGATCGTCTGGGCGGCACCGCAATCCAGAGCGACGTGCGGATATCGCCCGTTTTCTACGGCGGCCCACTCGTTGATTTGCACGGCAAGTTGGTCGGCGTATTGATTCCCGCAGTCGGAGAAAGCGGTGCCGAAGACCCGACCGAATGGTACGATTCAGGCGTGGCCTTCGCAGTACCTGCCGACGTGATCGCAGGCAAACTTGACGCGTTGCGAAGTGGTGAGACGATCCGCTCAGGCTTGCTAGGGTTGGTGGTCGGTGGCGATGATCCGTACAGCCCCGGCACCACGCTGGCGACGGTTCGCAAGCGTTCACCCGCAGATCGGGCGGGGCTGCAGTCGGGTGATCGACTCATCCGTGTGGGCGGCCGCGAAGTACGCCGCCGCCAAGAAGTCCAACTGGCGCTGGGGAGGTTCGATGCGGGGGAGGAAGTCGCGATTGAGTACGAGCGAGATGGGCAGCGAAGCACTGCCACAGCAACTCTCGCGGCGACGATCGAACCCCTGCAGCCGCAGTATCTAGGCATCACGTCGTCAGGACTTCGAGTGACCTCCGTGCTACCAGGGTCGCCCGCCGATGGCATTCTGAAGATCGGTGATAACCTGAAGTCTCTCGACGGCAAAGAGCTCGATGATCCCGAGGTGCTGCGTCAGCGAATGTGGTCCGCCGACCCCCAAACTCCACAACTGATCGAGCTTGAGCGGCAACTTGAGTCAGAGCCGCCCGAGACACTCAAGCAGGAAATTCAACCCGCCCAATGGGCCGGGCCGCTCGATCGACTTGAGTTGCAACGACAGGCAACGAAACTGACGGAACGTGATGAAGATGATACAGCAGCGTCTGCTGAGGAAACTTGGACTTCGACACCAATGCGATTGCCTGACATCGCCAATCAGGCCTTGCTTTGGCACCCTGTCAGCAACACCCCCAACGCGGCTGCCGACGCAGCCGCACCTGTTGCCCTGGCGGTGTGTTTGCTGCCACCTGTCCAGCGAGATTTAGCGGAACAACTTAAACGTTGGAAAGTCCTGGCGAAGCAGTACCGGGTTGCGATCCTGCTCATCGCCAGCGAAAACGAGCAGCGTTGGCAACTCGCAGAGATCGACGCGATTAGCAAATTGACGCTGCCAGCGATCAAGCAGTCCGGGGCCGACGCCAGCGCGGTAGCGGTCCTCAGTGGGAGCGTGATTTCAACGGAGGACGCCAAGGCGGCCAGTCCCGCTGGCGCGATGGCCTTGGCAGCAGCGCTCTCGACCGACAATATCTACCATGGGTTGGCCATTCCCGCGAATACCCAACCGCCTGCGATCCGGCTCCGTCGCGACGCCCCCATGCGTTTGTTGCGGGTGCTCATGACAACGGGGCCGGACGGCGTCTTGCCGTCCTGGTCGGAAACACTCGGTCGCCTCGGCTGTCCCGTGCAAACCGCCACAGGCGTTGATCGGGAAGAATTGTTACAATGGTGCCGTTCACTGCTGATATATTAAGAGCTGCCTCCCGGCCTCTCCCACCTCCCCTTCCCTCCCCTCCCCCACCTCCTATGCAATCCGGACCTCTCGGACGCGCCATCGTCCTAGCCTGCGCCCTGATCGCGCCCCCGACGTGGGCGGAGACGGCCGCCGTTGACGAAGCCTATTTTGAAACCCATGTTCGGCCCCTGCTCATCGAGCACTGCTACGAGTGCCACTCGCAATCAGCGGGCGAATCGATGGGAGATCTGCACCTGGATACCGCTGCAGCGATGGCAAGCGGAGGCGTCAGCGGGCCGGTGGTAATCCCCGGCAATGCTGCGGAGAGTTTGTTAATCAAAGCGATGCTGTATGCGGATGCCGATCTGCAAATGCCGCCTGAAGGAAAACTCGCAGACGAACAGATCGAGCGGCTGCGAACCTGGATCGACGGCGGGGCACCTGATCCGCGTGACGAAGACATGAGCGAGGCTCAACAAATGGCGTCCAAACCGCTGGATCGTGACCCTTCGACCCACTGGGCGTTCGTTCCCCCGCAACGACTCAGCGGCGATGACTTTGACTCGCTGCCGGATGTACTGCCTTCAAATGCGGACGCGGCAGATGCCGACCCTATCGATGAGATCGCCCGTGGCCAGGCCGCAGTCAAGCATCTCTCGCCTGCGCCAGCGGTGAATCGTGCGACGTTGCACCGGAGATGGAGTGACGATTTGCATGGGCTTCCCGTTTCCTCCGCTCAGATCGCCAGTTTCGAGTCTGACTCTCGCCCAGATGCCGAGACCCGCCGCATCGATCGCATGTTGGCGGACCCACGTTTCGGCGAGCGGTTCACCCGCCACTGGCTCGATGTTGCGCGGTACGCCGACACAATTGGATATGCAGTTGGTGGCAAGGACCGGAACTTGAAATACGCGTACCGTTATCGAGACTGGTTAATTTCCGCGTTCTGCGAGGACATGCCTTACGATGAAATGATTCGTCACCAGCTCGCCGGCGACCAAACCGCTGAGCCGGGCAGCATGGATGCCGACGCGATGGGCTTCCTGACCGTCGGACGACAGTTTCTAAGACATGATGATACGATTGATGATCGCATTGACGTCGTCACCCGTGGCTTGTTGGGCCTCACCGTGTCTTGCGCACGCTGCCATGACCACAAATTTGATCCGATCCCGACCATCGACTATTACTCCCTCTACAATGTGCTCGAGAATAGTGTTCCCCCCGCCGATCTGGAGACAGCTGCCAGCCCCTTGATGCTGGTTGATCGCCCAAAAGTGCGTGACTTTCGGGTCTTTGTTCGCGGTGATCGCTCACGGCAAGGCGAGATCGCCCCTCGCCGCTATCTGACGGCATTTCGCAAGCCCGAAACAGCTCAGTTCAAAAGCGGGAGCGGCCGACTCGAACTCGCCGAAGCGATCGTAGATCCCGCGAATCCGCTGACCGCCCGAGTGATGGTGAATCGGATTTGGGAGCATCTTTTGGGACACCCATTAGTGGATTCACCGAGCGATTTTGGGTATCGCACGCCCGCGCCGCCCTTACAAAGTGTGCTCGATGAATTGGCGGCTGATTTTGCCAGTGATTGGAGTATTAAACGACTTGTTCGTCGCATCTTGCATACCCGCATCTACCATCAAGCGGCGACGCCTTCGGAACTTGCCCGTGTGAGCGACCCCGAAAACGCACTTTGGACGCACGCGCGCCGCAGTCGATTGGATTTTGAATCGATGCGAGACGGACTACTGATGGGCTGTGGCTACCTCGACAATCGGATCGGCGGGCCTGCGGTCGAAATTACACAGCCCGATTTGGTGCCTCGGCGAACACTTTACGCGCGCATCGATCGACAGAACCTGCCTGGTCTGTTCCGGACGTTTGACTTTGCGAGTCCTGACATGCACTCGCCAGGACGGTATTACACAACCGTTCCGCAGCAACCGCTGTTCTTACTCAATCATCCCCAGATCAGTCATGCCGCTCAACTCGCCGTAGAGCTTGCACGACAAGATGCTGCAGGCGATCCCGACGATGCCGCGGTCATCGAATCGCTGTTTCGACAGGTTCTCGGCCGCGAACCGCCGCCAGCCGAACTCGCCGATGCGGTGCGGTTCGTTTCGTCACCCCCTGCTGATAATCCGAACGCCATTGATCCACGGAGTACCTGGCAATACGGCACCGCCATGTGGGCCGATGATCAGGTCACCCAGTTCACGCCCTTAAAAGTTTTCAAAGATGATCGCTGGCAATTCGAAGAAACTTTCCCCAGTCCCGGGCCGATGTCTTACGCATCGTTGTCCCGCGATGGAGGGCATCCGGCCCACGGAGACGCCGGCATTATCGTGCGGCGTTGGACCAGTCCCGCCAACGGCAAGCTGACACTCAATGGCGCCGTCACTCGGCCCAGTGATCAGGATGACGGCATCATCGCCACAGTCCAGGTCAATGGGCAAACCGAATGGCAAGCATCCATTGCATCAGGCACGCAGCGTTACAACGCCCGCCGGAACGATGTCCAGCAAGGTGATGTCGTCGATTTTATCGTCCACAGTGGCGAAGGGTTGAGTTTTGATAGTTTTCAGTGGCGCGGCAAACTCTTGCTCCAAAGCCCCACCGAAATGCTTCAGTTCAGCTCTACCGATGGATTCAGCGGTCCCTTTGCACCAGAGCGAGCCGTTTCACTGGACCGGTTTGAACAGCTTGCTCAAGTTCTGTTTCTCAGCAACGAATTCTTTTTTGTCGACTAAATGCTATGTCAATCACTTTCAATCGGCGTGACGCATTACAGCGGTGTGGCCTCGGACTCGGTGCGATTGCTTTAGGCGATCTGCTCCGCGGGGACGCCTGCGCGAGCGGCATGGACGAAGGATTCACCGGCAATGTCCCTGTCCATTTTCCTGCCAAGGCCAAGCGGGTCATCCATCTGTTCATGAATGGGGGACCGAGCCACGTTGATAGCTTCGATCACAAGCCAGCGCTGGAGCAATTTGATGGGAAAACTGCGGGGCTCGACAACGTCAAGACGGAACGCCCCACCGGAAATGTGATGCGTTCGCCATTTTCCTTTCAGAAATACGGTGAGCGTGGTCTGCCCGTCAGTGAGTTGTTCCAACGCACCGCCGCACATGTCGACGAGATGTGCGTGATTCACTCGATGCACGCCGACGTGCCCAACCATGAACCGTCGCTGCTGCTGATGAACTGCGGCGAAGCACGGTTGATCCGGCCCGCCCTAGGATCATGGGTGACCTATGGCCTGGGCTCGGCCAACGAGAATCTGCCTGCTTTTGTCGCGATGTGCCCAGGGGGCTACCCGATCAAAGAATCTCAGAACTGGCAAAATGGGTTCCTGCCGGGCAAGTACCAAGGGACGCATGTCGACCCACGCCATGCCTCGGTGGAACGATTGATCGAGAATATTCGCGGCCGCGCCGTGGCACCTCCAGACCAACGCGAACAACTCGACCTCCTTCTGAAATGGAACAATGAGCATGCTGCCAAACGTGTGGGTGATCCCAGGCTGGAGTCTCGGATCGAGTCTTTCGAACTGGCCTACCGCATGCAGAGTGAAGCATCTGAGGCGTTCGATGTCTCGCGTGAATCGAAGCAGACGTTGGAAATGTACGGTAAGGGAGAATTCGCCCGGGGTGCGTTGATCGCTCGCCGATTAGTCGAACGCGATGTGCGGTTTGTGCAACTGTACACGGGTGCTGGCCAACCATGGGATTCACACGACGATATCCACATCGCGCATCGCAACGTTGCTGGCAAAGTCGACCAAGCGATCGCGGCACTGCTGAGCGATCTGAAGCGGACGGGATTGCTGGAAGATACACTGGTGATCTGGGGGGGTGAGTTTGGTCGCACCCCTGTCGTCGAACTTCCCAAAGAGGGAGCTAATCAGGGTAAGATGAACGGACGCGATCACAACCACTATGGATTCACTATGTGGATGGCTGGAGGCGGCGTCGCGGCTGGGACCACGGTCGGAGCGAGCGATGAGCTCGGCTTCAAAGCCGTCGAAAATCGCGTCCATGTTCATGACCTTCATGCCACTATTTTGCAACTGCTCGGCTACGACCATAAACGACTGACCTATCCCTACGCTGGCCGTGATTTCCGTCTTACTGACGTCCATGGCCGGATTGTCGACGAGATGATTGCCTAGACGTGCCGATTGGGACTTCCCTTATCGGGGAGCAGACGGTGGGCTGTTGAATCAACAAACACAACAATAGGAAACCTCAACAATGATGAACATCAAAACAACGATTTTCGCGATGCTGTGCTGCATCGTGTTTTCGAGTCAAGCGATTTCTGCGGAACGGCCCAACGTCGTACTCGTTTTCATCGACGACATGGGCTGGGGAGATTTTTCTTGTTTCGGCAACACCGAAGCATCCACACCGAACATTGATGCCATGGCTGCCGAGGGCATCCGGTTCGAACAGTTCTACGTCAATTCGCCCATTTGCTCGCCCTCGCGAGTCGCGATTTCAACAGGGCAATATCCCCAGCGGCACCGTATTACCTCGTTCCTGAATAATCGCAACAGCAATCACCAGCGCGGTGTCGCAAACTGGCTATCTCCCGAGGCTCCGATGTTAGCCCGCTCGCTGCAAGATGCCGGTTATGCCACGGCCCACTGTGGGAAATGGCACATGGGCGGTCAGCGGGATGTCGATGATGCGCCGCCCATCTCCGATTACGGATTCGACACATCGCTAACTAATTTCGAAGGTATGGGCGCGAAACTTCTGCCTCTGACTGAAACACCGACGAAAGACGGTGGAGTTAAAAAAGGTCGAATCTGGGAGAATGCCGAACGTCTCGGGGAACCCGTCACGTGGATGCTGCGATCGAAGATCACCGGTGGCTTCACCGACCGGGCGATTGAGTTCGTCGATCAAGCTCAGGCCGCCGATGAACCTTTCTATATCAATGTTTGGCCCGATGATGTGCACAGCCCGTTCTTTCCATCCATCGAAGGCTGGAAAGATGGCAAACGCGGACTCTATTTGTCCGTTCTTGAAGAAATGGATACGCAACTCGCCCGGCTTTTCCAACGGATCAAGAGCGACGAAAAGCTACGCGATAATACCCTGATACTGATCTGTTCGGACAACGGTCCTGAGCCGGGAGCGGGATCCGCAGGCCCGCTTAAAGGGAACAAAGTCACACTCTACGAAGGAGGCGTTCGCTCACCCTTGATCGTCTGGGGGCCCGGCCTGATGTCGCAGGATGCCCAAGGTACCGTCAATCACAAATCTGTGTTCTCCGCCATCGATCTGGTTCCCTCACTGCTGGATTTAACCGGTGTCGATCCACCCGCGGGTATTGAGTTCGACGGCGAAGATCTGGCGCCGGTCTTGATTGGTCAATCAAATGAGTCTCGTAAAAAGCCGCTCTTCTTCCGACGACCGCCCGAACACGACAAGAATTTTCAGTTCAAGAACCTGCCGGATCTGGCAGTCCGCAGGGGTGAATGGAAACTACTGTGCGATTTCGATGGTAGCCACAAGAAACTCTACAATGTCGAGTCGGACCCCGGCGAATCCACGAATGTTGCCACCGGACACCCCGAAATCACCAAGCGACTTGTGAAAGCGGTATTGCAATGGAACAGCGAAATGCCCGCTGACGCTGGCGACCCAGAATATGTGCATGCAAATGTAACTCCCCAGTAGTCGCAGGTTGCGAAACGCAGTCTCCGGTGGGCGTGTTGGGTAGCAGTGCTGGGGACTTGCAATCGCACTTTTGAACGTCTGTGCTGCCGTGGAGCAACATCTCTGCGGCACGTTACCTCGGGAGTGATTCGAATGAGCCTGTCCGCGTGACGTGAGGCGTCGCGTCTGCACCCAGGCTTGCTGGTATCGAGGTTCTTCTGCACGCTCGCACGGGAATCGTTACCATGGGGGCATCGTTCACCCACCCTCGACGTCGCCATGTCAACGAGATCTGACGCTGCAAGCCTCAGACATGTGGTAGAGCGAGATTCTGAGAGTACCCCAGTTCTCAAAATTGTTGAGGTAAGATCGCATGGACTCATCGATTCTTCGGCGAAATCGCTTCGTCAGGTACACGTTGATTGGCATTGTCGCGACCTCACTCATGGGGCTGTGCATGCTTTCATTGGCGGTGGGGATTCATTTGTCACGGAGTCAGAATGGGGCTGCCTCCGTCGCGGTTAAGCCCGATGATGTCAATCCCAGGCCCACCCGCAAAGCCGCTCTGCCAGCACCACAAACCGACGCGACGGCGCAGTCCCGGCTTGAGAACGGCACCAATCCACCTCGATCAGCGCCCAGTCCGTCACCAAGCCCGACAACCTTGCTAGCAGCGACGCCTGCCGCGAACACTCCCCAGGGTCCACATCCCGAGCAAGCCACCGACCAATCACGCCTCGCCCAGTCTTCAACTGCCCATCCGATTGAACGCGGGGTTGTTTCGCAAGTGGAGAACGACGCGGTCCCCATCGCTGATGAGCCGAGAGATGTGCCGAGTGTCTCGGACGATCCAGTTCGCTTAGCGTACCAGTGGTCAGCAACGGAATCGTCTGTCTACGAGTTTTCTGGAAGCGCCGAAATTGGCTCGCGCACCGTTTCATTGAGCGGACGCAATACCTTGCAGCCGACCGGCCGAAAGCCTACTGAGTCTAGGTCGCCCACGCCTGCAAAAGAGGGAACGGGCAGCGGATTCCTCGTGACCGCGGATGGTATCGTAGTTACTTGCGCCCATGTAATTGACGGTGCCACCTCGATCAAGGTCGTCCAGGACCGCAAGTCGTATGAGGCGGAGGTCGTGGCAATTGACGACGACCTCGATTTGGCGGTGTTGAAGATCCAAGGGCCATCATTCCCCTTCCTCAAGATAGGAGATTCGGATCGAGTGCGTTTAGCCGACGAAGTCCGCGCCGTCGGATTCCCACTCTCCGATGTGCTCGGTGAGTCGGTAAAGGTCACCCGAGGTGAGGTCTCCGGCAGAGGCGGCCCTCACGGGAGTTCGGGATTGCAGATCGATGCGAGCATTAATCCCGGCAACAGCGGCGGCCCCGTGATCGACCGATCCGGTCATGTCATCGGAGTTGCCAATGCTCTCTTAGCAGGGCTCGGTATCTCGGAGGTGGGCTTTGCGATTCCGGCCAAGGAGGTGGCGAGCCTTGCCCACCGCCATCAACTGCCTGTCACATTTGACGATGTCTCCGATGTTTTGCCACCACCTGATCTAGTTGCCAAGGTGAGCCCCGCCGTTGTACTCCTGAAGGTCACGCACGGGCCTGGAGGTATTGGCAGCAAGCCCGCCCGCGAAATCAAGATTACGAACTTCTGGACGGAATCGACTCGAGAGCAGAACTCTGGCGCGTTCGGACGGATGGCGCATTTCCAACCGCCCCAGCATGCCAATTTCTCCGGTGCAGCGTTCTTTGACGCGTTGGGGCAAGTATCCCAACTGAGCGATCAATCAGCCTTGCCTTATCTCCTCGGCAACGCCGCCGCGATCGGAGTGGAGCGTTTGCCCGACCAGGCTCCAGGCCGAATCAACGAGCAACGAGTGATCACGATCGAGATCAACCCCACCGAAGATCGCTCGTCTCGCTTCGGTCCTTATGCGGGCATGCCCAATCGAGTCCGACCGCCCTGGATGCGATCCTCACCTCCAAGGGGAACGCCCGGGGACGTCTACACGGGAACAGAGTCGAGTTCGGTGAGTGTGGGAGCACAATATGGTGACATCGTCGATGTCACGAAAAACTACGAACTGCGAGTTCCAAGTAAGTCCGGTGAAGGGCCGGACATGATCAAGGTAGTTGGCCAAGGAACGGGCCACTTCAACCTGAGCACAGGCCAAATGAAGGATTTCCAATACCACGCCGAGATCGTCATTTCGGAAGGAAACATCACGCTGAGAATTCCGACCGAATTGAGGTACTCGTTGGTCAGCAAAGCGAAGCTCGCCGAGGAACGGGCCAAGGCGAAAGCAGCACGAATTCGATCTGATGCCGCTCGACTCGCCGAACGGGAAAAGCGAGCAGACCTTCCCGGTTCAGCTGAATTCCATGCCCATCAATCGATCGACGCGTCGTTGCCGCGAAACCAAAACAGTGCCCTCGAACTCAGCATCAATACGCTCGGGGTATCCTCGAATCTCGACCAGCTCGCGGTGAGCGATGGCAACACCAGTTCTCATCGTTCCGACCCAAGCATCAAACTGGTGAAGGTCGATGTCACGCCCACCAACGATGCGGGCTCGATTCGACAGTTTCGGTCCGGATCGTGGGGTTACAAGGGCCTCGCATTCACACCTGATGGTTCAGAACTGGTTACGTTCGGCAATCAAAATGTGAGCGTCTTGAACGTCCAGACGGGCCAGTCGGAGATGTTTACTCTTGAGGACAACGAAGCTCGGTTCCGCACCTGCGTGGCGGTATCACCCGACGGCAGTCGCATCGCAGGCGGCACTCAGGGAGGGTATGTGCTGATATGGAAACGGATGCCAGGAAAGCCGCTCGTTCCCGAGCACCGATTTAAAATTGACAAGCGGGAAGTGAAGGCGATCGCGATCTCGTCCGACAACACGCATGTCCTGACCGCGCATGCGGGCGGTGACGCCTATCTGTGGGAACTCGCGAGTGGCGAGATCCTGGGCTGTTACCGCGGTTTCAAGTTCAGCTCAACAGCGGCGGTTCGCTTCACCAGTGATGATGAGCAAGCGTTGATCTGCGATACACGGCATGCCGTGCTGGTGGATGTTCAAACGCTCAAACCGTTGCAGAAAATGGAATTAACGCGCGGCAGTGGACAGAGCGTTGCCATCTCCTTGGATGGCAAACGGATCAGCGCAGGGGAGATCTACAAAATGGAATCTTGGGATCCGATCACCGGACAGAAGTTGCCACTCTGCGAAGGGACACAGATTCAGTGGTCCGCCGCGTTCTCGCCTAATGGAAAACACTTGCTCACCGGCAGTTCGGGCAAGCTGACACTGTGGGATGTTGATACCGGACTTAAGCTAAAGGAGCTGACGATGAGTGATTCAGGATACGTCAAGTACGTCGCCTTCTCGCCTGACGGCAGGCATTGTGCTGCCGTAGGCGCGCCCATTGGCAGTTTAGTCGAAGTATTTCAACTACCATCCAATGACGGGCACCATGAAACCTACTAGGGAATCGCAAATGAGCGACAAGATCATGGTGCAGTGCAGTCATTGCGACAAGCGACTGCGGGCGACGCCGGCCGCGCAGGCCCGACGTGCACGATGTCCCGCATGCCAGACCGTCCTTACGATTCCAGCAACAACCGATACACCCCTATCGATCAATCGCGAGTCTGCGCCGACCCATCCTCAAGGATCTGAGTCGAATCCTCAATCGTCTGGCCAAACCAGTCGCATGCCGAGGCCTGTGGTTGCCGCAACCGAACAGGAACCAGTCCCGGCAGTGCCACCGGCTTCGGATCCACTCGATTTTGATCATTTCTCAGATAATCCGTATCTACATTCTGCTCCTATCCGAACCATTCCTCCAACTTCTAATCGCCTAGCAACAGCCTCATCGGAGACCAACAAGAATTTGGTTCCCGCTTGGCTGATGGTTGGATTGGCGGGAGGCGGTATCGCCGCCGCGGCATTGTTCGTCGGCGGTGCGGTCGCGTTGTGGAGCGTACTCTCGATCACGACGAGCGTCGCTGCTCCGTCGGAGACCCTCGCAGCGCCCTCGGGCTCCTCGGGAGTGGCGTCCCCCACGACACCTCAGCATGCCCTGCCACCCGCCCGCGCTATCGATCCTGCCAAACTTGGTTACGTCGACCTACCTCCGCTAGGAGCTGAAGAAGAAACGTTTCCTTCGGGAGTGACGAGCTATTTCGTACGTCTCTCAGGGTCGGCAGATAAACCGGCAGGGCGGATGCAAATGCGGATCTACCTACCGCCCGGCGAGCACGGGATGGGGGCTCTGCCATGCGTGCTAGTCGCACCTGCGGGAACGCCGCTGCTGCACGGGGTCGATCTCGATCAAAACACGGACTACCACGATGAAACGCTTCCGTATGCCGAGGCCGGCATGGTCGTCATTGCGTACTCGCTCGACGGTCCAGTCTCTGAGGCAGCGCAGCAGAATGAGCAGATCTTAATGGGAGAGCTTGCCACTCAATTCCCACGTTTCCGCGACGCCGGAGGCGGCGTTGCCAACGGCCGGATGGCAGTGCAATACGCACTGCAGCAATTACCAATGGTGGATTCAGAACGAATCAATTGTGCCGGCCACAGTTCCGCGGCGACAGTGGCACTCTTGCTGGCCGCAGCAGAGCCCAAAATCAATCGCGTGGCCGCCTTTGCAGCCGCCTACGACCTTGAATCCCGCATGGCTGACGTGGTCTCCAATCCCAGCATTCAGCAACTGCTGCCCGGCGTTGGAGCGTTCGTGATGAAGACGTCACCGATCAACGTCACTCACTCCATCGAATGCCCCGTTCTCGTATTTCACGCTCGCGACGACACCAATGTTCCCATCGGCGACGCCGAGAAATTCATCGCGAAACTGCGTCGCTCCAATAAGGAGGTGGACCCCATCATTGTCACCAGCGGGGGGCACTATCAATCAATGATCGATCAAGGAATTCCTGCTGCGATAAAGTTCTTCAGCTCGTCGGACTAAAATATCGAAATGAATCGATGAAAGTGTTTTGAATCACTGCCTAGTGAATGCGATGAACTATACAAATTGCGGAACGTTTTCACTGCAGCTCCGAGATCGCAAATTCGACCGCCCTCTCGGCGTCGTTGGGCTTGGATAGGATTCCTGGGGACCTGTTTCCCGATCGCTATCCTCGGAATCGCCGGCCTGTATTCAGATGCGTGCTATGCCGCCACACTACCTCCGAATAATCCACGATGCGGAAACGCAGCGATGGGCGCTATCCTTCTAATCGTTCCGATCGCCCCCGCGGTGGGCTGTGTGGGCGCTGGTTGTGGGTACGTTTCAGCGATCTTATACAGTGCCCGGACAAGTTTCACTGCGTGATGTCGTTCGCCGCAGAAATGTGATGAAGGCAGGACGGGAGCGGGCGTTACTTGACCTTGCATGCGCCGGCGACGGCACAGGTCGCACAGCCAGTCGCTGTTCCACAGCCGCCTCCGGCATCGGTGCCGCATCCGGGACCGCAGCCTTCAGTCATCAATTCGCTTAGGCGAATCGATTGGACTTGAGACTCATATTCAGCCACGATGGTGTTGGTCAACTCGCGGCCGAGCGCATCGACGGGCCCGATGAAATGCAGCACCAATGTATTGCCATCGAAGAGTTGATCGACGTCTAAGAGCATTGCCGCGGAGTCACTCGCGGCCAATACGTCTTGGCAACGGCGAACGGCATCACATTTGTACCGCTGTAACCGCTCGACGAGTAACCGGTCATCTGCGGTCAGTCCGCGGATGATCGTCAGTGACGATGAATTGTGGACGTGTGCCTCGTGGTGACAGGTGACATCTCCGATTGTGGCACGAGCGGCCGCGAACTTGGATTCGCCTAGCACCTCACCGAGTTCGACGCCGCGAGGTGTTTGCACGAGCACCTCGCTGCCGCGTCCGAGTTTCATCTCAGGCAGCAGCGGATTGGCAAGAAACACGTCACCGGCGAACCCGATTCGAACGAGGTAGGCGGTCACGGTTAGGCCAGGATACGCTGGCGAATTTCAGCGACGCAATCATCGATCTTCACCCGCGTTTGTTCGAGCGAGTCGCGATCCCGAATCGTGACGGTTCGATCGGTCAAGGAATCGCCATCGACCGTGATGCAGTACGGCGTGCCCGCTTCATCCTGACGACGATATCGCCGGCCGACAGCGCCCTTGGCGTCGTAGAATACATTGAAATGCTGCTTCAGCCCCGCGTAGATTTCTTGAGCGATCTCCGGCATCCCATCCTTTTTGACCAAGGGGAACACAGCGGCTTTGATCGGCGCTAGTCGGGGGTGCAGCTTCATCACTGTACGGCCCTGCATCTTGCCATTTTCATCGGGTGCCTGGTCTTCGGTGTAGCCTTCGCACAAGAATGCGAGGGCCGCGCGATCGGCGCCGGCGGATGGTTCGACCACGTGCGGGATAAATTTCTCGTTAGAGATGTCGTCCCGGTAGGTTAGGTCCTTGCCACTGCCGCGATACTTTGGCTTGCCATCCTCGCCGAGCTGCAGGGTCATGGGGTTGGTCGCGGGGTCGAGCTTGCCTTCCATATGGCTGCGCAGATCAAAATCGCCGCGGTGGGCGATACCTTCAAGTTCGCCGTACTCGCCCTCGGGCAGGAACGGGAAGGCGTACTCAATGTCCGCGGTCCCGACGCTGTAGTGGGCGAGTTCGGATTGCTCGTGCTCTCGCATGATCAGCGACTCGCTCGACAGCCCCATCGCGGTATACCAAGCCATGCGGCGATCGCGCCAGTACCGATACCAATCGTGAGATTGATCGGGATGACAGAAAAACTCGATCTCCATCTGTTCAAACTCACGCGATCGGAACGTGAAGTTACGAGGTGTGATTTCATTGCGGAAACTTTTGCCGACCTGGCCGATTCCAAAAGGCACACGCACACGTGAGCTGTCCAGGACATTTTTGAAATTAACGAAGATGCCCTGGGCAGTTTCTGGGCGCAGAAACGTGGTGTCATCAGCACCGCCGAGTGCCCCCAGCGTGGTCTTGAACATCAGGTTAAACTCGCGCGGCTCGGTGAGCGTGCCGAGCGACTTGGCATCCGGCCCCAGTACATCGTCGTGAGAATCGAGCTTATCGAGCGTGATTGATTCGGACTCGATAGTTAATTCGCCAGCGTTCTTGGGGCGAAGTTTGAAAAACTTGAGCGCTCGGCGCTGAATTTCCTCGTGCTCATGCTCGATTTCTGCAAGTGTGGTGATGAAGACTTTTTGTCCGTTGTACTCAACGAATCGGCCACGAACTTGGTCGTGCCGATAGCGTTTCTTGGATTCGCGGCAATCGACCATGTAGTCATGGAACAAATCATAATGTCCGCTGCATTTCCACACTTGAGGGTGCATGAGGATCGTGCAATCCAGGCCGACCATTTCAAATGACGACGGGGCGCCCGCAGGGGCAGTCAATTCGTTGTGGCCGGTGATCATGTCCTGCCACCAGGCGTTCTTTAGATTCCGCTTCAGTTCGACACCCAACGGCCCGTAGTCCCAAAGCCCCTGCACTCCGCCGTAGATTTCACTGGATTGAAACAGAAAACCGCGTCGTTTGCACAACGACACGAGCGCGTCCATGGACTTCATGTGATTTTGGGGAGCGGGAGGAGCAAAGTAGATTGGAAAGCGGGGTATTGTCGACGAATTGCCACTTTACGCAAGCATCGGTGCGTCCATCCTTGCCATTCGCGTTACGAAAGTTGCCTCGCACGGTGTTTTCGCAAAGGCCAGCCTAGCAAGTGCCCTCCGCGAGTCGAGCCCGTCATCGGGTCAGCAAGGCGGCTCGACAGACAATTCGTGGTTGCTGGGGTGGATACTTAGTAGCGAGTCGAGCCAAACGCGGGGGTGGCCATTTGAGTCCCGCCCGAATTGAGCTGGGCATCTCGGGCGGAATTGATTTGGCGACTCAGCGCGGCAATGCGCTCGGTGGCCATCGCTGAATTGGGCCCCAAGGCTCCACCACCGACCTGCAACGCTTGCTGATAGTTCTGCAACGCCTGGACGGGGTCGCCGCTCTGTTCTCGGAGGCGTGCCAACGCCAACCACGCGCGGGGGTTGTTGGCATCGGTTTGCACGGCGTCTTCCAGATACTTCAATGCCACTTGTGGTTCGCCATGTTCCTCATACAGGCGAGCCAGTTCGATCCGCGGTTCAGCAAGTGTGGGGTTTTGGGCCGCCCAGTTCTTCATTAACGCAAACGCACGATCAGGACGCCCTGAGTCAACCAACAGCACTGCCAGACCGCGATGAGCGTCGACATGATTGGGATCGTGATCGAGGGTTTGATTGTAGAGCGATTCACTTTGCCGGATCAGATTCGGGTCTTGGCGTTGGTTCCCCAACCGGTGGGTAGTCGCGGCCAGGTTGTAGTAGCCGTCGGGATCCGCTGGATTCGAAGCGATGGCTTTACGAAATTGTTCCATCGCACCGGTGTATTGGCCTTGGTTGTACATGGCCGCCCCCTGCGTGTTCTGGCTGCCCGAAGCCCAGTGGCAGCCCGTGAGTGTTGTCAGGATGATGCCGACGATCATCGAACTGATCAGGCAGGCCCACGTCATCCACGGTCGCCTCGCACCGATCGAGTGGGGGTAGTCGGACGCGGGCGAGACATGGAGGTCCGACGTGATGTCGAGGTCACCGTCGCTACCGACGAGACGCAATCGCGGTGACTCAGGTACGAGATCAGTTGTGGCGGGCGGAACGATTGCCGTTTGGCGTAAAGCGGGACTGGGCATCGGCTCTTTCGCAAATAAATAAGTAAACGCGTCTTGTTCGTTGTTAGCGTTTTGGAGCGATTGACCGCAAGACGAACCTAAACGACGTTATGTAGCGATTCTTGCCTTGACCCTGAGGCGACTGAATGACATCAGGGGGACCGCCGATGTTCGTCGAGACCGTCCATCAGGGCTGTGGATCCTCACCGTCGCCGAGCACGCCTCGTGCGCAAAAGAACGAGATCACGCAAGACATCCAGCAGGTGCCCGCGACCAGAAGTTCCCCAAGATGGCAGACGCGGATGGCAGGCGCGGATGAGGCGCTCTCGAGCGAGTCTTTGGGGGCTGCGGGGCTGGTGGCTACGGAGGCCGCATCCGCTGACTAAATCAACCCCAGTGACTGCATCGCATCGGCCACGTTCATGAAACCTTCAATATTCGCGCCCAGCGCGTAGTTACCGGGTACGCCAAACTCATCGGCCGTTGCCAGACACCGTCCATGAATGTCCTTCATGATGGTCGCCAGTCGGCGATCGGTGAACTCAAAGGACCACGCATCACGCGAGGCGTTCTGTTGCATCTCCAGCGCGCTCGTCGCGACGCCGCCCGCGTTGGCGGCTTTGCCGGGGGCATACGCCACACCTGCGGCGACGAGTTTGGCGATGCCTTCCGGTGTCGTCGGCATATTCGCTCCTTCGGCCACAACCTTGCATTGGTTGCGGATCAGTGCGTCCGCATCGCGACCGGTCAGTTCGTTCTGGGTGGCACACGGCAACGCCACATCACACTCGATTTCCCACAAATTGCCGCCGCGTTGGTACTGAGCGTGCTTCCGGGTTTGGCAGTACTTCTCGATCGAGCCTCGCTCAACCTCCTTTATTTTCTTGATCGCCTTCAGATCAATTCCCTCCGCGTCGTAAATGACGCCTTTCGAGTCCGAGCACGCCACGACTCGACCGCCCAGTTGAGCAACCTTTTCGATAGCGTAGATCGCGACGTTGCCCGCGCCGGAGACCACGCACGTCTTGCCTTCCAAGGTTTCGTTCTTGGCTGCGAGCATTTCCTGAACGAAATATCCGAGGCCGTAACCGGTCGCCTCGGTGCGGACGAGTGCTCCCCCGTAACTGAGTCCCTTGCCCGTCAGGACGCTTGACTCGTAGCGATTACGGATGCGTTTGTACTGTCCGAACAGATATCCGATCTCTCGTTTGCCAACGCCGATATCGCCAGCGGGAACATCGGTGTATTCACCAATGTGCCGTGATAATTCGGTCATGAAGCTTTGACAAAACCGCATGACTTCGTCGTCGCTGCGACCCTTCGGATCAAAATCGCTGCCGCCCTTGGCACCGCCAATGGGCATCCCGGTCAATGCGTTTTTAAAAATCTGCTCAAACCCGAGGAACTTGATAATGGACAAGTTCACCGAGGGATGGAATCGCAGCCCACCCTTGTAGGGCCCCAATGCGCTGTTGAATTGAACACGAAATCCACGATTGATATGCACTTCTCCGCGATCATCTTGCCACGGGACCCGGAAAATGATTTGGCGCTCGGGTTCACAGATACGCTCGATGATCTTCTGCTCGGCGAACTTGGGAAACTTGGCAAGGACGGGCCCCAAGGAATCGAGGACTTCCTTGACAGCCTGAATGAACTCCGATTCACCGAGGTTCCGCTGTTGGATATTCCAAAAAACGGAGGAGAGTTTTTCATCCATCATGACCTACTTTTCAGCACCGGAGATTTGAACAATGTTGCACGGGAGGTGTGTCGGGAAGTCGGCCCCACAGTGGGAGCGGACAGACGAATTCAGCAATCGGTTTCCAATCCATTTCAAATGGCTGGGCGGCGTTTTATAGCAGCGTTTAGGAAGCTAGCAATCGCGATGGCAAGCCCTCATGACGTGCCATACCGACCCCTTCGACGGCTCGCCTAATCTCAGCGACAATCTCAGTTGACGCGTTGTCGCCAATGGTTGTCGCGCGATCGTCACAGGGCAGGGGACGATTTCGTCAAAACACGGGAGTCGGAACGGAAGGTGATAAAATTGCCGACGTAGGCACGGATGTTGCGGGATACCAATCTAGCTTCCGCAAAAAAATCACCTTGTTTTCAGGAATTTCGTCGTGTCGACTGACGTCAAGTACGTAAACGTTACGATTCAAACCAATCACGGTCTCGTGTTCACCGTCTTCATCCCAGCGAACTCGCATGCGGCCGAAGAACGGACGTCGCAGCCAGTGGTCGCGCAGGCCACCGGCAATGGGTGGGGAGCGGTCTCAAATCAAAGCATCGCGTTCGCCAAGTAGTCGGCCCCAGCTTGGGAGGATCTGCTGTCAAATTTTGGGCTGGAATGGACGATCGCCGGACCCTGAATCGAAGAGCTCGTCGTCGAGTAGTTTTGGGCACTGAGATCGGCTTTTGAGCGTCTGGCGTGGGTGATCGCGAACGATCTGATCGCAGTCGCCACGTTCGGATGGCTCGGACGAATCTATTCTCGGTGTTGAGACGTCCCGTCCCCGCTTGGCAGAAATCGTGGAATCGCTGTTGCTTCAGCTTGGCCTGAATTGGTAGACGACGAGGGTGAAATTTTCCCCTGAAATCGTATGACAGGACACGCGATCCATGACCACGATGATCGATCGACACTACTCGGCAGCGTCCGATCCGTTGTCGCTAAACCAAATAGTTGAGCTGACCGGAGGGCATCTGCTGCCGCTGATCGGCACCGGACAATCGCCTGAACGGCTGTCCCTTGGTGGCGCTGCACCGCCAGCCGAAGCAGCAGCCAACGAGGTGACAATGGTTGACCGCTGCCAGCACGCGGGAGCCATCCGCGGCTGCCATGCGGCGGTGGTGATCACACCGGCGCCCCTCTCCGCAGAGGATCTTCATGGCGACGGGCCCGCTTGGCAGATCGTCGTTGCAGAACCGCACGCCGCGTTCACTCAGATCATTCGTCACTTCCGACCACCAGTCGACCAAGACGTGCCGGGAGCGGGGATCGACTCAACCGCCCTGATTCATCCGACAGCGCAGATCAGTGGCGCCGCGTCGATCGGTGCCGGTGTGGTGATTGAGGCGAATTGCAAAATTCATGCGGGGGTCAGCATCGCGGCAGGGTGCGTGATCGGCCCGGACTGCGTGTTGTATCCGAACGTCACGCTCTATTCTTATTGTCGACTCGGCGCTCGTGTGGTGATTCACGCTGGGGCGACCCTTGGCGCCCATGGTTTCGGTTACCGGAATGTCGATGGAAGACACATCCCAACGGCGCAGCTCGGCTATGTGCAAATTGACGATGATGTCGAGATTGGCGCCTCCGCTACAATCGATCGAGGAACCTACGGAGCGACCAGAATCGGTGAGGGCACGAAGATCGACAATCAAGTCATGATCGGACACAACTGTCGGATTGGAAAGCACAATTTGCTATGCAGCCAAGTTGGAATCGCCGGCAGTTGCACGACCGGCGACTACGTGGTGTTGGCTGGCCAAGTTGGCCTCAAGGATCATATTGAGTTGGGTGACGGCGTCATCGTGGGCGCCCAAGCGGGCGTGATGGATAGCTTGGAGAGCGGCGTTCATATTGGCTCGCCGGCTACACCGCAGCACGACCAAATGCGAGTCTTCGCAGTGCAGCGTAAGTTGCCCGACATGCGGCGTGATATCAAAGTTTTGCAGCGCGAGGTGAAGTCACTGTTGCAGGATCGTGATCAGGATTCGAGCGACTCGGCATCCAAAGCGGCTTGATCTCGTGTCTACGTTGCTCACTCCCGCGCACCACTCGGCAGCTATCCAAACGTCACTTCAAATCAATTGTCAGGACCGGGTCCGCCATGATATTGATGTGACGCTCGCACCCGGTGAGCCGGTTGGACTCGTCGCGGGATGGGGCCAATTTCCGATCTCCGTCGCCACGCGATTGCGTGAGGATGGACATCCCGTTGTCTGTGTCGCGATCACTGGGCATGCAGGTCCCGAGATTGAAGCGGCATGCGATCGCGTCCTGTGGTCAGGAGTCGGTCGTTTTGGCAAGCATCTGCGATACTTTAAGAAGCAACATGTCACCAAGGTGACCATGGCCGGGAAGCTGTTCAAATCCGATCTGCTGTACAGTGGATCGGTTTGGTTGCGACATTTTCCCGATTTAGTATGCATGCGGACATTCGGTCCACTGCTGCTGGGACGTGGACGCGATGCCCGCGATGATCGCTTGTTGACTGCCGTGATCGATACCTATCATCGCCACCAGCTCGAAATCTGTTCGGCTACTCGCCTTGCTCCGGAGTTACTCGTGAAGGCAGGACTACTGACGCGCAAAAAACTATCTGGTAGCTCGCAACGTGACGCCGAGCTGGGATGGTCGATCGCCAAAACCATGGGCGGACTCGATATTGGCCAGGCGGTTACTGTTAAAGACGCTACCGTGATCGCGGTCGAGGCGATTGAGGGCACCGATGCGTGTATCCGCCGCAGTGGCGAGCTGTGTCGACGGGGCGGCTGGACGCTGGTCAAGGTGAGCAAGCCCAACCAAGACATGCGGTTCGATGTGCCCACGATCGGTACTCAGACGGTGCAGAATGTCGCCGATGCCGGCGGCGTGGCGATTGCCGTTGAGGCTGACCGCACCATTCTATTGGATCGCGAGGCGACCATCGAACTTGCCGACCGATTGGGCATCGCGATCTTAGCGATGGCCCCACCAGCGTCTGACGGTCCGCAGCGCTAATTCGTGTACGGGAGGATTCGCGACAATTTCGCGAAACTCGGGAGCCGGGGTGGCGTTCAATGACCATCGCCAGTCAGCGATAACGAGCCGTTGTATTCCGTTCTTGCAGAACTTACGCTGCGAATTCACTCGTTTGTTGGCTAGACGGGGGCCTTTCGTGGTATAATTCCGCCGTCTCGTTCCTGCCCTTTGGAATTTGTGAGTCGTACGATGAAGTCTGCGCAACGATCTGTGCCGTGGATCGTCTTTCCAATTATGTTGGCAATTGGCGTTAGCTTTTGCCTGCCACTCGAGGCCGAACCCGTCTGGGTGCATTCGACGACCGCGCCGTCGGACGTGATGGAACCCTTGCCTCAACGATTTGCGGAGGCGGGCACGAGTGAGGTTCCTGACTTCCAAAAGCATGTCATGCCATTATTGGGCCGTTTGGGTTGCAACGGGCGGGCATGCCATGGCTCGTTTCAAGGGCAGGGCGGCTTCCAGCTGTCGCTTTTCGGGTATGACTTCCAAGCGGATCATGCTGCTCTCCTCGCTGAGAGTGCGGGACGCGTGGATCCCGACGACGTCGACGAAAGTTTGATTCTGGCCAAGCCGACCGACGCCGATATGCATGAGGGCGGCAAGCGGTTTGAGAAAGCGAGTTGGCAGTATCGAGTTCTCAGTCGCTGGATTGAAGCGGGTGCTGAGTCGGCGAATAGCAATTTGCAGGTACTCGACCATTTGGAAGTCTTGCCCACCGAAGTGCACTTTGACAATGCCGAACAAGACATGCAATTGACGGCGATCGCGCATTGGGCGGACGGGACTCGCGAAGACGTGACGGCCCTCTGCCGATTCTCGACGAACGATGACGCCGTAGCTGCAATTGATGAAAACGGACATGTGCGTAGCGGTCTGCAAGGCGACACTCACGTGGTTGTCGCTTATGACCGAGCTGTCGTGCCGGTTTCTGTGATTCGGCCCGTGCAAGTCGAGTCGTCGATCGCTACGCCTCCCCTTTCCGATCATGCCGTCGACCGCCTGGTTGCGGCCAAGCACTCCAAACTGGGGATCGTACCATCACCTTTGTGCACCGATGCGGAGTTCATTCGCAGGGTAAGTTTGGACATGACGGGAACGCTGCCTGCGGCGGAGGAAGTCCGTCGGTTCCTGGCAGACGACGACACTGATAAACGTCAACGGCTCATCGAGGAACTTCTAGAGGCTCCAGGTTATGCGGCGTGGTGGGCGACGCGGCTCTCAGACTGGACGGGCAATAGTGAAGAGCAACTTAATAACGTGCTGCCCGTACGCGGTGCCGCCTCCCGGTTGTGGTACGAATGGTTGCGGGTGCGGCTGGATGACAACATTCCCTATGATGAAATCGTCGCAGGCATCGTGACCGCAGAGAGTCGGCAAGATGGAGAATCCTATTTAGAGTACTGTCAATCGTTGACTGCGGCATGTCAGCCGGGCAATGAAGGACAGTATGCTGCGCGTGATGGCATGCCTTTATTCTGGGCTCGCCGCAACCTGCAACAGCCAGAGGAGCGGGCGATCGGATTCGCGTACGCCTTCATGGGCATTCGCATCGAGTGCGCACAGTGCCACAAGCACCCCTTTGATCAATGGTCGAAAGATGACTTTGATCAATTTGCGAAACTGTTTAGCAACCTCAACGCGCGGCCAAATACTGTGGCCAAAGATGCGGTGAAAACTCGCAAGGAATTGCTCGAAGAGTTGACCGGTGGCAAGGACATTAACAACGGTGATCTACGCAAACTTATTTATAAACGGGCCTCCGATGGCGATGTCGTGCCGTTTCCGGAATTGGTCTACAACCAACCACGCAACCAAACGCGGCGCGTTGCCGGTGCACAAAAACGCAAGAATAAGAATCAACGCGTCCCGGTGGCGGCGATCGAACAGGGGTTTGCACTCGGTGAATCCTCCGGCATTCGAATTGATCAAGATCCTCGTGACGCGTTGATGCAATGGTTGCGGGCACCAGAGAATCCGTATTTTGCACGCGCGATTGTGAACCGTGTCTGGGCAAATTACTTCGGCATCGGTCTGATCAACCCCACCGACGATATGAACCTGGCCAATCCCGCCAGCAATGAGCCATTGCTGGACTATCTGGCAGCGGGATTGCGTGAGCATGAATATGATTTGCATTGGTTGCATCGCGAAATCACCACCAGTGATGCTTATCAGCGCAGCACGCAGACCAACGCGAGCAACACGCAGGACCGGACAAATTTTAGCCGCCACGTTCCCCGGCGACTGCCAGCCGAAGTGATTCGGGATGCGGTGCTGCTGGCAACTCAGTCGACTGCAGAAACGACGAAGATGCGAGCTCAAATGACCGACATGGCGATCGCCGCGGACATTCCCCAACGACGCAATCAACGAGACTTCGCGCTACAGGTGTTCGGACAATCACAGCGAGAGAGCAATTGCGACTGCGACCGCAGTGATTCGCCGAGCTTGCTGCAATCGATTTACTTGCGCAATGACATTCAAATGTATCAGCAACTCGCGTCCAAAGATGGCTGGGTCGCGCAGGCCTGTGAGAGCCTCGGCGAGGCGGGGCCCCATGAACGAACGAACCCCGCTGCAGATCAGATCACTCGTAAAGCAGATCTGATCCGACGGCAGACGATCGCCAGAATCGAGCGTTTTCAGTCGCTCGATGCCAGCAAGCGGGCACGGCAGCGTGAGAAAACTCTCGCCGCCTACCGCATGGTTCGCAAACGTTTCGCAGAGTATGGATTTGCCACTCCGACATTCGCCGATCTGCTCGCCGACCCCACCGCGTGGCAGCTGACCCGGATTGGGATGGAAACGCCATCAAGCGTTCAGAAGCACGGAAACGATACGCTTGCACTCGTCGTCGATGAAGCATATTTGCGGACACTCTCCCGGCTTCCGGACACCGAGGAGGCGGAGATTGCGAAGACGTACATTGAGGAATCCGAGACAGTTGCCGAGGGTTTGTCGTCAATCGTCTGGGCATTGGTTAATACGAAAGAATTCATTATCACCCATTAAGTGGACTATCATGCGATTACACAAAACCTGTGACGGTGCTACCCGTCGTGATCTGCTTCGAATGGGCGTCCTGGGTACTGGCGCTGTTGGGATCGGTGGTCTGACGCTGCCTCATTGGCTCCAGATGGCTGGTGCCGGGGAACTCCGCGAGCAACGTGCCAGCCGGGCGATCTTTATCGAACTGGTGGGTGGCCCCTCGCACATGGATACATTCGATCTGAAACCGGATGCACCCGATGCGGTACGAGGACCTTTCGCCCCTATCCGCACGAACGTTCCGGGCGTCCAGATCTCTGAGCACTTGCCGCAACTCGCTAAAGTCGCGGACAAGTACGCAATTCTACGAGGCGTCTCGCATACTCTCGCCGCTCATCAACTCGGGCGGGAGTACGTTAACACGGGCAGTCGTCCGATTCCCTCACTGCAGTATCCGAGTTTCGGGTCGGTGGTGTCTGCCGAACGTGCGGGCGATCTCAATATCCCCAATCACGTTGCTGTTCCACAGGCCGGCCATGGCCCCGGGTTTCTTGGCCTCGAGAACGCAGCCTTGGAGACCAAAGCGACGCCGAGGTTCGATCAGCCGTTCTCGGTACGCGGTATCTCACTACCCGGCAATCTATCGGTCGACGAAATATCCCGTCGGCAAAGTCTGCTGAAACGCCTCGATCGGCGCTTCGCCGATTTGGAATCGGACGATCAATTGCTGCAGGGCATGACGCGATTTGGTGAGCAGGCGTACGCCATGATCACTTCTCCGCGCGCCCGAAAGGCGTTCGACATCGCTCAAGAACCGGATAGTTTCCGCCAGCAGTTCGGCGAGGACGGTTTTGGACAGAGTTGTTTGCTCAGCCTTCGCTTAGTCGAATCTGGAGTCAATTTTGTTTCATTGCAACTCGGCGGTTGGGACACGCATCAAGACAACTTTACGAAGCTCAAGACAGATTTATTACCCCGACTCGACATGGGCCTCAGTGGGCTGCTGTTAGGATTGGAACAACGGGGCTTGCTGGATTCTACCGCCGTGATGGTGACCGGCGAGTTTGGCCGGACTCCCAAAATCAATACCCGCAGCGCTGAAGGCGGCCGCGACCATTATCCTCGCTGCATGTTCATGTTGATGGCTGGCGGCGGTGTACGAGGTGGACAAGTCATCGGTGACAGCGACGACACCGCTGCCGCACCACGACACGAGGCGATCTCGCCGGACGATGTCGCCGCGAGTTTCTATCACAACCTGGGCATCGACCCCGCCAAAGAGTACGACTCCGGTACCGGCCGTCCCATCACGCTGGTCCGAAACGGCAAAGTCATCGACGCACTCTTTTCATAGCAAGACGAGCCGCCCCAATTCATTGAGCGATCGTCAACCCATGGGTGCTGCATGGCAGTAACAGTCGATTAAGGACGGTAGAGCGTCTAAGGACGGTAGAGCGTCTCGGTTTTCGCTTGGTTGCCGAACATATGATAGATAACGCTTCCTGGCTTCCCGCCGTAGGTAAACCCACGTGCCGTGTAGCTTGGTGCATCGACGTGAAAGTCGTGCCAAGTTTGACCCGCGTCGGTACTACGCAGGATGCCTCTGCCACCATGCAGTGTGCTCATTAGCATGATGTTCGGCTTTACGGGGTCAATGTAGAGCGGACCGCTATCGAGCGCGGCCAGTTCGTTCCAGCTTTGCCCAGCATCGGTGCTCTTAAGAAGTCGGGCGGGTCGGGTGCCTTTGTAGCTCCAGTAGTTCGTGTGCTGGCCATCAGATATGAAGAGCGTGTTTTCTTCATGAGGATGATGCACCAAACCGTCTACACCATCGGAGGCATGAGCGATCTCCCACGATTCACCTCGGTCGTGGCTTGCATAAAGACCGCTTCGTTTGAGGCACTGTACGTAGACGTGTTGCCCACTCGGGCTCGTGGTTAGATGAAGGGCATTATTGGTTTTCAGTGTATGTTTCCAGTTCACACCACCATCGGTACTTTTGAAGACACCAAGCTGATAGTTGCTCAAGTACATGGTGCTGGAGTTGACGGGATCAAAGCATAGGTCACTCATCTCGCTGTCATCGAGCCATTTGCCCCACTCACCACCAAATTCTTGCTTCAAATCGAGTACGAGTGCCCAGCTTTCGCCTCCATCCTCGCTCCGGTGCAGACGTGGGTGGCGCGTGCCTCCGTGACCGTGAATGACGGCGAACCACGTTTCAGGCTTGGATGGATGTGCTTTGACAATGCTGCCGTCATGGTTCCGCCAGTCATCGTTCCACCATTCGGATTGGATACGCATCGGCTTCCATGTTGCCCCACCATCACTGGTCTTGAAGACTCCTTGATCGAGCGCGGCCACCATCGCTTGTTGTGGATCGTGCGGACTGATCGCTGGTCCTTGAAAGTAACACAGCACCTGCAGTCCTGTTGTACAGCCGGTCCAACTCACCCCCTCATCTGTGCTCCGGCACATCAGCGAACTATCGCACTTGAGCCATGTCTTTCCATCGCATGTGACCGTCATCGCACTGCATTTTCCTGCGGGCGAAGTGTAACGATTCATGCCTGGGTACGAGCCGCGATCCCAATTTTTTTCGATCGAGTGTCGCGTCCAACTTTCACCCCAATTGGAACTCACGCTCAGCTCACCCATTGCCCACAGCATGACCTTGCCTTGGCCGGTGACCGCGAGGCCGCCCGCGAACCGCTGACCCGGCTTCCAACTGTGAGGTGATTTCTTGACAATCTCAAACGTCGCGGCATCATCGCTGCTGCGGTGCAAATTCCCGTTCGAGTCGAACGCAAACAGAACGCTGTCGCCCGAAGGTGCTGTTGACGTTGCCTCTCGCAATGATGTCCGAGCACTAAGAATGATGCTGTTCTTGAGAACCAAGTTCCATGTCATACCGCCGTCCCGGGATACAGCAAGCCCTTTCGACGGGCGGCAGGCAACACATAGCGTTCCATCATTCAGTGTGATTGGAAACGCAGGCGTGGCGGACGAATTCTTCGCAATCGGTGGCGATGTCAGCTCTTCCCAGGATGCACCATGATCACGCGATACACGCAGGACGTTCGCCGAATCCAACGCGTACACCGTGCCATCGGGAGCCACGTCGATGGCGTGTCCGATACCAGGCGTTTGATCATCTCCTACCGACGGTGGCCGCCCGAAGGCAGACGACCATTTGGCGCCGCCATCGTGACTGACCCAAATCATGCCACACGTTCCCCAGTACATATGTTGCGTGTCGTGGGGGTCAATCGCAAACTGCCTGTTGTGTGAAACGATTTGTTTCCTCGCCATCACACCCCGTTCGACATCAGCCGACATCTTTCTCCAGGTGATCCCTGCATCCTGCGAGCGGAACAAGCCTGACAAATCGGTCATCGCCCAGACTTCTTGAGGATTTGTCGGATGCGCGACGACATCTTCGATCCAGCCCCCACCTCCAGGACCAAATGGCGCCCACACTGAGTCCGCGAGAGCGCTCGTTGAGCCGCCAGCGCGGGATGAGACTGCGCTCATCATCAAGACGACAAACGCAAAGAGAGTTGTTTTAGCGATGACGAAGTCCAATTTGCGTAGGCGGTGTGAATGGATAATCAGGCTGTTGCTGTCAAAGTGTAGTGGTCTCGAAAACGAGCAGCAACGTCGCACCGATTTCCCGGTTGATGGCGCTTGCGGGGTGGCAGTCGAAGGCAAATGGATACAGCGAGAGGCATTTGCTCGAGTGCGGACGCGGCACGATTTTTCGCGTCGCAAATACTAGGCCGTCGCGATGGTCGCACCCTGACGAGGGTTTGTCCTCCAGCCGGTCTCTTGAACATGCGAAAGTCGATTGACGGGTTCTGCGATTCTGAGCCAAATCAGTTACACTCTGAGCATCACGATTCATCGAGTACATTCGGGCACGCGTAATTATGAGAGTTCGCAGCGGCGGCGGTTTCCGGGCCATTGGCTATTCGTTTAAGAAGGCCCGAGAAGCGGGTGGCTATTGGAAGTTTTTCAAGGCCATGCGATCTCGCAACACGTGCAAAACCTGCGCCTTGGGAATGGGGGGGCAACAGGGCGGTATGGTCAACGAGGCGGGCTCGTTTCCAGAAGTCTGCAAGAAGAGCATGCAAGCGATGGCGTCGGACATGCAGTCTGGCATCGAACCCACGTTTTGGAAAAACAACTCGCTCGCAGAGTTGCAGAAGCTGTCTCCTCGTCAACTCGAGTATCTCGGTCGGCTGCTCCATCCGGTGCGGTACCGCGCAGGCACGACTCACTTCGAAACGATCACGTGGGAAGAAGCCTACTCGAGCATTGTCACGAAACTAGCGTCCCTTTCGCCTGATGAAACGTTCTGGTATTTCAGTGGCCGGAGTAGCAACGAGGCTGGGTTTCTGCTGCAGCTGATCGCTCGCCTGTATGGTACCAACAACGTCAACAATTGCAGTTATTACTGTCACCAAGCTAGTGGTGTGGGACTGCAGACGAGCGTCGGTAGCGGCACGGCAACCATTGATTTGAAAGATCTCGAGCAAGCTGATCTGGTGTTCTTGATCGGTGGCAACCCCGCGAGCAATCATCCCCGATTGATGACCAGCTTGATGCACGTACGAGGCCATGGCGGTAACGTCATCGTGATCAATCCCGTCCGCGAGACGGGGTTGGTTAAATTTCGTATCCCGTCTTCGCCACTCTCGTTGCTGACGGGCTCCAAGATCGCGTCGCACTATACGATGCCGCATATCGGTGGCGATTTAGCGTTGCTGTGGGGGATCGCCAAGGCGCTTCGCAGTCGCGACCAGATCAAACTCGATTTTCTGAAGAAACACTGTCGCGGAGATGATGCGTTTCTCGCGCGGGTGGACTCCCTGAGCTGGGAGGAGATCGAAAGTAAATCCGGGGTCGAGCAAAGCGAAATCGAGACGATCGCCGAGATGTACGCGGCGAGCGAGCGAACCGTGTTCGCATGGACCATGGGGATCACACACCATGCCCACGGTGTCGATAATGTGCAGGCCATCGCCAACCTTGCGATGTGCCGCGGGATGGTCGGGCGTCCCGGGGCAGGTTTGATGCCGATTCGTGGCCATTCCAACGTGCAGGGGATCGGCAGCGTCGGCGTCACCCCTCGACTTAAACAACAGATCTTCGACGCTCTGCAATCGAAGTATCAGGTCAAGTTGCCGGTAACTCCTGGGCTCGACACACTCGGCTGCATGGAAGCAGCGGCTGAGGGGAGGGTCAAGGCAGGGTTCTGTTTAGGAGGCAATCTATTCGGTTCGAATCCCGATGCGACTTTCGCCGCTCGAGCAATGTCAACGCTCGACCTGAACGTGATGCTCAGTACGACAATGAACACCGGCCATGTCCATGGTCTTGCTAAAGAAACGATTATTTTGCCAGTGCTGCCGCGGGATGAGGAGCCGGAATCGACGACACAGGAATCCATGTTCAATTTTGTGCGTCTGAGTGACGGCGGCCCCCGTCGCTTGCCTGGCCCCCGCAGCGAAGTGGATGTCATTTCGACGCTCGGCAAGCGATTGTTAGGTGACGCCGCAGGTATCAATTGGGATCACATGCAGCACACCGAAACGATTCGTCAATGGATTGGTGACGTTATTCCGGGTTACAAAGAGATTCAAGCGATCGGAACTACCAAGAAGGAATTTCACATTGGTGGACGCATCTTTCACGAGCCGACGTTTGGTACCCACGATGGCCGAGCCGTCATGCACTGTCATCAGTTGCCTTCGCTGAAAGGCACCTGTGAAGGTCAGTTGAGGTTGATGACTGTCCGCAGTGAAGGACAGTTCAATACCGTTGTTTACGAAGAGGAGGATCTGTACCGTAATCAGGATCGCCGTGATATCATTCTGATGCATCCCGACGATCTCAAGCGTCTGGGGCTTCAACACAATGAACGGGTTCGTGTTGAGAACGAGACGGGGCAAATGGATTCAATTTTGGCGCGGGGCTACGAGGACATTCGTCCTGGCAATGCATTGATGTATTATCCCGAAAGCAATGTTTTGGTATCGCGTTACGCCGACCCTCATAGCAAGACGCCTGCATTTAAAGGCGTGGTGGTGAGCGTCAAGTCGATGCAGCCGGCGTGATGTCGAATCAGCAACAACGATCGATTTGGCGTCCATACTGCCAGATGAAAACCGCCCCGCCGCCGCTGGAAATTGTGTCGGCCCACGACTTTGAACTCACCACCGCAGACGGACGCTCGCTGATCGATGGCATGGCATCATGGTGGTCGGTATGTCATGGATATAATCACCCGCATGTCGTGGAGTCGGTTTCTCAGCAGCTCGCGAAAATGCCGCATGTGATGTTCGGAGGGATCACGCACGAACCAGCAGAGCGATTAGCCGCTCGGCTTGCCGCCCTATTGCCCGCCGACTTGAATCACGTCTTTTTTGCCGATAGCGGTTCGGTAGCGGTCGAAGTTGCGATGAAAATGGCTGTCGGCTATTGGCGACGACGTGGTCAAGCGAATCGACAGCGATTCCTTTCATTTACGCATGCTTACCACGGTGATACGACTGGTGCGATGTCACTGTGCGACCCTCAACGCAGCATGCACGCGGATTATGGAAAGGCAATTCTTTCGCAATTTCATTGCCCGTTGCCGGTAGACGAAATCACTGAGGACGCATGTCACCAATTGCTTTCAGTGCATCAAGGAGAAGTTGCCGGCATCTTCATTGAGCCACTCGTTCAAGGCGCCGGAGGGATGCGATTTCATAGTGCCTCCACCGTCAGCCGGATTCGCAGACTTTGCGATGAACATGAGGTGCTGATGATTGCTGATGAGATTGCCACGGGATTTGGACGGACCGGGACTATGTTCGCGATCGACGCATGCGATGTTGTGCCCGATATCATCTGCTTGGGCAAAGCGCTCACGGCAGGCACGATGACGATGGCTGTGAGTGTGGCGTGTGGCAGGGTATTCGACGCATTCTGGTCTGATCGAACTGGCGATGCACTCATGCACGGCCCCACATTCATGGCCAATCCATTGGCTTGTGCCGCTGCCAACGCCTCGCTTGATCTATTTGAGAGTGAGCCACGTGTGGAGCAGGCCCATTCGATGGAGCTAAAATTGAGAATGGGCTTGTCCCCAGCGAGAAGCTTGCCGGGTGTGGTCGACGTTCGCTGCCGTGGTGCGATCGGCGTGATCCAGGTCGAGTCGCTCCATGACGTCGAGGAGCTCCGTCAGAATTTGGTGGATGCGGGGGTATGGCTGCGTCCTTTCGGCGATTGTGTCTATGTCACACCACCGCTGAATCTTCCCGACCCTCTGGTCGAACAGCTCTGCAATACGATTGTGGATGTGATGGGTAAACGTCAGCCAATTCGCCTGTCATAGCTGCGCAGGTCCGAGCGTGGGACGCGTCGTGGAGATGCTCGCTCGTATGGCGATGGGGTGTGCGAGCAAATGCAACGCCGCGTCGCCGTTGTAGGTCTTTGCAGCGTTTTCCATCGGACGGTGACGATTGATCGCAATCTGAATAGTGCCGCATGAGGTGGTGTGGTTGTCCGTGTTCCGACCGCCACTGCCACGAGGATGTTAGGCCTTGCGGATGAAGTGGGAAGCATAGCTTCGCACTTCGCTGCCATTGAGCACGTGGACCATTCGTAATTGCTGAACCTCTTGGTCGCTAAATGAAGTCAACGGTACGTGCACGAGTTGTTTTTTAAAACGTCGCGCCAGGCGTCGCCATCCTGCCCCGGGCGGGAGGCCGCTCATCAGGGCGATCTGGCGGCATCGCGAGTGCATGCAAGCCGCCGCGATCAATCGCTCTTCGAGCGTCTCGGTGAAATCCAGTCTGCGATCGATCCAAATGTCGCGAATCGGCGTTGGCGGATACAGGAACATCGCGCCGCCATAGGTGCCCAAACCGATGCCTGGGCCGACCATCTCTTTCGTGAAATCGCTAGCAAAGAACGCGAGCGTCGATTCCCATTGATGCTCGGCAAACCATGTCGTGCGCCAGGGGTAGTCGCGAGGGTCTGCGGGGGAGTCAAACAGCATCAGGCAGGCATCGAGCTTTCCCCGACTGGGTGGGATCACACGCACATAGATTTGTTTCTCGTACCAATGGCGGAGAGTGTCCCGAATGTCGATGCCGTCCTTGACGCTTGTGGTGAATTTCTCTGTGCGGGCCAGGTCTTGGCCCATGATCGCCTGAGCCCGTTCGCAGACTCGATTGCGGAGCATTTCGATTCGCTCATCTTCAGGTGGAAAGCTACACTGCGAATAGGGATTCCAGTTGTATTCCCAGCGGTGCTTCTCATCTTGGGACGGGCGGCGGTGCAGTGAGAGTGTTTGCCACGTCAGTGGAGGTCCAGGCAAACGATTGACGAGGGAGACGATTTCGCCATCGGGCAATCGCCCTTGATCAATTCCTAACTTCACAGTGGGTGAAGCGACGCCCTCCCAGGGATACGCTGAATCGGAATCGCCTTGAGCAGCGTCGAAGGCGGCCTCGGGTTCGAACGCGACTCCCTGATCGGGTAGTTTGGTATCAGTGAGTTGTTCATGAAAAGGAATGTTGGAAGAATCTGGTGCACCTTCTTCGAGATCCTTTGAGTCGGTATCAGGCTGCTCGGTTCGATCACGATCGATTCGATACTGGTTGGCAATCTCAGCAACATGGAGTGCATACTGATCCCCGAGGATCTGTTGGCACGCGGTGACGATCGTGACCATGTCCGGCGTCATCCGGCGATGCACCAGCGAAAGATTACGGATGTACTGAAGGCATTTTGACAACAGCAGCGGTGTGACTCGTCGCGCTCGATTGCCAAATTCGGCGAGGTAGCTCTGCTTGGCAGCGATCAAGAGTTCCTTGACACCATCAATCTGGAGATCCTCGTCTTCCTCGAGTTGCGCCCGGGCACGTTCGTACAGTCCTGTAATGAAGGGCAATTCGCCGAACAGAAACAGCAACGTTTTGGGGTCGACGGCGAAGGTCTCTGGGGGCTGAACATAGTCGTGTTCGAACGACTCCAGTGACCGTCCCCGGCCCTCTTTGAGCAATCGATGGGCCTCGCGAATCCAAGGCCAATCCAGCACACTGGTGACGAGTAAGATTTGTTGGTTGGTGCGGGCGAGATCAACCAGACGGGCCGCCATGTATGCCATTCTCTCACGCGTCTGATCATCGCTGGGTCGCGGGATGCTCGGCAAAACGGCGGCGGCAAATTTCTCACAACGAACATGGCGAACCGCATAGGGATCGGGCATGACGGTGGAATAAGGCTGGAAGCGATTTGTTTCTAAATCAATAAACTCACGCCGAATATGTTCTCCCATGGCAGCCCGGATCGCCATGATGACACCCTGGCAGGGATCGATGGGGACATAGCTTGTCGGGATTTCATCTGGTGACTCGTCGTCAAAATCAGCATCGAAGTCATCGCCAAAATCACTGGATTGGTCTGTGCCGAAACTATCACCAAACTCGTGCTCGGCGCTGTAGGTCGACTCGTAATTCGGCGTTGGTCGCTGGATCACGATCGATGGCTTGGGAAGTTCCAAGACCGCTTGTTCGACGCACTGCCGGAACGATTCTGGCAGCGATACGGCAACACAGTCGAAGCGGTGTTCAAGCAGAAACCGACGCGTCAACCACGCGAACTGACCACTGCCATGAATGATCGGCAGGATCGTCGTGCGATCATCGAGCCGCAGCAGTGGCGGCACGTCGGTGCTACCAAGACTCATGGGGTTAAACTCGGTTCGCTGATCGGCTGGATGATTTCGGCGGACGCAATCACCTCGGTCGCTTCACTGCAGAGGTAAGTGCGCGCCGCAGCCTCAATCGCATTGATATCGACGCGTCGGTACGCATCGAGCCGATCGTCGGTCGAGAGATATTCACGGCAGCACAGCCAATGACTGCCCAAGCCAAAGAGACGCTGGGCCGGACGTTCCGACGACATGATCACGCCCGCGACGGTGCGATTGATAACCTGGTCCAGTTCGGCTTGCTCGATCCCTTCACGCACTACGAAGTCAATCGCGTCATTCATCAAGCGAATGTTTGAGTCCATTTGGTCGGGTGTGCAAACAAGATAGGAGAACAACGCGCCCGTATCGGCGTACTCCTGCGGCCACATCGTGGCGACTTCGGCGCGTCCGGTGTCAATCAAATCCCAGAATAACCGGCTGCCACCATCGTCACCGATGATTGACGCGAGCAATCTCATCGCGAACCGATCCGGTGACGCCATCGCGGGACCGCCCGATAAGGTGACGCGGTAGGCTTGGGTCGCATCAGGAATGTTCAGTCGTGGATTTAATTCCACGCCTGCTGGAACGGTATCGGGATTGTCGCTTGCCATCGGCGAGGGGCTCGGAAGGTCGTTCCACTGCGCGGTTGCCTGGCTGGCTTGATCAACCAAGTCATCAAAGTCCACGTTGCCGGAGGCGGCGAGCACCATATTGGCGGGGCGGTACCGGGTGCGGAAATAATCACGCATGGTATCGACGTGCATGGACTCAATCGATGCGGTTGTCCCTAGCACACGGCGTCCGAGGCCACGTGGTCCATAGCAACATTCCATCACGCGTTCAAACGCACCAAATGGTGGTTGATCTTCGTACTTGGCAATCTCCTCCAGGATAACGTGCCGCTCCATCTCGAAATCCTCAGCGTCTAGGCGAGGACGCATCATGTCCGAGAGCAGGTCAACCATTCGCCGTTGGTACTTGGGTAGAACCGCTGCATAGTACACCGTTTGCTCTTCGCTGGTGTAGGCATTGCTCTGGCCACCAAGTTCGTCGAGCTCGCGATTAACATCGGCGGCGCTGCGACTCGCCGTGCCCTTGAACATCATGTGTTCGAGGAAGTGACTCAGTCCGGACTGGGCGTCGGTTTCATCGCGAGCACCGGCGAGAACAAAATATCCGATTGCAGCGGAATAACCTCGGTTGTCAATGTCGGCAACTACTTGCAATCCGTTGGGCAGAGTAGCCGTGCGAAACTCACTCATGGTTGGCTCCTGATGTGCTGGTTGCCGCTGTGTCTGCTGGATTCGCCTGCTCGTTCCACACCGCACCCCCGGCGAGCGGTTCCGAGCCGATCGTAACAATGCGGAATGACTGCGGCGAATGCTGCTGAAAATATTCTTTAATCTGATCGAGTTGAATCGATTCAATCGCGGATTCAAGTTCCTCGGTTGGCATCACGCGGCCAAGTTGGAATTGATCCGACGCCATTGAACCGGCGCGCGAACCGGCTGACTCTTGCTCCATGATCAGACTGCTCTGAATTCGCACCTTCCAGCGTTCCAGTTCATCCTCAGCGAGGTCATCGCAAAGATGCTGAACTTCGTGGAGGGTCAAGTCGAGTGTCTGCTGGGCGCGCTGCGGAGTTGTTCCAGCGTAGCCGAATACCGCGCCGGTGGCGGGGACGACGTTCCCAGCGGCATCGGTGCTGGGAACCATCGAATGCGTGGTAGCCCACACGCTGTAACAGAGTCCATGTTGCTCACGCACGCGATCAAACAGTCGGCTACTCATCCCGTCGCTGAGGATGCCCACGCCCGCTCGCATGACAAAATAGTTCGGGTGGCCGTAGGGGATGTTGTCGTAGGAAAAACCGATGTGAGTTTGGCTACTGGGCAGTTCAATATACTCGTGGCCTTCGATTGGCTGCGGAGTGGGAAGGCCCGCCCATGTGCCCGTCTTCCAATCGGCGAACGCGGCATCAACCGCATCGGAGATTTCGGCTTCGTCGAAGTTACCAGCGATGGAAAGAATGCTGCTGCCGGCGTGAAAGTGTTCGGTATAGAAGTCGCGGACCTGTTCCATCGAGAGCGACTCTAAACTGGTTTCATTCGCGATAGCGCTGCGTCCCAGAGCAATCCCATATTGGCGTTGGCGAAGCCGCCGCATCAATCGCTGAGTGGGCTCGTCTTCATTGGCCAGCATCTCCTGACGCAACATCAGCTTGGCATCTTCAAACTGATCGATTGGCAAATGCGGGCGGCGGACCAGATCGGCGAGTAGTCCAATCGAAGGTGCCAAGGAATCCGCTGGCATTGCCGCCGAAAACCCCGTCATGCTCGTTGACGCGGACCCACTGGAATCGATGCCAAGATTGTCTTCGGCGGCGACAAATTGCCGGCTGTTGTAAGCACCTGCTCCCCGCTGAATCATTTCCACGGTCAGGGAAGCTAAGCCGCATCGCGAACGCGCCGCCACGCCATCCTCGCAACCCTGGATCTCAGCAGTCACGCCGCCGGGCATCCAGAAGGTATAGGCGGCGGTTCGCAACCAGGGCATCGGTTGCCAAAGGACGGTCATGCCATTGGCGAGGCGCCGCGTGCGAACAGGTGGGTTACCAGTGGTCGTGTCGAGAGCAGTCAGGGCGATGGCTCCGGGTTGGAGTGGGAGAGTGGGAGAGTGGGAGAGTGGGAGAGTGGGAGAGTGGGAGAGTGGGAGAGTGGGAGAGTGGGAGAGTGGGAGAGTGGGAGAGTGGGAGAGTGGGCTGCCCTTACAACCCGATCGACACAAGTTCGACGGTGCGAACGCGTCCGATCAGGGTATGGCTACTGGCGTCATCCACTTGGATATCAAGCATTTGGCCAGCTTGGCGGCGGTTACCATCAAAGACCACGATGCGATCGCAGTGGGTCCGTCCGGTCATTTGGACTGCTGCTGCCTCCGGATCGGCCTTTGCCGACTTCTTACTGGGGCCTTCGACGAGTACCTCGACCGTGGTGCCGATGAGCTTCTCATTATCTTCACGCGCGACCGCGTCTTGAACGGCCAATAGCTCGTTGTTGCGGGCCGCTTTGACTTCGCGGGGCACGTCATCTTCGAGCCGTTCCGCGGCTTTCGTGCCACCCCGCACGCTGTACTGGAAGATAAAGCTATTCTTGAACCGGCAACGTTCAATGAGCTTGACCGATTTCTGGAAGTCTTCATCGGTTTCGCCGCAGAAACCGACAATGAAATCGCTGCTCACCGCGGCATGGGGTAGAATTCGCTCGATACGTTCGAACATTTCCATGTAGTCACCGACCGTGTAGCCGCGTTTCATCCGCTTCAGGACCGTGTCGCTGCCACTCTGGGCGGGCACGTGCAGGTAGGGGGAGCACTTCGGCAGATCTCGCACTGTCGTCAGCAACCGCTCTGTCATGTCTTTGGGATAGTTCGTGACGAACTTGAGACGGTCGATACCGTTGATCTCATGCAGCTGTTCGAGCAAACCCGCCAAGTCCGTGTCGCCGTCCTCCGAGCGGTGGCGATAGCTGTTGACCGTTTGTCCGAGCAGCGTGATTTCGCGGCATCCTTGTTCTGCTAGAATGCGTGCCTCTGACAAGATCTGGGCTGGTGAACGGCCCTGTTCAGGCCCGCGCGTATTGGGCACGACACAATAGGTGCAGAATTTGTCACAGCCAATTTGGATGCGCAAGTACGCCTGAAATGGGGTCGGACGCATCGATGGGTCACGCAGCGGGTCAAAGGTCTCGTGCGACCTCGCCACGGTGGCTTGTTTGCCGTCTGTTCTCGCTAGCGACACCGCCATTTGTCGCCCTTGGCCGGAGTCGATATTCGTGATCAATTGTGGTAGAGCATGGAGTTGGCCAGGGCCCACGATCATATCGACGAACGGCGCTCGGCGGAAAATGACTTCCTGATCTTTCTGAGCCATGCAGCCGAGCACGCCGATTTTCTTGTCAGGGTGGCGGGCCTTCGTATCGCGGAGTTTCCCCAACGCGCTGTACGTTTTTTCCTCGGCCTGCTCACGAATGCTACACGTGTTATAGAGCAGCAGGTCCGCTTCGGCGGGCGTTTCGACAACACGGTAGCCGTGGCGTTTCAGGTCGGCCACAACCATCTCGCTGTCGAGCACGTTCATCTGGCAGCCGACGGTCTTGATATATACGGTTTTGGTCATGGGAATCGAATATTACGTCGGTGGGGCGCGAAAACAGGGGGCTCGGCGGGGCCGTGCTCAGCCCTAGGATAACCGCCGGTGCCCGATCTCCGAAAGAGTGCCATGGTCAGGGCGGCATCGTCAGTCAACAATCACTCCAACGCGGCGACCAGCAAGGTGCAGGTTGCGTCCTGAATGCCTTCGGCATTGCTTTCCCGCGGTCCGGCGACGTTGAGTATCTCGGGACGGACCTCATTGAGCCAATCAATAATTTTATTTCTTGCGCGGGACGCGTTCCCCATCGAAACGCTCAAATCCGGCTTGCCAATCTGCCGGCATAACCGCTGGGTCAGCTTGGTCCCACCCGTCATCCGTCCCCGATACAGAATCAAGGTGGCGTCCGAATCCCGTACGTTTTTTTCTGTACGGTGCGGGTAGTAACGCGAACTCAGTTCGACCAGCTGATAGCGGGTCGGAACCTGTCCATCCTCGGCCAGACGACCCGCTGGACACCAGCCACCATGTTCGATCCCCAACGCCAGGGCCGCGTCAAGAGCCCCGCGATCAACCCCTGTTTGGCCTCCCGAAACGATTTTCCTCGGAACGAACCGTTCCGGCGCGGGGTCGAACTCGGCGAACAGGCTGGAAGAATGCATGACGTTAATATAGCGAGACGGATCCTTGGCGGGGAGCGTCCACCGAACGGTTCACGGCGGATCGTAGCCGCCAGGGTGCCACGGATGGCAGCGGCAGATTCGCTTCACAGCCGCCCAACTGCCGCGAACGGGGCCGCGCTTGCGAATTGCCCCGATCGCATAGGAACTGCAGGTGGGTGTGAAACGACAACTGGGGCCCGTCAACGGACTGATGAACATCTGATAACTGCGAATGGCCGCGATCAAGACTTCCCCCATCCCCCGACGCAACCACCTCAGCGGCGGTGAACCGATCGGTTTGGTATCATCTTGGTTTTCGTTGCTGTCCATCGACCCATCATCCCATGAAACCAACCGAAATTGAAGCCAAAGTGAATGACGATTCCTCAAACCCATCCCCACGGGAGATCGTCGTGGGGCGGGAAGCGGATCTTTCGTTGATCGACGCATCCGCTTTCGTGGCGCAGAATGCTACTGTGCTGGGTGAAGTTCGGATTGGCGCCGACGCGAGTATTTGGTTTGGGGCGGTGATGCGGGGCGATGCAGAGCGGATTGAGATCGGCCCCCGCACGAACGTTCAAGACCAGTGCGTGTTGCATGGCGACCCCGGCCTTCCCTGCGTGCTCGGGGCGGACGTGACCATCGGACACTCAGCGGTCGTCCATGGTGCGACGGTGGAAGACGAAGCGCTGATCGGAATTGGTGCGATTGTCCTCAATGGCGCTCATGTCGGACGCGGCGCGATTGTCGCTGCCGGGTCGCTGGTTACTGAAGGGACGGTGATTCCCGCCGGCATGCTGGCGGTGGGCAGTCCTGCGAAAGTGATCAAACCCGTCGGAGAGTCACTCGCCAATCGCTGCCGAGAGAACACTCAACACTACGTTCGCCTGGGTGCGAAATATAAAGCCAAATTCGCCGAGCAAGAGATTGCATAGCCGACTGCCGCTCGGGTTTCCGAGCCGATCTCAAACCACTCTGTTATTCATCCAGTCATCAGCCACAGACTCACGATGCTCTCGAAACTCACCGCCTCCCTGCTGGCGTTGGCAATCTCCTCTGCCATCTCCCTCCACGCTCAAGAAAACCAGGACGGCCTCCCGAGAAAGAACTCTCCTCCGAATATCTTGCTCGTGGTCGCTGACGATCTAGGCTATTCCGATCTCGGTTGCTTCGGCGGCGAGATTGATACTCCGGCACTTGATGCGCTGGCGACCGACGGCTTGCGGTTTACAAATTTTCACGTCAACCCGATGTGTGCCTTCACGCGCACGAGTCTGATGACGGGGCACACGCACTATCAATCCGACAACTATCGTCGCTCTGTCCCGATTGCCAAGATCATGGCGAACGCGGGCTATCAAACAATGATGTCCGGAAAATGGCATCAGCCCGGGCACCCCATGGATGCTGGCTTTGAGCAGTTTTATGGGTTCCTTGAAGGACAAATTGATTCTTGGACCGGCGTCGGATACGGTCACGAAACCATTCGCGAGGGTCGCAGCGATCCGCAGCCAGTCCCCGACGGTTGGTACAGCACCGACGCGTTCACGGACACCGCCATGAGCCAAATCGATGGGGCCATCGATGCCGGGCAGCCGTTCTTTAGCTATGTCGCCTACAACGCGCCCCACACGCCGCTGCACGCGCCACGAGAGAATGTAGAAAAATATCCATCGCGATACCGCGACGGTTGGACCGAGCTGCGCAAGGCAAGATTTGCCAGAATGCAGAAACTGGGGTTGCTCGATGAGCGATATCATTTGACCGATCCGCAAGCCGAGGTTCGTCGCTGGGACGAACTGCGCGATGTCGATCGCGAGATTGAGGCCGAGCGGATGGCGGCATACGCGGGTATGGTCGACCGACTCGATCAAAATGTTGGACGGCTGATCGCGCACTTGCGAGCGAGAAAGGTGCTTGAAAATACTCTCGTTGTGTTCATTTCGGACAATGGCGGCGACTATGGCAACGGTGACCCAGACACCTACGCCAGTCAGAAACCGTGGCAACCAGGGACTCATCCGATGGTCAGCAATGGTTGGGGGATGCTGAAGAACACACCATGGAATTGGTACAAGCACTCGATGGCCGGCGGTGTGCGAGTACCCATGATCGTGCATTGCCCCAGTTTGGTGGCGCATCGTGGAGGCACTATTTTAAAGCACAGGTTACACGTGACGGATTTGTATCCCACGTTTATCGAATTGGCTGGTGAGCACTATCCAGACGACGATCATGGTCGCTCCTTGGCTCCGCTTTACGGCCGTTCGATGAAGCCGCTATTTAGCGACGCATCGCTTTCAGAAACTGCGATCCACGATGAGATTTTTTGGTTTTTCGACACGACGACGAACCAGCGTGGACTCGTCTCGGGACAATGGAAAATTATCAGTATCAATGACAGTCCTTGGTTGCTCTATCACGTGGCACTTGATCCTGCCGAAGCGACAGATTTGGCGGCAAAGCAGCCGGAGAAACTTGCTGAGCTCGTGAATCGCTGGCACGAGTTTGCCAAACATGAAATTGTGGCGCCGCCGGGCGCGCTGCAGCCTGTTGCCCAGGACCGTCAAGGCTGGGGGCTGCACCGCTGTCGGATGGTCTTTCCTAAGCTGCTGACCGTGTCGCCGGCTGAAGCAGCCATGGATGTGGAGTCGAATATTAATATTGAACTCGAGTTTGCGGGGACGGCGGATTTCTCAGGCACAGCTCACAAACAGCTGCAGCTCTATTGCGTCTCCGACCCAACGACTCCGATCTGGCATTCGGACCCCGATGAGCATTCAAGTTGGCAGGGGAAGCGGCGGCTCGTCTTTAACGATCTACCCGCTCTACAGCCCGACACCACCTACTTCCTAACCTGCGACCCTGGATGGGTGAAGATTGACGGCCAACCGAACGGCCCGCTCAATGACGGCGCCTATTGGTGGCGATTTCGCACAGAAGCCGGGCGAGACTAAGTTGGCGACAATTCCGACATCGTTCCGGTTGCCGAGGAGAGCTCGTCGGTTTTCAATCCTAGAACCTGCAGGTAATTCGCCCATAGGTTGCAGAGGGGTGGGGAGTTTTACGGATCGAATTTCAGATATTGATCATGCTGAAAGTGACCTCAACGGCAATCACTGGGAGATTGGAGTTGCTATGACTCGACGTGTTGCCCAAGTTGGATCCTATCAAGATCGCGGTTTGATCAAGCAGGATTCGCTCCGCTTTCAGCTGACTCAGCTTTGCACTTACCACACCGATCAGGGAGCGGCCGTGCGGTTCACTATTGGCGTTCGTAACGGTGACGTCTAAGCCAGCTTGAATCGCTTGCGACGAACCGTTTCCATGCCGCAGACAACGATCACTAACCAAATTGCCATAGTCGCGGGCTCTGGAACGGTGCCAGAAGTGAGAGTATCCGGTGTCGAACTCAGGTAGAGTGAGGCGTGCGACAATCCTTTGCTTGAGAGAGCCTGAGTCAAGAAGTTTAGAGACGAAATCTCTTGGCTGGAATTGAACAAGTAGAAAACAAAGCCACCTCCCTTAGCGACCTTATTGCCAGCTTTCAAACTAACAACGAACGGCCCTGTTATCGGTGATGTCAGACTCAGAGATCCGGAAGAGTTTTTTAGGTCTGTCGAGGTAATTCCGGTGCCCGACCCCGAAGTTGAGCCTAACCATTTCCAATCTGCGTCGAACCCCAACGCGACGTCGAAAGAATCGCCGCTGGCTGAATTGAGAATGCCCTCGCCAGTTGCGCCGCCACCTTGTTCATCGTTGCCATCGAACGGCCCTATCGCGGCGAGTGCATTGTCCCCTCCGGCGGTGGTGACATCGGAGATCATGACGCCCGCGTTCGCATCAGAAACTGGCAATCCAGCAACCACTAAAAACGCGCAAGCAAGAACCCACCTCACATCGTATTTGACGGATTTTGCAACGGGAGTTAAACCTGAACGAGTCAGCTGTTGAATCACAATTGGACAATGGGTGAAAGAACGGAATTTAAAAATATTTGTATTTTGCAAGCTGACTTGACGCTTCTCAACGCGGCCGCACTCTCGAAAGTCCCAACGAGCAAATTCGTAGAGAAATGTTGGATCGAGAAATGCGGTTAGCGCACTCTTCATTTGACATTGTACACACAAGCGTCAGGTCGCCAATTAGTTAGCATTGGCCCAGTCCTGAGTCGCCGGCGGTTCGAATGTCATAAGATTGCGGGTCAGTAACGTGTAAACGGGCACGCAATCGCGTCCGTACCCATTAATGTGTCCATAAACCTCACATCATCTTTACCTGGGATAAATCCTTCGTTGACGGTCGGAATGATTGCTGATGAGAATTTCTGCAGCCTGTCTTCGATAGCACTCATCGGGCGAGGATCATCCGCAGGTGGCGGGATTGTTTGGGTGGAAGCATAAGGACTGCGTTGGCGCCAGCTGCCCCTGAAGTGGCGATTGCGCGACATCTCTGTTGTCGGTCTCCCTCCCGGTGCAATCGCTTTCGCAGCGCGACATTGGTGGCTGATACTAGCCACAGGAGCTAAAGGTGGCTGATTTTCCGACAGCTTGGACGAGTTTTTCGCGCAGAACGATTTTAACAAAAAATTTGAAAAAACTTGCATGCTGCGCCAGCAAGGGGTAGGTTCTTCCCCAAACAGGCCGATAGTGGCAATTTGCCACGGCCTTTTAGTCATTCGCGTTTTTCTCTGAATCAAGGCAGTTTCAAATGACGTTTCAATTTAGCAAGCGCGTTCGGAAAGCATCTCAGCGTTCCCGTCGCCGGTTGATGGTCGCGGAGGCCCTGGAATCTCGGGCGATGCTGACCACGTTCTATGTTTCCGGATACACCGGTGCGCCTGCGCCGGGCGACGGTTCGATCGACTCACCCTTTGCCACCATTAGCGAAGGTGTTGCAGCGGCGATGCAGAACTCCGAAGCGGATGAAATCATTGTTGCCCCGCGTGTGACAGGTGCGCCGTACGATGAAACCGTGACGTTCTTAGACAAGGGCAATGACCGTTCGGCGATCACGATCCGAGGTGCCACGGGTGATCGAGAGGACGTGCGACTGACGGCGGGAAATGGGGCGGGGATACTCGCAGATGCAGCCATCGAACTGACGATCAAAGACCTCAGCGTTGACAATCCGAACAGCGCAGGCATCCGCGTCATTGACGGGGATGTCACCGTAGAAAATGTGCGGGTGACTGGTTCGGTTTGGAACAGTGGAATCGTTCATCAACAAGGCGACCTGACGGTACGCGACAGTCTGCTCGAGGACAACTACCAAGGGCTATGGTCTGCCGAACTGAGAGACTCCAGTGGAGCGGTGATTGGCTACCCGGGTAACCTCACCGTGGAGAATACCGTTTCTCGCAACAATAATGCGCAAGGCATCTATATGCGCAACTCGACGGGCAACGTGCTCCTGCGTGACATCGATGCATCCAGCAATGTCATGAATGGAATTGTCGTCACTAACAATCCGTCGGTCACGATCGAAGGTGGTACGTTTCAAGATAACGGACGATCGGGGGCCGCTGTCATTGAAAGTACTGGAGTTGCTATTTCCGGAGCTCAGTTTACAAACAATCTGGATTCAGGCCTGTGGGTAAGTAGGAGTGACTCTCTCAGCATTGAGACAAGCCAACTGATTGGAAACAGTGTTGTCGGCACTTGGTTCATCGACTCGCCCGCGCCCACCATTTCGGAGGTTTTAGTCACCGGGAACGCTGAAGGCGGGATTCGTATCGACGGGGCTGACGGCGTTGCGATTAACGAAGCGACAGTGACCGGGAATGGAAGTATCGTATCGACGACCAATGTCGGTGGTGGAGGCATTCACATCACACCGGCGACTGCGGCGGCAATCGTGATTTCGAATTCACGAGTCAGCGACAATGAGACGCGTGGCAACGGCGGGGGGATCGAGGTTTGGGCATACAACTATCCGTTTAATCGGGAGTTTCTCTCAAACGTGACGATTTCGAACACAGTGGTCACTGGAAATCAGATCGCGCCAGATGTCAATCGACATGGCGGCGGAATTGCCTTGTTCGGGCCCATCAGAACCACGATTGACGAGGTGATGATTAGTGGCAACACGGCTCGAGGTACCGCTGGACTGCATGCGTTCAGTGGATACGCATCGCTGGAAGGTCCCTTGAGCCTAGCCGTTACGGACTCAACGATCGCGGACAACGTTGCGCTTCGCGAGGGGCCTGGGATTGGTGCGGGATCTGCAGGCCTATTTCATGGTAACGGCGAATTTCATATCTCGGGGACGACGATCACTGGCAATGATGGAGGGAACGCCGGTGGAGTCTATCTGCAAGCCTCGTTTGGCGAAATTAGCAACACGACGATCTCTGGCAACAATGGCGTTTTGACCGGTGGGCTTGTCTCAACCGGCGGACCAGACGTGACGACGCTTCTACACGTCACCATCGTCGACAACTACGGCGCAAATAGTGGAGGGATCACGTCAACGACCCGACAAATGCAGATCGGTAATTCGGTGATTGCCAACAACACGTCGGGTGATCCGATCGGGAGCCCCAATACAGCTCCATCTCGGAACATGGCAGGCGTGCTTACGTCGCTCAATGGCAATTTCTTCGCCGAGGCGTGGCAGGTGAATGTGGTTGGCGGTGGCCAAGACCAGATTGGAACCTTAACGGCGCCACTGGATCCAATGCTCGGACCTCTGCAAGCGAACGGTGGCTCCACGTTGACACATGCGCCCCTACCCGGCAGCCCGTTGGTGGATGCCGGTAATGATTCGATCAGCGACTCCTTGCACATCGATCAACGCGGCGCTGCACGTCGTCAAGGCGATGCAGTAGACGTTGGAGCAGTTGAACAATCCATCTATGTCGCCGACGTTGAGGGACCGCAGAAGCGAATTAATCTTAACGCTTGGGATAAAGGCAATAAGACAGTGACGTTGGTGGTGCACTCAACCGATGAGCTCGATGCCGGTCTCGTTGATGTGACAACGATCTCATGGGCTTCAGCAGCGGTTCACAAGAGCAGCTTCCGAGATGTTGATGGCGATGGTGATCTCGATCTTGTTCTCGAGTTTAAACTGAGCGAGACCGATTTGGTCGACCGCTACCGAGACGCGATGGCAGTTGATCCATCAGAAAACGATCAGACCGTCGCTGTACCGTTGACCGGCAGGGCGAGTGATGGGTTGCGCATCACCGGAAGTGCCGATGTCGATTTGCGGATGACGGGCAAAGCGCTGCGTGACGTATTGGATTCGATCTCGTAAGGTGAGTTCTGCGGTTCCGGATGTGCATGCGGTCGGGCAGGAATGACCCGACCGCATGCGTCTTGGGGGTCGAGCACGCAAGCATCTGAGAATTTAATTCGCCGGCTGGCCGCGAGGATGACATTGTTTCGTTAGAATAAGGTCAGTGTCTCATTCCACGAAGTCTCGCATGAAGGACAACCAACCATGAGTCAGATTTGTTTCGTCAAGGGTTCCCTTGCCATAATCGTCGCATTGCTCGCCGGGACGGGCGTGGCGAATCGCTCGGTCGCCGCTGAGCAGGTCGAGGTACAGGAAAAATTCCTCGGCAGTGGTGTGACGCAAAAGGTGGGCGGGTACCGGCCGATCAGTGCCAAGCTGAGTGACGAGGCGGAAGGCATCGAGCAGCAGCCCGAGGAACTGGTCAACCCACGATATGGGAAGTTGAAATTCGGCGACAAGGAATACTCGATTCTTCTCGACGAACCCCAGCCTCCTGCGACCGACGACGCAGATGACGAAGGTGAGGCTGAGGGTGCTGAGCCCGGCGCCGAGGACGTTAAGGGCGATGCTGCTGAAACGTCAGCTGCCGGGAAGGATGCCGATCCCGACCAGCAAGCGGAGTCTGGCACGCCGGTGGAACCACGGCTATTTGTCGACGCGAATGCTGATGGCGACCTTACCAATGATCCGGCAATCGACTGGAAAGCTACTCCCAGTGGCCCCTACAAACTCTACCGCGGTTCGGCTGAGATCGACTTGGGCGACGGACGGATGGCGGCAGTGGATCTCTATCGCTTCGACCCCACCGACCCACGACGGAAGAGTTTAGCCGATATCGTTTTCTACTACGGCGACTTTGGTTATGAGTTTGAGTTTCAACTTGACGACAAACCCTTCTCGACCTTTGTTGCCGGTGCACTCAGTGACAACGCTCGGTTGCCAATCGATCGAGATGACAATGGCAAGATTAGCCGAAATTTTGAAACAGTGCAGATTGGCCAACCGTTCAATTTCACCGGCACATCGTACGAGTTTAAAGTCGAGGACGGTCAACTGCGCCTGCAAACCAGTGACGAGGAATTGGAACAGTTGCCCATGCCGCCAGACCTTCGTATCGGTCAGCCGGCGCTCGAATTCACCGCCACGACGTTGGATGGCACCGAAGTCAATTTTCCCGGCGACTACGCCGGCAAACTGGTGATGTTGGATTTTTGGGCGACATGGTGTGGCCCCTGCATCGGCGAGATCCCTAACATGAAGACCGCCTACGCCGACTGGCATGACAAGGGGTTCGAAATCTTGGGGATCAGTTTCGATCAGCCTAACAAAGAGGATGTTCTCAAGGAGTTTTTGGAAGAACGCGAGTTGCCGTGGGCCCAGGTTTACGAGGGCAAGGGCTGGGACACCTCAATCGGGAACCAGCACGATGTCAGCGGCATTCCCTTTGTATTACTCGTCGACGGTGACACCGGTAAAATTATGGCGACTGCCAGGGAGCTTCGCGGGCCCGGCCTGAGCAAGTTCATTGGTGAGGCGCTCGGCGAAGAAGTCCAGGAGGACAAGGACGACGAGGAAACCGCTGAGGACGAACCCGCAGAGGATGACGAGTAACCAGTGTCTGACGCTCCCCCCCGCTCCGGAATCGGTGCGGGGAGGGACGCGTGGGTGAGGTCGAGTCGTTGCATATTTGCTCCGCCATTGACAATGGCGTCCAGCTAGGGGCAGTGCCACTTAGCCTTCGACTTTCACGCCCATGAACGCTTTACCAAGTCCGAGTGTTTTGATCTCCGCTTCGATTTTGGTCGCTTCAGGGATCTCCAACGTTTGGGCAACTTCGTCAGCAACGTGCTGGGCAAAGCGAATTCTCGCCAGTTCCAGCTGTGATTGCACCTCCGACGGCTCGATGTTTCGACCGGCGACTGGCGTCAGTCGAGACGTCCAAGCTTTCGGGCTGTCCTTGGGATGCGCCATCGCAATTCGGAGTATATCGTGAACGTAGTCACCGCGGGGCCCTTGTGTCTCAGTAGAATCCGTCGCCCCGGCGGCTTCATAACGGCGTGTGTGCTGGTACCTCTCTAGAGAGCGCCAACTGCGTTGGAGAATGCCGTCACGCCAATAGCCAAGCCACTGGGGTGACTCTAATTTTGCGATTTCGAGCTTCGGCGGGGTGGGCACGCCAGCACTCTCGGTGCTGGCCAGTTTGTCCTTGTCAATTTTTTGGACCGCTTCGTCGTACCGAGCTTTGGCGGCCGAGCGAATCCCACGGACGAGGAAGTCACGGAGTCGGCCGCGATCGTGGCCGTTGAACCCAGCCCTGACCAAATGTGTTACCAAAATGGCGAGGGCGCGATCGGCCTCGGCGTCGTTTCCGACGACATCGATCATCAGTCGCCGCATCGGGACGAGGTACCGCAGGACATATCCGGCGGCGCTTCCCGCACCGGTCCAAGTTTGCTGCGATCGACTCAGATGGACGCTGCTAGAGATCTTGATCCACTGGCTTTTGGCGAGCGAATTTTCCGATGAACCAGCCGAGCCACGTGAGCTCAGACCGCCCGCGGTGGAGCCGCCCGTGTTGGACGCGGTATCGGAATTTTCGACAGAGGAGGCTGACGCTTCGTTCATATGCGTATTCTAACCCCCGGTAGGTGGCTTTGTGGCTGCCCCGAGTACCTACCTCGGATTTTTACACAGTTATTCTGCAAAAAATATGCCGTTAACAACGCATGGATTGATCACGCCAACTTCGCGGGACCTCGTTTCGCAGCATTGCCAGCAGGCGATGGAGTTTTGTGTTGATACCCGAATCCAGCCTCTCGTGAATGTCACGACAACGCTCGCCGATGGACAACCCACAGCAGCAGACCAAGTCGCACCCGCATGGGGATTCGCAACCGCCCGCGGAGTCGAGCTTGCTACCTTCACCGCATCGCTGGTTCCCTGGTAGGCTCTTGGCCAGCGGCGTCTCCTTCCGTCCTCCCTTCAGCCCCTCTGATTCCTTTGCGTATCCCCATCAACGAACTCGCTGACTCGATGACGCTGACCCAAGCGTTTCAGGCCGCCGACAAGCAGCTGCGAGTCAATCGCCAAGGCGGCAAATACATCCTGTTAAAACTATCCGATCGTAGCGGCACGATTGCCGGGATGATGTGGAATGCAGACGAAGCGGTGTTTGATCAGTTCGACCGCGGCGACTACATCTTCTGCCATGGTCGCACCCAGATTCATAATGGGGCACTCCAGGTAATCGTGACGCAGATCGAACGCATGGACGCACATGAGGTCGCCGTAGATGATTTCGAACGCTTTGATGCCCGGCGAGCCGACGAGCATCTCACGCGGGTGCGTGAGTTGCTCGCGACGTTGTCTCAGCCGTTCCTATCCCGGCTGGCGAATTGCTACCTCGACGATGTCGGTTTCATTGATCGATTTCGTGTTTCGGCTGCCGCGGTTTCCAATCATCACGCCTATCCCGGCGGATTGTTGCACCACACGCTCAATATGATGGAATTGGCTCGACTGATCGGACCCCGGTATCCCGAAATCGACACCGAAATGTTGATGATGGGCGCGTTCTTGCACGATCTGGGGAAGATCGACGAGTTGAAGTCCGGTGGTGAGATCAGCTATACCGACCGAGGGCAATTGCTTGGTCACATCGTGATTGGCATCCAGCAATTGGATGGAAAAATCCGGCAAGTCGAGCAGGAGAGTGGTGAGAGTTTTCCGATCGTGCTGCGGCAGCATCTGGAGCATCTCGTGGTCAGCCATCACGGCAGCCAGGAGTATGGCAGCCCAAAAATCCCGGTCACGCTTGAGGCGGTCGCTCTACATCACATCGACAACCTCGACGCGAAACTCGCGACGTTCACGTCTGTCATCGAGCAAGACGTTGCTGCCGACGGAAACTGGACCAACTATACACCCTTGATTGGACGCAAACTTTGGAAAGGCTCTCATCATGTTGGATGATACGCAAGCAAATCCTGACCCCGACTCAGCCGCCGTTGTCTTGCTCTCTGGCGGACTGGACAGCTCTACCTGCCTAGCGATTGCCCTTGAGCGCGGGTTTCAAGTACACGCGATCAGTTTTCGTTACGGTCAGCGAAACGTGAGCGAACTTGAGCGCGCCTCGACATTGGCTTCGTCCATGGGAGCGGTATCGCACCGCATCATCGACATTGATCTGGCTCAGCTCGGTGGCTCCGCCCTCGTCGATACGAGCATTGCCGTTCCTAAGTCTGACCGCGTTGAGGATATCGCCGCCGATATCCCCGTAACGTACGTACCGGCGCGCAACACGATTTTTCTGTCCTACGCGTTGGCGGTCGCCGAGACATGTCAGTCCACGGATATCTTTATCGGTGTCAATGCACTCGATTACAGCGGGTACCCGGACTGCCGACCATCGTTCATTGCCGCCTTTGAGGTGATGGCGAGGTTAGCCACGAAGGCAGGAGTAGGCGCCGAGAGCGGTGCTGCAGAATCCCACGGAGGCTCGAGAAAACTACGCATTCACACGCCACTGATCGACCTGACGAAGGCACAGATCATCGCCGAGGGATTGCGTCTGGGCGTCGACTACTCACACACACTTTCGTGCTACGATCCTGTGCAATCCAATAACAGCGATGGTCAGCCCTGCGGTCACTGTGACGCGTGTCTGCTACGCGCCAAAGGTTTTGCAGCAAACGGCATCAGCGACCCCGCGATTTAATCTCGGCTCCAACGTTGGCGGATCACTCCCATTTCCGGATGCTCCGCATATCTGGGCGGCATGTGGTGGCATCGACGCTGTCGACGCCAAGGTGATCCGTGTGACGTCAGGTACCGGGCGGTACCGCTAGGCTGGCCGCTTGAGCATCTCGACTCACGCCCTCAACACGCGAACGTCGGTAGATTGAGCGCTGCGAATACCTTTGGATCGCCCCGAGTTTATGCGCGGGCAATGGAAGCTACTCGGTCAATTCATTCGCTGTCGCTGATGCGACGTAGCGCCATCGTTTCAGGTAGCCGAGAAGATTGCCCATCTGGTCGACGCTAAGAACTCGCTGAAGCCCACTGGGCATGAGTGAAATCTCCGACGGTTGAAAGATCTCAATGTCGTCCCGATCAATCCGTCGCGTGTGCCCGCCCGCCAACTGCAGGGTGACAGCATCTCTTGACTCACCAGCGAGCAGTCCAGTGATGGTTTCACCGTCAACGGTTAGCACAAGGTAGGTCACATAGGATGCGTCAATGCCGGCGTTGGGATCCAAGATCGCCGTAAGCAATGCCGCGGGCGTTTTCGTTCGGCTATCGCTGATGTCTGGGCCAACGGTGTGTCCGACACCGTCGATCCGGTGGCAACTTGCGCAGTGCTCGGCGAATAATGCCTTGCCCGAAACAACGTCGGCAGTCGCAACCTGCTGTAATGCAGGTGCGTACTCCTGCATCGCCGCTGCCACGTCTCCCGCCGGAGCAAATATCCGCTTTCCGAGTGCAGAAATTTCGGAGTTGCCGTGATTCCGAAACCAATCCATCGCAGCTGGATCGACAAAGGTTCGAGGAAGCTCTTCTGTTTCGATCTTGGTGAGCAACCACATCGCTGTAACAATTTGCTGTTGAGCGGCAGAGACGATGGCCGTTCGATCGGCAGGCGGAATCTCGTTGGCGTGGTCGGTAATGTAATGCTCGCACCAATCCGTATCGAGCTGCATCAGGATACGGTAGGCGGCAGCTCGTAGCTGGGGAGGAGTGGCGGGCTGTACCAAATGTCGAATTTCGGTGGGCAGTGGAGTCAGGGTCCGGCACCACGCGATGGCATCAAGACGCGCTGCTAAAGAATACGATTCACCGACCGCGAGCGAAACCGCTACTGGATCGATCGCATCAAGCTGCGCCCGCGATTGTCGCAGACGATCCGCTGTCCACGGATCGGGGCCCGTCTTCCTTAACTTCTTCGAGGCGGCTCCGGTTTTCCATGCGGTCGCAAGACGCATCGCCACTTCGGCATCGGAACTCTGCTCGATGATACGATCTCGCACGTTGATCCAATTAGCCAGTAATGTCGCGCTACGCGATGGTGCCCATGTTGCGGCGCGCAGCATCCACCCCTCCCTGACCGCAACGGGTACATCGGACGTCTCGGTGAGGCTGGCGCGGAGTAGATTGAATGAATCAGGCGGCGACAGGGAGACCAGCAGCTTCTGCATGCGAGGCAGATTTCCATCTCGCGCGGCCAACTTGATCATCGCTGCGATATCGACATCACTTGCGTCGGTATCGCTACTCCGAACGGCAATGGATTGCAGCGCGGATTGTCGCACCTGTGGTGAAGAATCAGCTAACGCTGGTGTCAATTGACGGACGCTCTGTCGTGGTGGGCCAGCAGGACGATTGTGCTCTCGTGTTCCGGCGGCGAGCTCACGGACTCGCGCATGACTGTGCGCACGCAGGAGATCAAGTTGATTTGATGTGAGTCTGCCCCATCGATTGAGTATCAGGGCAATCCGTGCCACGCCGGCGGGCGGGGTTGAGTGATCAATCAATTTTACCGCGAGGGCCTCAAGTACATCCTCGGGGGGCAAGGAAAGCGGCGTGTAGTTCGCGTACCAATACGACGACGCCAGCATCCGTGTCAGCGGATCATCTGCAATGATTGCCGCGAGGGCCGCGCCGTCGCTGTCAACTGAGGTGATCGGTGGGGCCGTTTCGCCCTCATGAATCAACCAAATCCGCCCCAGGTCGTTGCCGTACCAAGTGTCAAGCCGATTCTTGAGCTCGGGAGGCGCCCAATGCGGATGCTCGATGACCGCCCGAGACATGTCAACGACTAGCGCAGCACCATTGAAATCGGGCACCACATCGACAGGCCGAAACCAGTCATCGGCGCAGGCCAACCATTCGGTGGGTTGATCTTCTCGCTCGCTACGCCAGCTCCCGTCGGCCTGGTGCAGAAGTTGTCGCTGCACTAATGATCCGGTCGGTTCGCAAACCAGTAACCATTCCCCGTCCGAATCGGCCATCCAACCTGGCGCGCAAACGCCGCAGGCGGCGCTGAATTGCCCAGCATGGAGGTTGCTGGTCGTCCACGCATCGCTGATCGGAGAAACTGACGACTCGAAGCCAGCGAGACCGACATCGGCGATCCCATCGGCCGCATTCAGGAAAGGGACTCGATCGATTAAGTCGGCCGAAATGGTTGATTCGATTGCTGGATTGCGATTGCTGCAACCGATGCGACGGTTGAAATCGTCGATGGTCAGTCCGAATTGGCTTTTACCGGATACGACGCCCCAATCGTCGCCGTGCGGATCGAAGTAAAAATCGCGATTCTGCAAACTGACCGGGGTCGACCTCGCATCGAAACGATCCGCGATCGCTGTGATCTGACCACCGCGAAGTCCACCGGCGACATAGACCAAGCCATCGGAGCCGAGGGTTGGATGGTTGGCACGAAGTTGTTCATTGTCGATTGTAAACCCTGAAAACCAAACGTTCTGCTCGTCAGATCGGCCATCACCATCGGTATCCCTGAGAAATAGGATTTCACCAGCCGTCGTGACGATTGCCCCATCACGCCAGGGAAGGACTCCAGTGGCAAAATTGAGTCCATCTGCGAAGGTCTTCATGTTTTGAAATCGACCGCTGCTATCCCGGTTGCTGAGGACTCGAATGCGACCATGCAACTCCGTTTGATCCGGCCGCGGATGGGGATAGTCCGGCATCTCTACCACCCATAGTTTTCCATCACTGCCCCACGCCGCCGAAACGGGATCGACGACATCTGGTTCGGCAGCAGCGAGGCTGATGGTCTTTCCGGTTCGCACACGAAACTGGCGTAAGGTGGCCAGGGTTGTGTGGTCGCCCGGCGACGTCGTGGATTGGCGGGGAAGCTCTTGCCCTATTCCCAGCGATGCTGTCCCCAACGATGAAAGCAGGACGGACAGCGTGCCACCGGCGACAACCAAGAGAGCGGAAAGAAATCGTTTGAACTTCATGGCGACTGGATTTGTTTGGAGAGCGACAGCAATACGTCTGAGATCTTTTCTGAGGCATCCAACTGAACGCGATTGGTTCCCATCCAGGTCTCGTAGCCGCCGAGCTTGTGCTGGGCGGGCGTGGGCAAGTACCCGTAGCTACCGTTGGCAAGTTCGATCGTAAACGAGTCGTCGAACGGGCTTCGCTTTTTGAGGTCCAGCCCTGTTTCGGCGAATACTTCAAAGGGAATCGACATCACACCGAGATCGCCAATGCGAAATGCTTGTAGTAGAATGGATACTTCGTCAGGCCCTTCCTGTAAACGCGATACACGACTGGCATAGATCTTGGCGAAACGATGGGTGCTCGCTGAGTCACCTTCGGCGCCGGCAAGACTGGCAAAGTAACGTAGCATTTCCGGATCAGGTTTCCGCATCGCCAACTTTAGCTCCGCGTTCGCGGCGGCTAGCGAAATTTGATTGTGGTATGCGACCGATCGGGATGCCGAAGCGACTTCCTCAGCGACGAGTTTCGATACCTCGTCGATCCGCTCGTAGGCTTTCTTCGGCGGCAGATTTTTCTCGCGAAAAGGAATATTGTTGATGTCGCCACTGGTTCCATTGGTCATGATGCCAACAAAATCCGAATCGGCGTCGGCGACGCCGAGTAGCCCGCCAATGCGTTCGGAAAACGCCGCAAAATAGTCCGCGGAAATGTCGCCAGTCGGCACCCCACCCACGTAATGCAGCGAGTAATTCGCAAGTAATGCCAGAGGCTGGCCGTCGCGAGTCTGCACACTGATGAAGGACACTTCAGGATCCGTTGGCCCCGCCGGTTTCACAAGCGCGTCATTGCCACGTGGCGGATTCATGCGGACCTGGTCGACGCCACCAAATGGATTGGAGAGCAACTTCTCGTCATCCACGTACCACCGCCGATTGTGCACTTCTGAGGGTACTGCCGCGCTACCCCAACCAATTTGAGCCGGCTGCAAACGCTGCTCTGCTGTGGCCACAGCGTCGGCAATCCGCCGTGCTACGAGCTGTTGGTAGGCGCTGAGGATCTGCGCGCCATCAACCATTCGAAAATCTCGCGCCGACACGCCGCTGTGCGTGTGTGTGGCAGACATGAGAACGTTTTTTGCATCGACATCAGTCTCTGCATCAATCAGCTTGCGCGCCGCATCGAATACTTCGCGTGGAATACCGACATTATCACAGATTGCGAATGCGATTCGCGTGTGGCCATCGTCCAGTAATAAACAGCGAACATACAGTTCGTCATGAATATTCGTCGCGGGCGGGGAATCCCAATTGCCGACGATTGGCATCCCCAAAGGAGTTTTTATCTCCACCTTGGCTGCCCCGGCACGAAATGCGGCTGAGTCTGCCTCAGCGGCAGGGAGCGGAAAAGACGCCCCACTGCTGACCGCCATGCAGATCGAAACGGCGGCAGCGATCATACAACGGCGTCTCGACTGGGGCTTCGGTTTAGCTCTCATCAGCGAACTCCTTGGTTGCGGTACTCGAATCAAGAATAAAATCGCAGCTCAGTCTACCAGTTCCCGTGCGGGGGATCAGCCAAGTGCGCCGCGATTGCTCCGTCGAGGAAGCGTGAAGCCGTGCACCATCAGAACGCGCCCAAAGACGTGCCACAGCGGAAAGATTCACGCAATCTTAATGACCTGGACTCGAATTCCTCATAATCGTTCCCTAAGCTCTCGCCCAATTTCTATCAACCGAGTTTACCGACAAGGTTTTCAGAAACGATATCACCTTCTCTCTCATCTCCGATTCTGTGCAAAGCCAACCATGCAACGTTTCACGCTTGTCCCCATGATCCTGTGGTGCGTTTTCGGGACGACTCACGGCACGAACGCACAATCGCCCGAGTTGATTGGCGTCGGCGAGTTTCCAGCGACGATGCCAGACCGCTCTGGTCTTACTGGGCACCTTGAAAACGGCGAACCTCACAACCGGATGGGCGGCATTTCGGCGATCGAGTACCTCGGCCACGACGATCAATACTTGGCGATGGCCGATCGCGGTCCCGACGATGGGGCGACGGCTTATCAATGTCGAGTTCACCGGATCAGCATTCACATCGACCCGCTCTCCAAAGAACCCGTCCGGCTACAGCTCCTCGGCTCAGATCGATTGGTTGACTGCAGAGGGTGCTGCTTCGTTGGCGACGCCACCGCGATCACTGAGTCTACAGAGTTCGGCCACCGCCTGGACCCCGAAGGGCTTCGCATGGTAGGGACCGACCAATTCTTGGTGTGTGAAGAGTATGGTCCCAAGATTTTACGCTTCAATCACGAGGGAAAGTCGATCGATTCCATTCCGGTGCCGTCTGCGTTTTGCATCGCAAAGCCGGCTGGTACGAAGAACGAGGAGAATCTCAACAACGAAAGTGGACGCGCCTCGAATAAGGGGCTCGAGGGACTGGCAATTTCTCCCGATGGGAGCACGATTACCTGTGTCATGCAGAACGTGATGTTGCAAGATGGGCAGCGAGACGAAACCGGTGCTCCGCATGGCCAATACTGCCGCATGCTACAAATTGATTTGGAATCTGGCCAAACCAGTCAGTTCGTCTATCGTCTCGATCATCCCGACAATGTTCTCAGCGAAATCCTAGCGATTTCTGCGACCGAGTTCCTGGTCATCGAACGCGATTATAAAGCTGGTGAAGAAGCGGTATGCAAACACATCAAACGCATCGATCTAGCGGGCGCGACCGACATCAGCGGCCTCGATCGACTACCACCATCTGACATGCCCGAAGACATTCATCCGGTCCGCAAAACGACCTATCTCGATATGTTGGACCCGCGCTACGGGATCGGCGGAGTTCGCATGCCTGAAAAGCTGGAAGGGCTCACCTTCGGTCCTGACTTGAGTGATGGTCGAAAAACGTTGCTGATCGCTTCGGACAACGATTTTAATCTCGAGAACGCCTCCTTCATCTACGTGTTTGCCTGCACATTTCAATAGGGCAGCTGAAGGCAGCACGACGATGCACAGGACGCCGTGATGTGCATCTGGTCAGAGTGACCGCTTTGCAGTCGAACATCTGGCGAGCAACCTCGCCGGCGATCCCATGCCGTGTTCGAGGTTGACTTTCAAAGTAGTGTATGCATATAGTGATGCACTATGTCACTGCAGCCTCAGTTGTTCCGCGTAGCCACTTCGTCGGGTGTGCCGATTTTTCGGCAGATCATTGACCAAGTGCACGCTCTGATCGCATGCGGCACGGTGCAGTCGGGAGACATGTTGCCGAGCACTCGTGAATTGTCGCGGGAGCTCGAAGTCAACATGATGACCGTCTCGAAAGCCTACTCGCGGCTGGAGGCTGATGGCGTGGTGGAACGGGTGCGCGGTCGAGGGATGCGCGTCGCGGCGGTGCCCGTTGCCAAATCGGCGACTGAACGCAAGACGGATTTTCTCGCATTGGTCGCTCCAACGCTGCATCGCGCTCGGCAACTCGGGCTCTCCGACGAACAGATCTTGTCCGTTGTCAACAAGGCCATTAAGGAGATGTCGCGTGAATAACGAGATGATTCGAACCACAGGTTTGCGAAAGAGTTTCGGCAGAAGTGAAGTGCTTCGGGGCGTTGATTTGGCGGTTCCTCGCGGAGCCGTCGTGGGTCTGCTTGGGACCAATGGTGCGGGCAAGAGCACACTCATCAAATGTCTGCTGGGGTTACTGAAGATTACCGCAGGGAGTGCTACCGTGCTCGGAGAGGATCCCTGGACTCTGTCTGCTGCGGCAAAAGCCCGGATTGGATATGTGCCGCAAGTTGTCCATCTTTATCCTTGGATGAAGGTCGCGCAGGTGATCCAGTATACAGCCGCGTTTTATCCAAAATGGGATCACGCGTGGTGCGACGAGCTGGTGGATCAGTGGGACCTTGATAGGTCAGCATCTATTCGGACGTTGTCGACCGGGCAGTTACAACGTCTCGGTTTGATCCTCGGCATGGGGCACCGGCCTGATCTCTATGTGCTCGACGAGCCTGCTGCCAGCCTGGACCCGGCCGGTCGCCGTAGCCTGTTGCGGTCACTGTTGGAGGTTTCCGAAGACAGCGAGCACAGTATTCTGTTCTCAACGCACATCACCTCCGATTTGGAACGGATTGCATCGCATGTGGCAATCATGGGTGACGGCGTGATTGACTATTTTGGTGAATTGGATGAACTGAAGGACAGCGTCAAACGCATTCGTGTGCATTCGCCGACTGACCTGCCAGCCGATTTCAGCTTGCCAGGATCGCTGCGGACCGAGGTCATCGGTCAATCGGCGATCGTCGCGGTGGCTGAGATTGATAACGAATTCGTCGACCAAGTCCGCAAACGCTTTCACGCCACGGTCGAGATCGAAGACCTCAATCTGGAGGATATTTTCCTGGAGCTTCACGATGCTCAATAGAACCGGCATGCATCAGTTGTTCGTGATTTCCAAGACTTATCTGATGCGTCCGTTGATGTGGATTGGAATCCTCGTGATGACGGTGGGATTTTTGCCGCTGCTGCCTTCGTCCCGCTCGATACGGCTTCGAGATGCGTATTCGACGCCCTTTGACGCAACCGATCATCATGCGTTTCACGATGCCGAAGCATTCATTGAGTGGTCGGAAGATGGCTCGATCCATCCAGAGATTACGGCGATGGATTTCACACGTATGGAGTCGGTCCTAAGCATGCGAATGATCGACCCAGCGACTGGACTGTCTGAGCTGCGTCCGTTCAGCGAACTGCAGCACGCATTGTCACAGTTTCCCAACTTGACAACGATCAAGTTTGGCATGAATCAGCTGACCCAGGTTAACCCACAGACGTTCACTGCGTTGCCGCTGTTATCAGCCGTGGAGGTGCTCGACATAACGGTGACCAACGAACATATCGCCCTGTTATCGCAGATCGAGTCACTGCAGTGGATCTCCCTTCATACGCTTGATCTACCGGCTTCGCTGCAGCCATTTCGGAACCTAGCAAATCTGAGCGCGGTGTGCGTTGCCCCCGGACCCCTTTCCATGTCCGACACTCCCGCCGCCAGCCCTTATCGCAGAGAGGTGCTCGCCGACCTGAACACATTGCCCGCACTTCGCACGCTGATACTCCATCCTCAATACCTACCCGGCATCGGTTACTTGGCAGGCAGTCAGATGCCCGACCCTGCATGCGATTCAATCTTGAAAGACAATGTCAGCGAAGTTTTTGCAAACAATCGAACATTGCGGCGGCTGTGGATTGGTGCGAATCAAAGTCAGGCTCAGCGTGAGCAGTTGGCCGTGGTGGCTCAGGCGATGTCGCAAACGCGGGTCCGCCCTGCCACCTTTGACAACGCAAAAATCGACAGGCTCAAAGTCGCAGCGGCCATGCTGATGTTCGCCACAATGATATTAACTTTTCAACTGACCAGCCAGTTTTCTGGGCCAGCCGCGCTGCTGATACCCCGATTTGCATCCCGCCATATCGGTCTTTTCTGTGGCGCAGTTACAACCGCAACGTGCGTGTTCGCGTCGACACTGACTCAGCACAATATTAATTTGCTTTCCGGGTTGGCAGCCCTGAGCAGCGGGGTTGCTGCTGTTGTCGTTGCGCATGCGCTGTGGAATGTCGTCGCATTGTCCGGGCGACGCTGGGCGTATTTTCTGCCGGTCATGCTGGTGTTAGGTATCGTCTATCTCCCGATGCTTGGCAGCTATTTTTCAATAGCGTTCGCGGCGGCAGCAGATCGTTTTTTGATTGGTACATACGGCTTGGTGGCTAGCTTAATGCTCGCATTTTCGATCATCATCATGGCTGTTTCGATGATGCTCTTCCGCCATCAACATCGCGATTGGATGGAGCACGCCATTGCTCCGGCGATGACGCTTCGCGAACTCAGCGAACGGATGACCAGTACGGCGTCAAAACGCAAGGAAAGCCGTCGCGAGACGAGGTATTTTGCGAATTGGGACCGCCGTCTCGACGCGGTGTCGATTCAGCTGCGTGACCAAGCTCAATGGGCACTGCCGCGATTATGGCAGCTTGGGCAACCGCCCGCCAAGATCGGTGCCATGATGATTGTGCTGGCATTGTTTACTTGGGCTGGTGCATTTTTTCGTGATCCACCGTCGGCTGGCGTGATGCAGATCACGCTGCACTACTCCCTGCTCATGCTCGTCTTGATGCCGATGATGCTGCTCGCGATGCAGTGCTATGGGAGGCGTGAGACGCTCGCGAGAGATCTTCTGCATCCCGTGGATCGCGAGCAGTGGATACGCGCTGTGTTCACGAGTGTCCTGACACAAATGGGCGTTTTGATGCTCCTCGCGCTCGTCATCGCAAACGTGCAGATATGCGTTCTGTCTGGCGTGCCAGGGATCTCCAGCGTGTTGCGTGGTTGCACCGCAATGGCGGCTCAGACGATACTAGCCACCGGCGTCATTCTGTGGGTGACCGTTCACCGCGGCGTCGCTCAAGTAGCGATCATTGGCTGTATTGGTCTCATTGCATCCGGCCTCGTCTGTCTGATCGTTGTTGATTCAGGCATCGGGCCGTCTGCGGCAGCGATGAATGAGGTGCGTGTAATTCTGCACCACCCCGCCGTTCTGTCGAGTCTATGGGCGGTCGCGGGAGCGACGTTGGTAATCGCCTACAAACAGTGGCAACGAACCGAGTTTGCACAGGTTTGAGATTGCCCGTTGGCCCTCGCGGCAACGGCTCCAAACGAATCGCGTTCAGTGAACGGCTAACCTGTGATTACTGGGAGTCGATTCAGGTTGTCCGGGCGAGCCGGAGGACAAGTTGTTCGAGCATGAAGCGGTCGCGGCCGTCGGCACTGTGCGTACCCTTGAGTCGCAGATCGGCATCGAGTAGCCAGCCGAGGAGTTGCAGGGCGCGGGGCCGGCCCATTGTCTTGAGCTGTTTTTTTGCAGATTGAATCTCACTGGGACGGCGGATTCCGGCACTAGCAAGGATATCCTCAAACTGCCACGGCCGGCCGCTGCGTTCACGCTGCTCGATCAGCGTCGTCGCCATGCCAAGCCGTCGTAGCGACCAGGAAATTTGCGGTAATAAGGCGATGGCTTTCTGCCCACCGCTGAACAAATGATCGAGTTGCCGGAGAGCTTCGGCGGCATCGCCACTGGCGATGGCATCGGTGATCTGCCAGACGGTTTTACCCTGCCATCCTGCCACGATGTCGCGCACCAAGGGTTCATCGATCTTGCCACCGACGTCGACGTAGAGAGCCAGTTTCGCGATTTCAGTATCGAGCATGCCGACTTCTTCGCCGAGTATCTCGACCAGTGCATCGGCAGCGCCCACCGCCAGTTTAACCTGATGGCGGGCCGCCACGTGACCCGTCAAGAACTTGCGACGCGTCGCTGCGGTCACACCTTGTTTGGTATCGGTGGCGTTTCCACAGGCAACGAGCAAATGGGTTTTATCGGCCGCCTTATACAGTCGCGTGTTGCTCGCGAGGGAATCCAGTTCGAGCACAAAGCGGGTGCTCTCACCCGGGGCAGCTACGTACTTTTCGAGTTCCGTGCGGTGCGCGGACACAAATTTGTCGGCTGATCGCACCACGATCGTACGCTTATCACCGGCATCAAAGTCGAACAGGGATGCCGTTGCCAAGTCATCGCGCAGGTCCGACCAACGCGTGGAATCACCATCGAACTGGGTCCAGTCTCCGTCGCCGACAAGCGTCTCGATTGCCCAGCGGCGGAGCGTTGCATCGTTTCCGAAGATGACAGCCAGAGAATCCCCGGCTGTTGTTGGCGTCGCGCCGGCAACGTATTCGAAGGCGTGTTGTTTCGGCATCCGGATTACAGACCGCGCTCTTCAGCAAACGAGTAGATTCGGTATTCATGTTGATCGCGGACTTCGCTTTCGACTCGCAGTCCACCGTTTTCGTCAAACATCAAGACCAAGCCTGGTTCTGTCAACTCCTCATTTTCCTCGACGACATTGAGGGGGCGGCCACCATCGATATCAATGATTGTGGTTCCTGAGAGCACCTCGGCATCCTCGACCTTCTTAATCTCCAGCTTGATGGGGTCGATCAGATCGGCAACGCCTTTGTAGCTCATCGTCGAGCCTTCGGTCAGGTCCTTCAACCATATCGGCATCGGTGAGGCGTATTGCACGTTGTGATTTTCGTTAACCATATTGGCCTTCGGCGGCGACTTGTAGTAGTCGACTGTCTTGCCGGCCAATTGAAATTCGCGTGGTTTGCTTCCTTTGACTTCGCCCGCGAAGACTTTGTTCAACCCGGGCAACGATGCTGGCGGGCTCGGTTCACTCCATTCACTCCAAAGTTGAAACTGACGCTTGTCGTTCTTCTCTGCATTCGCCATCAAGCCTTGGACCCGAGCGTAGACGTCTGTGGACAGCGTCGAACTCTTGGGTTGGTGACCGGGGTTTGCCGGGAAGTTTGGATCTTGAACAGCATAGCGGAGCCGATAGACGTATTGGCGTCCTGGCATCGGGCTGATCTTTGACCCACCGCGAGCGAAATCGAAAAACCGCATGATTTTGTATTCCACAGGGTTTTTGTCGATGGTGGTCAGTCCGTAGGCAACACCCATGCCCATCTGCATCCCCATGTCGGAATCCATGCCCATGGCGCCATAACCCATCGACTCGTACATGCCCATATCACCGCCCATTCCGCCCATGCCTCCGGCTAGGTTACCTGGGTTGGCCAGTTCCATGTCTTCAGCGCTAAGTTCGTTTGCACTGACTTGTTCCTCAGCAAATCGCTTTCGATCGATCTCATCGCGGGTCACCATTGGAATGAGCGGGTGCAGCGCCAGTTCGGAATAGTTGCTCAATAGGATCGGCGGGATGTACCCAGTGACATTTAAATCTCGATAATCCAGCGGCACGAGTTCGGGGGCATACCCAGCCCACACAAAGGCCGCCCGCTTGAGGTCGCTCTCGCGGTCTCCGACCTTGATCCAATCTTCGTCCACCAAGTCAGCAACCGCTTTGTTGGTGACATCGGCGCGTTGAATTTCGTAATTGAAATACAGCGGTTGATCACGCTGCGGTTCGTATCCCTCCGAGGCAGCCAAGGCGGCTTGATAGGATTCGGCGATTTCCTTGTGCGGGATGACGGCGGTGCCGGCGATGAACCAAGCACTCTGTGGTACTGATTTTTTGGACCCGGTACTCTGAGACATGGATGCCGATGCGGAGTACCCGAAGTTATAGGCAGGGTCGAGGGTTCGACCGGCACCAGCCATCTGGGAGCCGCCCATCATTCCGCCTTCCATACCCATCATGCCACTGTCCATGCCCATCATCCCGCTATCCATGCCCATCATCCCGCTATCCATGCCCATCATCCCACTATCCATGCCCATCATCCCACCCTCATCCATACCCATCATGTTGCGATTTCGTCGACTTCGAGGGGGAGGGCGTCGAACAGCTTTCTTCTCGATTTTCTCCAGCTTTTCGGCCGGCTCGAGTGTGCTCGCGCGATAGTTGCCGCTGGAGGACAACACCGCATAGGACTCAATATGTCCACTGGTGATCAACGCGCGAGGCGCCAGCAAGACGGGGTCTTTACGGCGGATGGAATCGCTGATGTTCTGAGGGACCCACAGATGCGGAGGAACATATTCTTCAAATGGAATCGGTTCGTTTTTCCGCTTCAGTTCGGCGGCGATGTCGAAGGTCGGTCGTCGCAGCGGCAGAATCTCTTCGGAGTGATCCTCGTCGATGCTCGCCCGTACCTGCTGGGCTTCGCTCGCCAGTGCGTCAGGATTTTTCTCGTCGCGCAGGTCAGGTAAATTTAAGCCGCTGTAGACCATCCATCCCGATGCGGCGATGACGACGCAAACGACCATTTTTTCGGCGTGATGGGCGAAAAAGTCTTTGATCTTATCGGAGTCCATGAGAATTTCCGTGGAACGAACGCGAGAGAAGAGATGAGAAAAGGGAGCGGGAAAAGCGGGACGCGAGCCTGGATATCAGGACGCAGTTGCGGCGGGGGTGGGAACACCCGCTGTATTAGGTTCTACCGGATCGGGCCCCGGATTGCCAGGATTTTCTGCCGGAGAATCCGTTTCTCCGGTCGGCGGAACCGCCGCGGGGGCCGAGTCGGCCGGAGGTGCGTCAACGGGGGGCGTTGCTACCGGGGCTGGAAGCGGTAGAGCGTCCTCGGCGGCAGCTGCCTTCTCGACTTCGACTTTCTCAGCCATCGTTTCCCCGTCGATAATAGTTTCCGCTGTGATTTGTTCCACGCCGAGTTTATCCATTTGTGGTGGATTGTAGACGTGAATCAGGCCGTATACCTCCACGTTGACGTCGAGTGGGAATTGATCCGATACCGAGGTCCCGTAACCTCCACCGCCATCCATGCCCATTCCCATACCACTGTCCATGCCCATGCCCATACCACTTTCCATGCCCATTCCCATGCCGCTGTCCATGCCCATGCCGCCATCCATGCCACCGCTGGCCGATGAGCTCGGTGCCTCTCCGTTGCCGAAGACGCGCGTTTGAACGACCTCCACCATCAGCGGGGCGCTACCGCAAGCAGCCAACAGGTCAGCGACTGCACGCTGATCGATGCGCACGGAAATCATCACGGGAACACGTTTGGCAACTTTCAGGGGGGCGTCATCGGGGACATCGCTATCAAAAGCCGAACGCAGTTCCGCTCCAGTGATTGGTTCGTGATCGGGCGTGACATAGCGATTGTCGGCGGGGTCAATCGCCTCCAAATCCATGCCCATCCCGTCCATCCCCATCATGCCACTATCCATCATGCTGCCATCCATCCCCATCCCGGAGTCCATCATTCCGGAATCCATCATGCCGTCCATGCCCATCCCACCAGTCACGGAAGGTGAAGCGAGCACGCCCTCGGTAAAACGAACCTTCCGGCCCATCGACAACTGTTTGATCTCCCGGATTTTGGCCTCGAAAGGCTGTTTGGCTTCGCCGTTGACCGTCGCAATGATCTCTAGCAGTTGGCGGAGGATCCACAAGCTTTCTTGCGAGTAATAAACCTCAAGGGTCGTGGGGCGACGGCCCTGCCAGGGAAACAGCTCCGTAATGAGGTTCTTTTGGGCGGTTGACGACCATCGCACGAGGGGGCCTTTCTTGACTCCCGTGATGCTGATGTCGCGCGGGCCCGTCATCATCCCGCTGTCCATGCCGCCCTCCATTTCATACATATCGCTCATGCCGCCACTGCCCATGCCGCCCGCTGCGGTTTGGCTGTCGAACTTCGCCGTCCACTCCGCATCAGCAATTTTGGCAATTTTGGGCAATGTCTTGTCGATGTACATGCGGTACTGCTGCAACAAAAACGGTTCCAGCTTCTGGTCGTCGAGCGTTGGGAAATCGACGTACAGTTCGATGGGGATTTTCTCTCGATATTCGTCTTTGAGCTCGTCGGTCAAATCCTCCGGCCAAACCAAAATGTCCTTTTGCTTTTCATAGACATTCGTCCAGGCATCGAGTACCTGTTCCTCCCGGGTATCGATCATCTCCTCCATCTTGGCGTGCGAGATCGGGTTCGGGTGCGTGTTGAGTTCGCCCCGCACCGAGGTGACCTTGCCGATATCGCCTTTGATTTTTGAAGCCCGGGCGTCGCTTTCAGCCACCAGATCGCTAGTGACCTTGAACCAGATGCCCACCGATCCCAACAGAATCAGGCCGACGGCAATCCAGAAGCCATTCTTTTTGAAGAATTCAATCGCGGGTTTGAGCTGATCCATGATGGTGTCTGAAGAAGAGAGAGCGAAGAGAAAGAGAGGCGGAGAGTCGAGAAGGGGTAAGGTCAGGGGGTGGCTTCGGCGTCGCCGTTCAACGCGGCTTCTTCAGCGGCCAATGCCGCCGCCTCAGCAGCCGCCTCTTCGGCAGCCTTCTTCAGTTTCATACGTTCATTGAGCGGAACTGGCTTCCAAACCACTTGGAAGACGAAGTCATAGCGTAGTTCTTCGAGCGTGGGTGGCTCATAGATAATGGTTTCACCATTGGGGCCTGTTAATTCGTCACCCGGCTCAACATCGATGGGAGGTTTGACTTGCGCTGCCATGCTGTTGGGATCGAAGTCCGGATTCTTCACACGGGTCAGCGTCGGTTGGCTCACGTTCACCTGCAGCGGATAGCTGAAACCCATTTGCTGAGGCGTGAATGTTAGTTTCTCACCGGCGGGCGAACTCAGCGTGATCTGCTTTTCAAGAAAGTTGGTCGTCAACGTCCGGCGAACATGGTTGGCTCCTTCGAAACCCATTCGCTCCGAGCTGTTGTAGTAATGGTAGCCCTTTAGCTGGATTATCCAACCTGTTTCGCTGGGCCCTTCGTCGGGGACGGCGGCCATGTCACTCGCACCAGCCTCGGCCTCTGCTCCAGTTCCATCGGCGGCGACGGCCCCAGGTGGCTGGCGTTTCATTTGGCGGACCCAGTCATCCATCTCTTCCTGATAGCGTTTGGCAACTTCCTCGGTGTACCACTCTGCAAGGTCCTCGAAATACTTGCTATCGATCGAAGTGACGTAAATGTCGCTGCGATCCTGGAGTGGCTTCTCTCGCGGCGAAGGCATCTTGCCATCAGGGTAATCTTCGCGGGGGATCATCAGATTGATCGCTTCGAAAACCTCCAACCACAGCAAACGCTCATCATTGTTGCCCGTGATTTCCTTGCCGAGTTGGTTCAGGAACATCAAGCGGCTTTCCAAGTCAGCATCGGTCGATTTCTCAGACGAACTGTAACTTGACATTTGAGCGACGGCGCTGGTCGCGTTTTTCCACACGTCATCGGTCGTGGTGGCCCACGATCGTTGGGTCATGACATATTGAATCGATGCACCGACCATCAACGCGCTCAATCCCAAGAGTGCCCAGGGCTTTTTAGCGCGAATCATGCGTTGCGTCAGGATCTCGCGTGGCACGAGTGACGTGTGAACTTGCGATAAGCCCAACCCTTGCAAGCACAAGCCATAGCAAACGGCGAAGGTGGGAGCGTTGTCTCGGAACGTTGGAATCGACAGCACGTCGTCGCCACTGAGGCGATTGAACCGATCGAGAATATGGACTTCATAGCCCAGGTTTTTGCCCAGGTACGCCGCCAGGCCAGGCATTTTGACGGTGTTGCCGGTCACCAACAGCTCGGTGATGTTGGCTTTCTTATCAATGCCTCGGAAAAAACCGATGGAACGCTGTACCTCGGTGACGAGATCGTTAAAAACGGGGCGCATCGTTTGGAAGATCAGCTTCGGATCGACTGCCTCCCGGGCGTTGCGTTTGAGATGTTCCGCCTTCGCAAACGTCAGCTTTAAGTCTTTGGTCAGTTGGCGGGTGAAGTGATTGCCTCCAATCGGCATGCTGCGCTGCCAGATCCGAAATCCATTGGTGATGATCAGATCGCTCGAATCCGTGCCGATCGACAGAATGACGGTCGACGGTGGCGGATCATCGATGTCAAATTCTTCGCTTTCGAGCCGCTCGTGCATGCGGTCATACGCGATCGCGTTATAAATCGCGATTGGAGCGAGTTGCACCAGTTTGACCTGCACGTCTGCTTCGTCCAGCGGAGCGAGTTGCCGATAGGCCTGTTCGCGTTTCATCGCGAAGAGTCCAACCTCACTCTCGAGTGCGTACCCTTCTTCCACTTGGGCTCCGGGCATCATCTGGTAATCCCAGATCACGTCCGATAACTCGAACGGAATCTGCTGCTTGGCCTCGTAGCGAACAATGTCCGCGATCTTCTTCACGTCGACCGGTGGCGGCTTGAAGAATTTTGACAATCCGCTTTGACCCGGCACGCTCATGCAGACATGGTCACGGGCGGTTTCGTTTCGTTCGAGCAACTCGGTCAGCGCATCGGCAATCAGTTCATCCGGATTCGCATCCGGCTGACTAAGGATTTTCGGATATTCGACGAAATCGAATTGGTCAGCGACGATTTCATCGCCTTTTTTGACGCAGTGCAGTGCTTTGAGAGCACTTTGACCGATTTCGATTCCCCAAACGCCGGCGGAGCCTGCCATGGTTGTCTTTCGAGAGAAGTGAGGTAGAGAAAAGGAAACGTAGGTATTACGTTTAGAAATGCGAATAGTTTCCGCTGCCAGGGAGGTGCCAGCGGGGAGGAATTCGGATTAGTATCACATTTTCCTCCTTCAACGTCAAATTTTAGTCGCTCATGCCGCCTTTTGCTGAGTGCTGCGTCATAATTCCGTGCAGCACGATCGAAGATTTCCCATCCCGACTCGATTCTGCGGGTGCGCAAAGCCTGCTTGGGGGGCTCACGGCCGCCTGGCACCCGCGCCTGCTTGCTGCGACGCGGCGGACGCCGAGCTGGCATCGCAGCGACGAAGCGCCGCCGCCGATTCGCGTGCCGACCTCCGTGGAGTCGGTCGCTGGAGATCCGTTGGCTGAACCGATGGCGGGAGCGGGGGCAACGGGAGCGGGCGACGTCAACGCTGTCCATGTGGGAAGCGATGCCGGATCCACGACGCAGCCCGCCCCGGTACCTGCGACGCTGCGGCGGTTACTGATTATTCCGGAGGTATGCGTTTCGACTCTGCCCGCAGAAGTTCGTGAAGGCATTGACCGCAATGCAGTCTCGCTACATGACTTGCCGACTCCGCAAGATCCCGCCTACGGCGCCGCCTGCGAGGTGCGAATTCGTGTTTCCAGTCGCGGCGATGCCCTGGATAAACTGGCGGCGGCGATTGAGATGTTCGCTGGGGCGGATCCGGTGGGGCCATCCTCATTGCCGGGCGACCATTTGCGGGGACGAGCTCGGACAGAGACAACCAGCGGTATCGATGAGGGTGATTTCTTCGCGTTGGGCTACATGTGGTGGCAGACACAGATTCTCACCCGGCGGCTGCGCTATACAAGCAATCTCGATCAGATGCACTTTGAATCCCGGCTAGTGGCCGCTGCGGAGCATTATGTCGCTGGCGATGAGCCAGCGGCGATTGACGCCCTGCACGACTGTTACGACGCCCTGGCAGAGGAACGCGATCATTATTTCTCGTCCGATCCGGCCATCATTGACCTCACGCTGATGACCCCGAGCACCTTGGACGGCTGGCTCGATGGTCTTTCGCGGCCATCGCCAACTCTCGCGGGTGATGCCGCTGCGACGCGGCGGACGGGGCTGGGGACGCCGGAGAATATTCTCGTCGATGAAACGCTTGCTGCTGCGATCTTGCAGGGCGATCAGGAGCGATGTGAGCGATTTCGCGCTTGTTTGAAGCCTCATGACGATGGAGCGGACGAGCATGCGCACGAGACCATCGGCTGGTGCGGTGGCGGTCCGGCGAGTGATTTCGCGTTCGATGCTAGCTCGATAGCGACATCGGAGCGACGTATTGCCGATGCCGTTCGAACGGTGCAGGAGTGCGGCGCGGCGCCCTTACCCGTGTACGCACGACTGGGTGGCGGTGTCGCCGGTGAATGGGTACCCGCAATCGCCGCGGCAGGGTTTCGCGGCATCATTCCGATCGACTTTCTCGGTGGCCGCGGTTTCGACGAAGAGTCGAAGGTCTTGTTGGGTGAGGGCGATTACGAAATCGAAGCGCTCACCGCCAAGCCGATCGACGCCAACGATGAAAAATCGTTCTTGACCCTGTCCGCTGAATTGGGCGAAGCGATCGATCGGGGCGAGATCGCCACGGCGCTGTTGGCGCACTGGCCGGGCGGTGGATGTGATAGTTTTCACGACATCCGCAGGGCGGCCTCGTGGTCATTGTGCCTCGGTAAGTTCTGGCGCATCGATGAATACTTTACCGACGGCGAACGACCCTTTCATCACGGTGCCTCGCCCAACACGGCACCCGCACCAGTGGATACTTTGGGCGAGCTGTTCGCACGACGGCAGCAATTAGCCGCAGATCTGAGAGCCCAGCATCAGCAAAACTTGCGCGGTTTCGCAGCGTTACTCGCCCCCTCAAAGTTTCTAGCTGAGATGTCTGGCATGGAGGCCTCTCCAGCTCCCATCTCCGATGCTCAATCCAATCTAAAGAAACGGATTGCCGCTGAACTGGGGTTCGGGCTTGATGCGGATCCCGCTGGCGCTACGGCCGCCTCGGAGAACCTCTTGCTGCTGCACCCTGCCCATCCAGCGGCGCGGACGGCGGTCACTGTGGCGGGAAAGGTGTCTGTCAAAACGTCTCCGGTGTTTCATGCGGAATCAATCGGTACAACGACACGGTTGATTGCCGATGTGCCGGCGTGGGGATTCGCACTCGTGGGAGCTGCCGCGACAAGACAAGCTGGCGATGACGCGACCGCACCCTCGGCGGTGCAGAACGTGATGAGGTGGTTCACCGGCGGAGCGCGTCGCTTAGTTGATGGCAATCAATTCAGTAACGAGTTCATGGAGGTGACGATTGATCGGCGCCATGGAGGTATCGATGCCGTGTATAGCGGGCCTGGCCGCGGCAACCGTTTCTCAATGCGGCTGCTGATTTCGCCGCGGTCGAAAATTGATCCAGAGAGCAAGACAGACGCGACCGCATCGAAGTGGCAGACGGTATGTACGCGGCTTGAAACGATCGAAGACACAAAGCATCGAGCGGTTATTGAGCTTGCTGGAGAGTTTCGAATCGATCCCGACGGATCGGCCGAGACCAACGCTACCTCCGCTGACGCGGCCGGTCGTCCCACCAAGTGGCAGGCACAGTACAGTCTCGAGCGGGGCAGTCGAAGGTTGCTCTATCGGGTCCGCTTTGATGCTCATAGCAACTCAGAGGCTTCGGTCGACGATGCTTGGAAGTCGAGTCCTGTCTTGAGAATGGCAATGGCCGAGGCCGCACCCATCGTCAGATCGATTTCACGCGAAAAACTCATTCGCACCAGCGCTCGGTCGTTCACATCTTCGCTCGGCTTCGTGATTGATGAAGAAACACGCAGCACGCTGATTGCCTGCGAGGGCCCCTCGGTGCATCGCCGCTGTGGTGATCGGTTCTACGATACCTTGGTGGCTGCCGAGCAGAATGCAGGTCCGCTCGAACCAGCACAGCAGTCCAGTGACCAGTCGGACTGGACTTCGTGGCAATCCTTCTCGTTGGGATTCGACGTGCGGCAATCGGTCGCGTCCGCCAAAATGTTTGCGTTGGGCGATCAGATTACCTCGGTACCGGTTAAGATAGGGGCCAGCGGTTCGGAATCGCGTGCGTTGGGGACGCCGACGCAGCGGGGCTGGCTGATGCATCCCTCGCCGATATCGCTCGATGTGCAGGTTGTCAGTGTCGGCAGCGTTACCGGAATCGATGAGGGACGCGCATGCATGGCGATGCAACTGAGAATCGTTCAGACGGCCGGTCGCTCCGTTGCGGCTAGCTTGCGATTTTGTCGCGACTTGCATTCGGCATACGAAATATCGTCACTCTCACGCCCCTTTGAGAACGATCCGACGCCAGGGGAATTATCCCTCACACGCCTCCGAGAGATTTCCAACCCCGATTCGGTCGCATGCCAGGGAGACCGAGTTTCATGGTCGCAGCGCAGCCATGGGGTTATTCATATCATCGTGCTGTTCCCGCTCAACAATCCCGCATGAGTTCACCCTTGCCCGCACCCTTGCCCGCCGATTTGGTATTCCGTGAAGCGGCTTTATTGAGCGAGTTGGTCAACGAATCGCAGTGGCGTGCTGCCGCGTCCGAGGTCAAACAGGACCGTAAAGAAGCGGGCGCCCCACCGATCACGTCCGAAGAAGATCGTAAGAACGTCTGTGACGAGATTGCAGCAATTTTGATTCGCGATCAGGTGATCACGCCATACCAGGCGACGCAACTGCGGGCCGGTCGTACGAAGTTAAAGCTCGGTCCCTACGTGGTCACTGAGTTCATTGGCAAAGGCGGGATGGGGCAGGTTTTCGGAGGTATCCATGACATCATGGGCCGTCGCTGCGCCATCAAGGTGCTGCCGTTGGACAAAGCCGATGAATTGGCGCGGGAGAGTTTCCAACGTGAAATTCGTTTGCAGGCGACCTTGGACTGTCCCTACCTTGTCCGCGCGTTCGACGCCGGACGCGAAGGTAACGTGCATTTTCTCGTAACTGAGTACGTGCCCGGTACCGATCTGCGACGCCTGGTGAAAGAAAGTGGGCGACTCTCGGTCCAGCAGGCCGCGTCCATCGTCGCCCAAGCCGCCGCTGGGTTGGCGTATGCTCATGAATCGGGATTGATTCATCGCGATGTTAAACCGGCCAATATCCTGGTCACACCGGACGGTCATGCCAAGGTCGCGGACGTCGGCTTGGCGGCACTGATCTCGACACCCGAGGACGATCCCCGGGCCGGAAAGGTTGTGGGAACTGCGGACTACCTAGCACCGGAACAAATTCGCACTCCGCATGAGGTCGGACCACAGTGCGATGTTTACTCCCTCGGTTGCACGCTGTATTACGCGATCACTGGCAAGGTGCCGTTTCCCGGTGGTGATTCGCGGAGCAAGTGCAAACGCCATCTCACGCAAGCTCCATGGGATCCCCGCCGGTTTGCACCGGAGTTGTCTGATTCCTTCGTCGAAATCATCGCCGACATGATGGAAAAAGACGTAGATAAACGCATTCAATCCGCCAGCGAAGTCGTTCGCCGATTGAGTCCGTGGGCATCGATGCAACCTGACGACGGCGAGTCGTGGTTGGCCGAACGCGGCATTGAATTGGTCGATGAACCGGAGCACCCCTTTGCGTCCGCAGCCAGTGGGCTGGATCCGAGCGGTTTGGGAGACGATGTCTCATGGAAAACCGCCACCGGTGAAATGGGAGGCGCCAGTACCAGCAACTCGGATGTGCTCCTGGAAGAGTTCCCGGCGTCGTCGGGTGCATTGTCGAGTATCACCAGCGATCCACCGCCACCGCTGCCAGATCAAAATGGCGACAGCAGCCGTCAGATTGCCAGAGGCGTCATGCCGCCTGTCCCCCCGCCCCCTGCCGTCCGCGAGCGTGCCATGGTGACGCGGACTACTTTGTGGATCACCGTTTTTTTAGCGGCGTTGCTCAGCGGTGTTGCCGGTTTCGCACTGGCGGTGTTTTTGCAGGTATGATGGGCTCCTTCAGGACGTTTGCCGTGAACTTCCCCATCGCCCCCCATGTCCCCGCTTCCCTACCGATTTGCATGAACATGTCTATTGATCGCCGAAGTCTGTTTCAATCCGCTGCTGCCACCGTCATGGCAGGCGCAGCAGTGAACCAATTCGCAGGTTCCACCTCCGTTACTGCCGCTGACGCCGTCGCGCCTTCGGAGGCGGGTAAGAGCGCGCTCGCCAAGGGCGAGACCGTGCTGTTTCAGGGCGATTCGATCACCGATGCGGGGCGCGATCGTTCACGAGGCGGTGCGAACGATACCCGGGCGCTTGGGAACGGATATCCCGCCTTGATTGCTGGCGGTTTGCTACGCGATCACGCGGCCTCCGAGTTGAAAATTTACAATCGAGGCATCAGTGGAAATAAAGTCCCTGACCTAGCCTCCCGCTGGCAAGCAGATTGTATTGACCTCAAGCCGGCTGTGCTGAGTATCTTGATTGGCGTCAATGACATCTGGCACAAACTCAATGGGAAATACGACGGCACCGTCGCGATCTACGAATCAGGATTTCGGGACCTGTTGGAGGACACCCAAGCCAAACTGCCTGACGTACGTATCGTCATTTGCGAACCGTTTGTGCTTCGCTGCGGCGCAGTCAACGACAATTGGTTTCCTGAGTTCACTCAGCGGCGGGAAGCAGCCCAAAAAGTTGCTGATGAGTTGTCACTCGAATGGGTGCCCTTCCAAGAAATGTTTGATGAAGCGGTCAGCGTCGCACCACCGAGTTACTGGGCCGCCGACGGCGTCCACCCCACGCTAGCCGGTCACGCCCTGATGGCGCAAACCTGGCGTCAGACAACGGGGCTTTAGGCACCCGCCGACGCTCGGCGCAGACGACAGCCCTGGGCCAAAGTCGAGTCAAGATGAGAGTGGTCGGGAATATAAAAACGGTTCCCGGCCTCACGAGGCTAGTCGTACACGAGACCGGGAACCTTGCCGGTCGCGGCAACACACCGCGACCGACTCAACTTTCTGGAAAACCACCGAGGTTTACTGGTGATTTCCTGTTTCCCTCCGCATCGACTTCACGCGGTTCAAACCACCGGTAGATCGTCGGGAGTACTAGCAACGTTAGTGCCGTTGATGTGATCAATCCACCGATGACGACGGTCGCCAGCGGGCGTTGCACTTCAGCACCGGAACTAGCGGAGACCGCCATGGGAATGAACCCCAGTGCACCGCAGCAGGCCGTCATCAGCACGGGGCGCAAGCGATCCATCGCACCGTCGATGACCGCGTCACGTTGCGAGCTACCGCGATGTCGCAAATGACGGACATGTTCTATCAGCACGACGCCGTTCATCACCGCGATACCAAACAATGCGATGAACCCAACGCCCGCCGAGATGGAAAACGGTAGATCCCGAGCCCACAATGCGAACACCCCGCCGGTCGCGGCGATCGGTACGTTGAGATAAATTAGCAGTGCCAACTTGACGGAGTTGAACGTCATGTACAGCAACGCAAAGATGAGGATCAACGCCACCGGCACGGCAATGGATAGTCGCTGGGTAGCCTGTTGCAGATTCTCAAATTGCCCGCCCCAGCGAAGTGTGTAACCGGTCGGCAACTCGACCTCGTCGTCGACGACCCGTTGAGCTTCGGCGACAAATCCGGCTAAGTCTCGGCCACGCACATTGCACTGCACTAACAGGCGGCGGCGAACTGCTTCACGACTGATTTCAACGGGACCATCCTCGGTGATGATGTCCGCAACTTGAGAGATCGGGATCGGACGTCCTTGGGAATCATCGATTTTGAGGTTCAGCAACTGGGCGGTGCTCTGCCGTGATTCCGGACGCAATCGAACTTGCAGCGGAAACCGCCGTTGTCCTTCAAATACTTGACCGATCGGCATCCCGCCGACCGTGCTGACGGCGTCCAGGACGTCGCGGGTGTTGATGCCATAGCGTGCCAAATCGTCGCGACGAACTTTGACGCGAAAGTAGGATAGACCGGCAATCTGCTGGGCCATGACGTCCGCGGATCCGGGCACTTGATTCAAGGCACGGACCAATTCATCGCCCTTAATTTTAAGTGTCTCTAGATCGTCCCCATACAGGCTCAGCCCGACATCCGACCGCACTCCCGCGACGAGTTCCTGAACGCGTAGCTGGATCGGCTGAGTGAAGCTATAGGAGTTTCCTGGTACGTCACGGATCAATGCCGCCTGCATTTCCTCGATGAGATCAGACTTCGAATTTTCATGAGAATAATGAGCGTTGGGATCCATCCGAATGAGGATGTCGGTTTGATAGACGCCCATCGGATCATTGGCGATTTCCGGGCGTCCGGTCTTCGACACGACCGTTTCTACTTGCGGAAATTTCAGCAGCGTCCGCTCCATCGCCTTGGTCATCTCGGTCGATGTCTCCAGCGAGACACTGGGTAAACGCACCGCTTGAATCGCGATGTCGCCCTCGTCGAGGGTGGGGACAAACTCGACTCCGAAACCGCTGGCAAGGACGATGCTGCCAACGAACAGGAGTGCGGCACCTGTGAACATGGTGAGCGGTCGCTGCATCGCAAACATCAGCATCGGCCGATAGGATTGCTTCAACGTCCTCACCACGAAGGTTTCGTTCTGTTTCACTCGGCGGGCGAGAAACAACGAAGCCAATACCGGCATGACGGTCACGGCCAGGATCAAGGCGGCAGTGAGTGCGGACATGAACGTGAACGCCATGGGGCGAAACATTTTGCCCTCCATTCCCTGCAGACTGAGAATGGGCAAGAAAACAATAATCACGATCAAACCGGCGAATAGAATGGGCTTGCCGACCTCCTTGGCGGATTCGCGAAACACACTTTCGGGAACCCGCTGGCCATCATGGGATTTTTGATACTGCATTGCCCGGCGCACACAGTTTTCGACCATCACGACGGCGCCATCGACGATCACCCCAAAATCGATCGCCCCCAGACTCATCAGGTTGGCCGAGACGCCTGCGTAGCGCATGGCAATGAGGGCGCACATGGCTGACAATGGAATCGCTGCAGCGACGATCAAGCCAGCCCGCACGTCGCCCAGCAGAACAAATAGGGTCACGATGACCAGCAATACACCCAAACCGATATTTTCACCCACGGTATGAATGGTTTTCGCGACGAGCTCGGTGCGGTCGTAGAACGTGTCGATGCTCACACCGGCGGGTAACGATTTTTGGATCTCAGCGATTTTAGCTTTCACATCACCGACGACCTGTCTCGAGTTACCACCCATGATCATCATCACCATCCCCACGACCGCCTCGCGATCCCCGTCCCGAGTCACAGCCCCCTGACGCAGCATAGGCGCGAAGGCGACGCGGGCGACGTCGGCGATCCGAATGGGTTTCCCATCCCGGTTGTCAACGACGATCGTGCGAATGTCATCGAGAGAGCCGACCAAACCTTCACCTCGAATTAGTCTTTGCTCGGCGTTGTGGGCGATGTAACCACCGCCCGCATTCCCATTATTCAACTCGAGAGCGCTGGTGAGCTGTGTCAACGAGATGTCATAATTCTGCATCTTATCGGGGTCGATCTGAACCTCGTACGTCTTCAATTCGCCGCCGAACGTGTTGACCTCAATCACTCCCGGCACACTGCGGAGCTGGAAGGCGATCTGCCAATCGAGAATCGTGCGAAGGTCCGTCAGTGAGTGCTCCGAGCCGGGATCGGCGCGGATTTCGAACTGATAAATTTCACTCATTCCAGTCGCGATCGGACCCAGTTCAGGCGTGCCCATGCCAGGTGGAATCTCCTCCCGTGCTTTCAAGAGTCGTTCATTGATGAGATTACGCGCCCAATAGATGTCTGTGCCATCTTCAAACGCCACCGTCACGGCTGACAATCCAAAGCGACTGATCGAGCGGATTTCGTCCACCTTGGGGATGCCGCTCATTGCGTTTTCAATCGGAAACGTAATGAATTGTTCGACCTCAACGGGACCGAGAGAGGGCGAATTGGTCAGTATCTGCACCTGGACGTTGGTTAAATCAGGTACCGCATCAAGCGGAATGGTCGACGCCGCGAACACACCCATCCCAAGCACAGCCAGGGATACCAGAACAACGATGAATCGATTGTTCATTGAGAAGTCAATCAGATGGTTTACCATGATTATTCCTCTCCCATCAAATCAGCGAGCAACTGCGACTTAAGAATAAATCCGCCTTGAACGACGATCGATTCACCGTCATGCAAGCCTTGCTCGACGACAACGGATGATTCGTTTGCGAGCCCGAGCTTGACATCGCGTCGATGAAAATCGTTCGTCCCGTTGAGAACGAACACAAACGTTTGCCCGGCGTGTTCCTGGACTGCCGACGATGGAATTAAGACGGATGCGGTTGGCTGCGACGTTGGTAGTTCGATATTGATGAACATACCCGGCTTCAAATGATGTCCGCTGTTGTCTGCAATGGCTCGTAGCGAAATCGTTCGGGTGGTTTCGTCCATGACGTCGCCGGTATAGAAGACTTTGGCGGTGAAACTCTGCTCAGGCAGCGCATCATTGCGAAGTTTGACGGTCTGATTTTTGAACGAATCGAGTAGCGGCAGATGCTCTTCGTAGATATTGGCCGTGACCCAAACGGTCGACAGATCGGCAATGCTGAACAGCAGCACGTCGGGGCGGACTTGTTCGCTCAAGACGACGTCTTTGGTTAGTATCGTGCCGTCGAACGGAGCCCGGATTGCGTAATGCGAGATCGTTTCTCCTTGGTTGACTGGATCGATGTGATCAATCTCATTCGCAGGGACGTTGAGAATTCGCAAACTCGTCGCGGAAACGAGTGCTTTGGCTTCGGCCATTTTCACCGCTTGAGATGACATGACCGTCGAGGTGTGCAGTTCGTGCTGGATCTGTTCGATGCGAGATTGGAAGGTGGCTTGATCAGCATTGCGATTGGCTCGCGCCGTTAATAATTGTTTTCCTGAAACCGCACCTGTCTCCGAGATGCCCTCGAGCCGCACGACATCGGCTGCGGATTTGAGATAGGCCGCGTAGGCGGCGACTACCCGTTCGCGAAAGTCGCCCATCGGTCGATCGCGAAACTGACGTTCGATCTCGTCGATTCCGGTGTTGTTACGAAGTGCGTCGAGCAATTCACTCGCATTTCCAGCAACCTTGGTTTGCATCTGGTGTTGGATGTTGGCCAGCTCTACTTGCAGACGGTCTTGATAGAGTTGCAGCTTGGCCTCACCAACTTCTCGACTGTGGATGACCGCTAGCAGATCGTCGGTTTGAACTCGCTGTCCCAAGGTGACGGGGACATCGCTGACGGTCCCCTCGACCAGGGAATAGATATGTGCGACACGATCCTCATTGAGGGAAATCTTGCCCGTCAAGCGGAGCGTGTTCTCAAACGGCGCGCGAGTGACGGGAGCGAGCGTGATCCCTGCGGCTCGCCACTGGTCCTGCGGTAGCGTTACGACCGCGGCATTCGGGGCGGCGACGCCCGCATCGTGCGACGGCGATTGAGCAAACGCAGGCGAAAACGCAGCGATCATGCCGAGAGCCATTAGCGAAGACACTCGTCTTCTAGCCTTAAACTGGCGTTCTTTCATCGTTGTGGATGAGGTGTTCATTGGACGCGATACCGAGGGGCGGATTGAGGGTATGGAGCTTGTTGGTGGTCATGAACGCTGAGCGACGAGGGTGTCCACGCGTTAGCGCGCAGACGTTCGCCGATCGCTCCGCAATTCACTTGCCGTGTTAGTACAGCGGGAGCAGACGCTCGGGACTAACGAATCACGAGAATCGTAGATCGACGCGGCGATCTACAACGATCCATCCCACTAGCAGCGGATGACGCCCAAGAGTTCGGGCAGAGACTGGCGGCTGCGCAGCAGCGCAGCACCTTGGAAGGAATGCTGGCGTTGGCAAGGTATGCTTGGCCTGACGAAGCACGCGGTGGATGGCACACAATCCAGCATCGAAATCTGCGGCGGGGCGAACGGGACGAGAGGACGTCCGACGACCATGGGGCCAGTGCTCAGACGGAGGTTGTCCACATCCGTTTGGCCGCCATGTTCGGCCGGGTACACCCAATGCCAGTGCCAATCGTTCGGCCAATTTTCCGAGTTGGAAAATCCGCCGTGGTAGAAGGCAAGATGACAAGCCATCTGGTGATCCGATACTCGCGATGAGTACTCGCTGTGTCGGTGCCCGACCGGGATCGGCGCAGGCCACATCATCAACGCGAGAAGAATGATCTCGGTTAACAGGGGTACAGGCGAGCGAGCGAACTTCGGAAACATGCGTGCCACGCAGAGAGCCACTTCGAAAATAGCGAAAGCAGTCGGCTGCTTCGTTCGTCAGTGTAGTTTCACGGCAACCACTGTCAACACAACAATCATTCACCCGCGGTTTGCCTTAGCAGTTGTTATGATCCGCACGCAGCAACCGCAGCCCATTGGCGATCACCAGCAGCGAGGCTCCCATGTCGGCGGCGATCGCTGCCCACAATGATGCATGGCCCGAGAAGGTCAAGATGACGAATAGAATCTTGATGCCCAGGGCGAAGGTTATATTTTGGCGAATGATGCGGAGCGTACGTTGGGAGTGATGGATCAGCCACGGCAGTTTCGACAGATCGTCGGACATCAACGCGATGTCCGCGGTTTCGATCGCAGCGTCACTCCCCGCAGCCCCCATGGCAATGCCGAGCGAAGCGCGAGCGAGAGCTGGCGCGTCGTTAACACCATCGCCAATCATGGCGACCTGGTCGTATCGTTGCACCAGCATCTCCATCGCCGCGACTTTGTCGGCGGGTAAAAGCTCCGCATGAACTTCATCGATGCCAGCTTGATCAGCAATGGCGTTGGCTGTGCCCGCATTATCACCCGTCAGCATGACGACATGCTCGACACCGGTTGCATGCAGCTGTTGGATCACCTGACGCGATTCTTTCCGAATTACGTCAGCCAAGGTAATGAATCCGTAAACCTGTGTTTCATCTCCCACGACGACGACGGTGCGACCGGCCTGCTGGGCTGCCTCGAGCTGGTCGTGAATTTCAGGCGTTTCTAGTTTTCGATGTACGAGATATCGATGGGAGCCCAGCCAATAGGTTTTCCCGTCAATGCTACCGGACGCTCCCATGCCTTGGGTCGTCTGGAAATGCTCGACGGCAGGGATCGCAATCTTGCCGTGATTCGCTTCTTCCACGATGGCACGGGCGAGCGGATGATTGCTGTTGATCTCCAAAGCTGCGGCTCGTGACAACAGATCGACCCTCTCATGACCAGGAAAGGGGACGACGTCCACGATAGTTGGTGTACCCTGTGTCAGCGTGCCGGTCTTGTCCATCGCAATGGCCTTCAATCGAGCTGGCGTCTCGATGTGCACCCCGCCTTTGATCAGCACCCCGTTGCGAGCTGCTGCGGCCAGCGCAGCGACGACACTGACCGGAGTCGAAATGACCAAAGCGCAGGGGCAGGCGATCACCAGCAGTACTAAAGATCGGTACAGCCAATCCGACCAAGCACCCGCAAAAGCCAGTGGCGGGATGAGGAACATGAGTATCGCTAGCAGCATCACGATCGGCGTGTAGATGGCAGCAAACTTCTCAACCCATTTCTCCGAAGGGGCCCGTTTCGAATGGGCGTCTCCGACCATCCTGATGATGCGAGCAAGCGTGGTGTTGTCGGCCGCTGTGGTACTCTCCATCTCCAACAAACCATCGCCATTGACCGTTCCCGCGAAGAGTTCGTCACCGCTTTGCTTGTTCACTGGGAGGCTCTCGCCGGTAACGGCGGACTGATCGACATCGCTAGCGCCCTTGGTCACCCGCCCATCCAATGGGATTTTCTCACCGGGGCGGATGACGAGGATGGAACCGATTGTCACCTCGTCCGGTCGCATGTCTTGAACGTCCCCAGACGCGAGACGCACATGTGCGATCGGCGGTGATAGATCCAGCAATGTGGCGATCGCACGTCGCGCACGTCCGATGCTCCAAGACTCTAATAGCAACGATAGCGAGAATAGGAAGGCGACCGTCGCTCCCTCGAACCATTCGCCAAGCGCGATTGCTCCCAAAACCGCCACGGACATCAGCAGATTCATGTCCGGCCGTCGCGTGACCGCCGACCGCCATGCTTTCGGCAGAACCGGATACAAACCCGCCAAGATACTCAACAGGTAGCAAGTAATCGCAATGGGCGAAGCAGTGTTGGCTATCGTTGGCCAGAGCGATGCGAGGATGAATCCGGCCAATCCCATCGTTCCGCTGACGGCGGTGAAAATTGCACGCTGACGCTGCTCCTTGGAAATTCTGTCACTGGTCTCGCTCGCCCCCTCGTTCCATCCTTCCGCTCTCAAGCCTGTTCGTTGGATCGCAGTCATGATATCTGCGGACCGTACCGACGTCTGGGACAGATCGACGGAAAGTTTACCGCGGAGGACGTCAAAACCGAGTCGTTCGTCACTGCCCAAGAGCGGGACCAGTTCACGTTTCAACAACGCCACCTCCTCGGCGCAATCCATTCCGTGAATCCGAAGAGAAAGCGATTTTTGATGCATGATGATTTGTACAAAAATTCAGGTCTGGAGGCGACGGTTGCCATGGGTGTTGGCAAACCATCCAAAGGCGTCGTAAGTGTCTGATAGGACGTCCTGTATCATTTGAAACCGCGTTGATTCGCGTCAACCACCCGCATCATGATGGAGACCGGTGGCATGTTTCCCTCGGTATAGAGGGACGGATGTGAGGGTCACCCGGATGTTTTGTAGGCGTCTTCGGTACAACCGTCATGATCGGACACGCGCGTGGTTGGATGCATTGGGTGGCATCGGTTTGACTTGATATCCGATCTGTGCCGTGTCGATGGGCCATGCAGGCTGGTCGATAATAATCACATGGAGGTGAAACCGATGGCTACATTCGCAAAGACCGGCGTTCTAACCCGGCGGACTAAGCGTTCGCTGTTGCTAGCTTCGCTGGGGCTGACGACCACGCTCAGTTTCACGACCGGCTGCGCGTCGCTGCGCCCGCACGGCGTATTCTCGGATCCATCCGCGGTCGAGGTGGAGCCCAGTAAAGATACTGTTGCCGGCCCGGCAATCGCGAGCTCCACGCCGGAGGACGGCGATGCAGCTCACTCTCTGGAGGTTACACCGGTTGGCTACACGGGCGATGTCCTGTCACCGCTTTCAGATACCCCCACGAGCGGAGCTGTCGAGCTGGATCCTAAATCACCGGGAACCACTCCGGAGGAGCTGCTCACATCATTCAGTGACTTGATCGCATTGGGTTCGGACGTGTCCGCCGTCGGTTCGGCAACCGCAGCCACGAATGATGTGAACGCGTCCCTCGTAAACTCAGAGGGTCTCACGCTCGAGGCGCTCGAGTCGATTGCACTTTCAAACAATCCCACGATCGCAGAGCTGGAGGCGACGACGCAAAAAGCGGCGGGATTCAAGACTCAGGTCGGTTTGCGTGCCAACCCAACGGTCGGCTACAACGGCAACCAGCTCGCCGATGTCAAAACCGATCAACATACGATATTCATCTCGCAAACCATCATCACGGCAGACAAACTGCAGCTCAATCGCAATGTGCTCAACGAGGCATTGCGGTCACAACTGATGCGACTGGAAGCTCAGAAATACCGGGTGGCGACGGATATCCGGATCACTTTTTATACCGCCCTTGCCGCTCAGCGACGGCTCAATCTGATTCGAGAATTTCAATCGGTCGCTGACAAGGGGCTAGAGCTTGCCGAGTTGCGTAAGCAGGGGCAGGAGGGTTCGCAACTCGATGTGGTGCAAGCGGAGGTGCAGAAGAACGAGATCGACCTATTACTACAGCAGGTGGAGGTGCGCTACCAGGCTGCTTGGCGCGAACTCGCCGCCCTGGCTGGACGACCTGAACTGCAGACTGTCGCATTGGTAGGTGAATTGCCTACCAGCGCCGAAGATTTGGATTGGGACGATGTTGCATCGATGATGGTCGTCTCCAGTCCCGAGTATCAGGCTGCCCAGGCCAAGGTCTCCCAGGCGCGAGCAAACATCTCGCGTCAGGATGTCCAAAAAATCCCCAACCTGGACTTGAATCTGGGGGCAGGCTCGGATCAGGCTACCGGGAATGGGCTGATCAACTTTGTGGTCGGAGCACCGATTCCTGTTTTTAATCGCAACCAGGGGAATATGTCGGCAGCCTTGGCTGAGTATGTGCGGGCTTGCCGAGAGGTCGAGCGGGTACAGAACTCGATCCGGCAGCGTTTAGCCGTCGCCTCAAGCGATTACGGATCGTCGCGTGTCGCGGTGGACCGCTATTCAAAATTAATTTTGCCGAACGCCGCCGAATCGCTAAAATTAGCTGAGATTGCGTACAAGGCTGGCGAAACCAGTTTCGTCCAGGTATTGGTGGCGCGACGGACCTACTTCGATACCAACCTGCGGTATCTCTCCGCCCAAACGCTCTTGGCCCAGTCGCGCGCTCGCGTCGATGGGTATGTGCTGACAGGCGGCTTGAACCCCGTGGTCGATGCCAGCGGCGATACCAGTTTGCGTGGCGAAGCACTTAGCCAGCAGTAAGTTGAATATGTGACAACGATTGAGCACCGCCACGGTGCTCAGTTGCGGGTGTAACTCAGTTGGCAGAGTGACAGCTTCCCAAGCTGTAACAATCGACGTGAGGCATTGGAAATAGCGATTTTTAACCGGCTGACTACACCTAAACTACACCAGTTGCTAGAATTTGCCGGTATTAACGGTCTATTTCTCATCGGGTGTAGTGACGTGGCAAAAGCAAGGCGTGATAGAGACTTCCCATTGTTCCGGCACGCAACTGGGCAGTGGGCTAAAAAGGTGCGTGGTAAGACGCACTACTTCGGCACTGATAAGGATTCCGCTGCGGAACGCTGGTACAAGGAGAAAGATGCCCTGTATGCCGGTGAGACCCCCAAGAGCCGCAACAAGGGTCCGACGATCACGGAGCTGGCGAACGTGTTCAACGCGTCGCAGCGGCAGCGGCACGAGACCACAGGCAAGCCTGGCCTGCGTCACATCGAACTGTGCGAACGGACGATCCGCCGGCTGATTGGTTTCGTCGGGGCTGATTGCAATATCTCGAGCCTGGGGCCGGATGATTACGCGAAAATCAAGCTGCGCCTGTTTGAACCGGTCAAGCGAACCAAACCGGTGCGAGGGAAGGTATTTGGCCGGCAGGTAGCACGGCGATCACCCGAGACAGTTGCCGGGGATGTTCGCAGGATCAAGACGTTTCTGAACTGGTGCCACGATTCCGAGTACATCGCCGCGCCGAGATTCGGGAATAAGTTTCCCAACGAAACCGAAGTTGCTGTAACTAAGGCATCACTCAAGCAGCAGTCAGAGAACCGCAAGGACATTGCTGCAGGGGACATCCTAGCCCTGATCAATGCCGCTCGAGTCAACTTTAAGCCGCTCATCTGGCTGGCAATCAATTCAGGGATCGGGAACGCCGATATTGCCGCGATCGAGTGGGACGACATTGCCACGATTGACGACAATGAAAGCTGGATTGATTTGCCGCGATTGAAGACTGGCGCCCCCCGTCGGTTTATCCTCTGGCCAGAGACGAAGTTTGCGATCAAGGAGTATCTCGCGATCCGGAACTACTCAGGCGAGCGATACAAGCACTTGGTGTTCCTGACATCGCAGAATCTCCCCTGGGTTCGCGGCAAAGGTGACAAGGATCATGTTGATTCCATCGGTACCGTGTTCGCCAAGCTCCGCGATGATTGTGGAGTGAAGGGGGCGACGTTCTACGGGCTGCGTCGCACGTTCGCAACTATCGGCTGCGAGTCGCTCGACTTTGCCGCCGTGAAGGTCTTGATGGGGCACGTAAAGGATAAACGAGATATGACAAGCCGATACGCTCAGGGAGTCGGTGACGAGCGGATAAAGGCTGTCACAGACCATGTTCGCCAATGGGTACTCAACGGCGCGGAGGTGGCGAAATGAGCAGCAGCCTCTCAACAACGCTGTCACGGCTAGTGAACTGCGCGCGAGCATTGGCGTCAAGTGACTATTCTGTCCGCAGCAAATCCTACAACCCGACGGATGACGACTGGACGCTGGGGCGTTCGGATGAGCCGATGCACTACAACGGATCATGGCCGACGATTATTCAGTTTTCGCGTGAGGTCCTGGCAGCGACTATCACCAACATCGACAAGGCACTGGAGCTACTGCCGCAAGCTGAAGAACTATCCCCCGATGCGTCACCACTGAATCGATGGAAGCCACGCGTAAAAAAGACATTGCTGTGCCTAAACGCGGAGATCTCGCGACACTGCGACGGCACACCTGACGTGCGGTCGTTCGTCTCGCATGGCCGACTGCCAGAGGCGTGGCTGGAATGGGTGGCTGATCTCGATGAGTACATCATCGAACTGGAAAGTATTGAGGAACGCGAATTGCCTACACTATCTGAAAATGATATTGCAATTCTCACGGAGATGTGTGCCATCGGCGCCGATAAGAACTCCCCGATCACACGAGCAGCACTAATCGAGCGACTGAACTGGGGATCCGAAAGCAAGCGAGCGATGGACAATCTAAAGAAAGTTGGCTACGTAAAGTCAGTAGGAAAGCTTGGGTTCATTATCACGGATTCCGGCGAAGAACGTGCTAAAACGCTAGGCTAGCTATCGGTGCGCACCAGCAGCGCACCGGTGCGCTGTCGATCATTTTAAACGTCGCCATACCTTTTGAGTGTTCACTAACACTCTTAAGGTTTTTTTATGAAAACGCAGCACTCGGAAAAGCAGTATCTCGGCACTGGCGAGGTAGCCGAAATCATCGGCATGTCAATCCAAAAGGTTCGCGCCCTTTGCGAGAGTGGCAGGCTCCCTGCCGTCAACACGTCCGCCGCGACCCGTCCGAGATGGACGATCCGCCGGTGTGACCTCGATGAGTTCATGACGCCCGATTGTGTTAAGAAAACGCAAGCCAAGCAGGCACGCGAATCACGTCGCCAGCGAATCGACGCCCACGTGCCGAAGGTGTTTTCATGAGCACGGCCACAAACGAAAAAAGGGCCCCCGGTGATGCAAACCGGAAGGCCCCGCTGAATGGTGACGCGACGAAACGTCAGGACCATCATAGCACGGATGCCGGCGAGGACAACGGGCAATTCGGCTGGATTCAGTTTGAGGCGTTTCGCACTGACGTGGCCAATGCCGACCGATTCGTCAACGCATACTCATCACAGGTGATGCACGTGCCGCCCTGGCGGAAGTGGCTGTCGTGGGATGGCACACGGTGGGCTGACGACTGCGGAGTCGGCACAATGCAGCGGGCCAAGCGGTACGCCAAATCACTCTGGCACGCACTGCCGGCGATGTCGGCGCAACTGGACCGATCAGACCTAGCCAAAGCGGTATCATTTATTCGCTCAACCAATCAGACAGCCAAGATATCGAGCTTCCTGTCGCTGGCTGAGGTCGATGAGCGCGTCGTCTGCCCAGTCGATGAGCTGAACAGCGATCCGACGCTGCTGAATTGCCTCAACGGTACTATCGACTTGACTACAGGCGAACTGCGGCCGCATAACCCAGCGGACCGCATCACCCAGAAAGCGAACGTCGCCTACGATCCCGCTGCCGGCTGCCCCAAGTGGATTCAGACTATCAATCTGATTTTCGACGGCGACCAAGAGCTAATTCGGTACGTTCAGCGGCTGCTGGGCTACTCGCTAAGCGGCGACACGGGTGAGCACATCCTACCGATTGCGTTCGGCGCGGGCTGTAATGGGAAGTCAACGATCTGGAATTGCGTATCCGACCTACTAGGAGATTATGCCTCGCTCGCCAACGAGGAACTGCTGATGGGTGAGAAGAATAACCATCCAACCGAAAAGGCGGCGCTCTACCAAAAGCGATTCGTGGCAATCAGTGAGCCGGAGAAAAACTCTCAACTCAAGGAGGCGCGAGTTAAGGAACTGACCGGCGATCGAACTATCACCGCTCGGCGGATGCATGAGGATTTTTGGAGCTTCCAGCGGACGCATACGTTCTGGATTTCAACCAATCACTTGCCGAAGATTACTGGCACCGATGAGGGGGTTTGGCGCCGGGTGAAGTTGATCCCGTTTTCCGTCGACCTCCGCAAAAAGGTGAAGCCGATTGCCGACTTCGACCGTTGGCTCGTCAAGCACGAGGGGCCGGGGATATTGTCGTGGTTGGTTCGCGGCTATCTCGATTATCGTGAGCATGGGCTACAGGAGCCATCCTGCGTCACCGAGGCGACCGCCGGCTACCGAACTGACTCGGATGCACTGGCAGAGTTCCTGCGGGATTACTGCGTGCAAGAGGACGGCGCAGAGGGACGGGCAAAGGAATTGTTTCGGGACTACTCCGAGCTGTATCGGGGCAAATGGACCTCCACCCTATTCGGTCGAGCAATGGCTGAGCGGTTCAAAAAAGACCGACCCAAGCACGGGCCAAATCGCGACAAAACAGTCTATCGAGGCGTGCGATTGAAGACCGAGGCCGACAAAATCGAAGAACTGACTGACCCCGTAAAACACGAGGAAAATAGCGAATGGGCACAGTTGGGCACACTTCGGCTAGTCGATCCGGAAATCCCTACGCATATGCCAGAGGACCAGCCAAACTATGCCCAACCCTGCCCAACTGAAGTTGGCAGCTTGCCAACCCCTCCCGAGCAGTACGGCAGCGAGGTGGAATTATGAACCTCACTCTCACCAAGATTCTGACTGAATTGGCTGGCCTGGGCGTTCAAGTCGTTTCACCCGAGAAGGGACGAATCCGGCTGACGTGCTCGGCTGACTGCTTGAAAGTTTCCGGCGTGAATTTTCTCCAGTACAACTCCGCGAATTTCGACGGTCTTCGCCCGCTGGAGAACCTGATCAAGGACATCGGACCGCCGAAACATCCATGGCCGATCGATCAGCATCGGATGGCACAGTGAAAGCAGATACTCGATCGGCCGACCGCTCAGGGTGGTTGTATCGACGGTCACGGAAAGCAGCCGGGCACGACACGGTTCTTCAACAACAAAACCTGGGCGACGCCATTAAGGGACGTCGGAACCGATTCACGAGAGTACAAAATCCTGGGCTGGACGGCGACTTCGTGCGGGCTGGAAGGAAAAAACATTCCGTTCCTTACTGAGAAACTGAAGCCGACTGATGCTTCGTTCAAAATTTTGGCCTGCTCGGTGCTTGGCTCAATCATCCAGCGTGAATCCGGCGGGATTCTACTGATGCAGCAGGAGCGACTCGCAAACAATGCGGACGAAGATACGAAGTTGCAAATGCGAAGCCGTGTTGAAGAAGACCGTGACAACTTCAAATTACCACCCCAGTTACGAGATTTGAGAGGCGCTTTCATCAATCCCTCCCAGAATGAGTCGGCTTTGAGGGCCACGCTGGCGCCGGCAAGCGTTGATGCAACGAGCGAATTTGTCTATGAGTCCCGGGTGTTGGAGGGAATCTGGGCGACAGCTCCCTATCTGCACAATGGTTCAGTGCCCACGCTCGCGGATCTCTTGGAGCCTGCCTCAAATGGTCCCACAAAGTTTAGGATTGGGCCCAACTACGATCTCGACAAGGTGGGCTTGGCGAAGGATCAAACCAAGTTTGGAGATCAGGTCCTCCATTCGGATCCCCACGATCGGAATACTGGCAACTCGAACTGTGGTCATGAATTCGGGACGAACCTAACGCCGCTTGAGAAAAAGGAGTTACTCGAATACCTGAAAGCACTGTGAGCACTCGGTAACGTTTTGGTCAGTCTTTGTGGATGCCGCTCAAGACCGCTACTTCGGCGCTCACGCTCATTCTCTTGGCAAAATGACCCCGGCAGAGAAGAACGCAAGCGGGTTGTCACCATCTGTCTCAGTGTGCCCAAATTGCCACTGTCGAAATTGCCACTGTCGAAATTGACCGTGGCTTGGGAGGCCGGCGACATCGTGGTAAGTTGCGGCGGCAACCGATTTCACGTTTCTTCCCAAAGTGACCTTATGTCGATCGATACCTACGCAATCTGCCCGTGCGGTAGTGGTAAAAAAATCAAATTCTGCAAGTGCAAGGATTCCGTGCATGAACTCGATCGGGTGATGACCATGATCGAGGGAGGCCAGCTCGTGCCAGCCTTGGATCGGTTGGCTTCGATTCTCGAACAACATCCTGATGCAGCTTGGGCGCTGGCAGTCCGTGGACGATTGCTGATGGATTTACGAGAATACGGTGGTTTGACAGAGAATGCTGAGCGGTTTTCCCGTTTACAACCGTCCAACCCGCTCGCGTTGACGCAGAGCGCTGCGGCGGCAATGTTCAGCCAGGATCTGGGTAAAGCGACCGAGCTGATGCTGGAGGCTCTTACCGAGAGCGGCCAAAATGTGGACTCGTTCGTACTCGACGTGGCATCGCTGCTCTCCTACGGTTTAGCGGGCAATGGGATCTTATTGACGGCGCGGATTTACGCCACGTTGGCATTTGTTTCCGAGGGTTATGAAGGTTCCAAGATTGCTGCCAATGTCCTGCAGCAAATCAATCGCGACCCAGCCGTCAATCTGTTGGCGAAGGTTATGCCCGAGCCGCTGCCGCGCCCCGACGATGTCGATTGGGCTGAGCGGTTCGATGAAGCGACTCTGCTGTTGGCCAACAACAAAATTGCGCTCGCCGAGAACAAACTCGAATCGCTTCAGCGGGTTGCTCCATTGCAGCCTGCGGTGCTATCGGGACTACTGACCTGCGCCCTCTGGCGGGGTGATTACGAAAAACAGATTGATTTGCTCGAGAAACTATCGCAGTGCGAGACACTGTCGGCCGACGAACGGGCCCGCTTCCTGGCCACGTCGTTCGTGGTGGGGCCTGACGCGGCCCCGGTCTCCGTCGAGAAACGGTCGCTCAAAGCCGATGTCGAATCGCTCGACGAAACGATCATGGCACTGTCTTCCCACGCACGATTCGCTGATCTGCCGCCCGAATTCCTGCAGCAGCTTAAGGGCGACAGCGAGATCGGGCCCCGGGCAGCATTCCAATTGCTCGATCGCGATCCGCCCGCAGCGGACGGGATCCCCAGCGACCTCGACCAAGTCCCTGAATCGATTGGACTGGTCACACTGTATGGTCGCGAGACGGATCGGGCGGCGCGGGTCGAGGTCGTCGGCGTGTCCGCGCAGTCGGAACAGCTCGCTCGCGAACAGCTTGGACTCGCCCTCCCAGGACTCCATTTCGAATCGGAACGCGAGGGTACACTGCCGCTGCATTATGAGGCCATGATCCAACCGGGAGGATTGAAGATTACCGATTCCGAAGCCTTCGACCGGTTGCAACAAGACCTATTTAAGAGCCGGGCGGTCGCGAAACTCTCCGAGACAGCCCTCCCGTTGCTGGGCGATCAGTCACTCAAGGATGCCGCCGGAGACGACTCGAAGTGGCTGCAGCGGGCGGCATTGATCCGCTACATCGAAGGTGAAGATGCACTGATTGCACGCGATGAGAACTTGGTTGATCGGCTGTGCGAGATTGGTGATCGTCCGGTGCCCGAAACAATCACACCCCAAGGTGATGATGTCGAAAACATTCCCGCGTACGACTTGAACCGAATTGACCCGGTGGGAGTGGACATTGAAAACCTGATCTACTTGATCCAGCGGGCACAGCAGGTTTCTGCTGCCAAAATCGGACGGCGGGCATCGCGTCGGTTGCTGGAAATGGACTTGTCTGAACAGGGGGAACTCGCCGGTGCCAAGTTAGTCGCCTACTCGTTCCTAATGCAGTCGGCGACGAATTCCGAGGAAGCCATCGAGAACCTTGAAGCCGCCAAGGCATATGCGAAGAAGCAGTCGATTTCGACCGCGTCATTGCTGCTAGCGGAAGTTCCGCTGCGTTTACGAGCGGGAGATGGAGAGAAGTTCCAGGAGTGCGTGCAGACGATTGCCCGCGAACATGGGCAGGACCCTGAAGTGATGGGTCGTTTGCAACAACTCTTAATGCAATTTGGGTTGATTCGTCCCGATGGCTCGCCCGTTCAAGCTCCCCGCGGTGCATCGCCCCAGGCCGACAGCGGCGGGTTGTGGACGCCTGGAGGCGGTAATGCCCCTGCTCCCGCGGCGGGGGCCAGCGGTGGCCAAGCTCCGCCTGCGGCTGCACCGAGCAAGCTGTGGGTCCCAGGCATGGACTGATGAGAATCTAAACGTCGCCATCTCGGATGGGGTGGCGACGGCGTTGGTGAGGTAGCGGTTCTAGTCGAAAATCCGTCTAGCTTGCGAGGGCTCTGCCGAGGCTGGTGAGTGATCCATCAATTAAGCCGGATCGGTTACGGACCGTCTATGGAGCCGAGACGCGTCAGGGGCTGGGCAGTCGAGGTTGCCGGATGCCTGATGACACTCGGTTCACCAGCGGGTTTCCATTTGGCTGACGATCCGGGCGGCGAGGTCTTCGATCGCCTGCTGCATCGCGGTGTCGACCGACTGACCGGCTTCGGGAACAAATCGTTCATTCTGTGTGAACAGAATCGCTAGGTCGTCGGTGGGGACGATGGAATTACTGAATAGCAACTGTCCCTGTCGATCGGTCCACGACGCGCGAACTTGCACGCCTGCATCGAGCGCCCGAGGATAATCCTCATTTGTTTCGCTGAGCACCGTTTTCGCTTCGTTGATGATCTCACACTTCAGCGTGGTATCCGCCGAGGGGTCCGCAGTGACTTTATAGGGCGTGCGCAATTCGATTTCGCGAATTACCGCCTCGGTCAACTGCACGCCCAGGTTATGACGTACCGTGGCGTCGCGAACAACCGGTACGTGAACCGTCTGAATTCCAGGCGGAAATAAGGCTGCATCACCAAACCGGTAAGGCGCGCAACCAGTGGCAGGGCCAATGGCGAGTAGCAACAGTACGATCCAGATCGTTTTAATGGCAACCATGATATTTACCGCAGCATTGTTTCATTGTCTTCGCTCTGCCGTGACGGGAATTTTGTGATCAGCGGCGGTGATTTCTCGCTATCAGGAAAAACTGCTTGGAGCCACGTCAGACGCTCCGGAGGTACCGGGGGCAATCCGTCGATGCCTTCAAGACGCTCGCGAGCTTGATCGGCCAGCGGCGTGCTTGGATAGTCGTCGAGAATACTCTGGTAGTACTTTGCAGCGGCCCGATTCTCTCCGCGTTTTTCCCGGTACCGGGCACGCTCAAACAGATGTTCTGCGCGTCGATAGGCGACCTCAGCGGAGGCTCGAGCAACCATCTCAGCGATCTCTTGGTCCTGCATCTTTTCCGGGAACCGTTGCCGGGTCTGTTCGATCAGTTTTTCAGCTTCCTCGAGCACCAATCCACTGTAGTGAGGTCCACCGTAGATCTCGAGTTTTGCGCGAATTCCCAACAGGTGTGCGACGAAGAAATGGTCGCTGTCGGGAAAGGTGTCCCGCAAGTCTTTCAGAAATTCGTCTGCCATTTCAAAGTCGCCCTGGCGGATGTATTCCGCTGCGGCGGCCATGGTGGCGTCATCGGCGAGCCGTCCGGTGGGGTCGTCATAACGAATTTGGTCGAGCACTCGAATCGCGTGACCCTCGGTATCTAAACGAGGGCGGGTAGGGTCGAACAGGTTGAGCGCCCACCAGCCACGCGGACGAGCCTTGTCCGTGTCAATCCAGTATTGAGTGATCTCAAAGAGACGTGATGCCACGCGGTCGCTATGACGGTTTCGCGGAAAGTCCTTCTGCAGCTTTTGATACACGTCCGTTGCAGCAGGCAATTGGTCGGCGAAGAATAGACTTTCGGCTTGCATGAAGAGCGCATCTTGCGCAAGTGCCGAATCTGGTTCAGCTTCGGCGGCGCGTTGGAAAAGTTTAGCGGCACTGGCGAATTCCGACTTTTCATCTCCCTCTTCTTCGCCATCACGGGCTATCGTGCTGGCCTCGATGGCTGCCGCACGAAAAGTGGCGTCGGCCTCCTGGTAGAGTTCACGCGCCCGCACCGGATCGGCTTGTTCTCGACCAGTCAAAAAGCGAGCCACACGGTCGGCCCGCTTTTTAGAGGAATCCCAAAACGTTTCGCTCGATTCTTGAGCGTGAAGTGTTGTTGGTGCGCAAGAGGCCGTAGCCACGACGATCAATACCGACATGAGCAGGGCACGCCCCACTGTCGACCTGGTGAGTGAGGGCACAGTTCGGCACCTACATGCCGAGCGTGAACGCTGAGTTTGGACTCGCGATGGTTTCGAATTGCGAATGTGCTTCTGAGCGGGCATCAATTTTCCATCATGATTATCGGATCGCTGTGCTGCCTAAACAGCTCCGTTAGCGCATCGTTGTCGGCAGGTACGGCTGCATCCGGAGTGACCGGCCGAGCAATGTCTGCATATATCGACTGATTAAACCACGCAGTTCGGGATACGAAGTTTCTGGTACTCGTGGCAACAGCGAACTGAGTGGAAAATCATATCGCTGTTCGCCCGCACCACTCGTAGGTTGGGAATCCGCGGAATTTCCCAAAGGTTGGACGAGTTCCTGGAGCGCTCCTACCGCTGGTTTGCTCAGGAGTGCCAGCGACGTTTGGCGGGGGCGGCAGTTTGCACATACCACACCGCCGCCCTCCACCGAGAAAGCGATATGTCCAGTCTGCGATGCGAGTTTGTGGCCCATTTTTTGGCCACATACACAGCAGACTTCGGTGGTGGGGGCATGGCCAAGCAAACGCAGGCACTGGCAATCGAAGGCCAACAAGGTTTCTGGGATGGGGCCATTGCCGTCAATGAGCGCGAGCGCCGACAGTGTCAGGTCAAAGACCGCTTCATGTCGCTCGGCATCATCGAGCCACCACCGCAACGTTTCCGCAATGTAGTAGCCCGCATACGTGCGGCTGAGTGAACGCTCACCTCCACGGAACCGGCGGCGGAGCTTCGATTCTGTTAATAGGTCAAGCGTATCGCCAGGTTTGGCGATGAGCGTGACCCGGCACACCGAGAGCAGATCGAGTGAACCTTCAAAGGGGCCTTTGAGCCGCCGCGCCCCTTTGGCGAGTGCGGAGATACGCCCTAAATCACGGGTCAGCAACGTGACGACCAGGCTGGTCTCACTGAAATCCACCAATCGCAACACGATCGCCGTGGTGGAGTGATGGCGGGTTGAGATGGCGTTCAAAGATCGTCGTCGTCGCCAGAGTCGGCATCATGCGACTCCCCCAGACTGCCCAAAGACGAGAGCAATTCACTCATTTCTGCCGCCGCGTGGGAGTCGCCTTGGCGGCGGGCCTCTTCGATCCCGGACCGCAATAGCATCCGGGCCTCATTGATCCGAGCCAGATCGACGAGCTGTTGAGCCGCCATGAAAAAGGCTGGGACGTAGGGCGTCTCATCCCGTGTCAGTTCACCCAGACGCTCCAAACTCTCGTCGTGATTGCCCTCACTGCGATGTTCCATCGCTAATGAATATCGCAAAAACGTGTCACTGGGGTCGTCCAGGAGCATCTCTTCAATTTTTTCGCGTCGGGACATTTTTATCGATGTTTGGGAGAAGTGGAGAGGAACCTGGACGCATTTATCGTCACTTTAAGAGGCTGTCACAACCAGGTTTTCTAGAGAAATCGTTACAAGCGGCAAAATTGATTCAGAAAGCATGCGTGGCACAGCCGATACCACGATGGAACCACCCTTTCGTGCCTCGAGGCGAGAATCCGATGACCCGCAATTTCCCTTTTCTTCCATTGAGTTCGCCGCGCCGATCGAGCTGCTTCGCCAAGTTATTGGCCGCTGCCGTCGTCACGAGTTCGTGCGGGCTGTCCAGTAGCCAACACGTATCGGCTCAGTCGCACAATCATTCCCAGGAAATTCGGCAGGTCGCAGGAAGCTCCGGTGGCATCCTCAGCGGTTTGTTTGGCCGTGGTTCCAGTGACGACGGTCAGGGCGATGAGCCATATCGTAAAGCCACGCCCGTGCCGAGCGATCGCGAAGTGAATTGGAATGGAATTCCGTTTCACAATCCCAATGATGGTCGCATCGCAGCGACCCCTCAAGCACCCATTCGAGATCCCGGTGCCGGCGGTCGTGCCGCACAGATCGCGCGTGCCCCGCGTCCGATGTCCAGCGATTCGGGGGCCTCACGCTCAGCGGTGCCAACGCCACCTTCAGCGGCTACCTCAACGCCACGTCGAATTACTTCCAAGGTGGAATCCGGCGCGACTGCACATATCAGCAGCAGTGGGCGTCCTGAGCCATTATCGGTGACGCAAAGCAGTCGCCGGCCTCCCAGCCTGCAGCCCAAGCCCACGATTGTTCACCTCGAGGGCGACTCCCCTGCGTTGGTTGCAAAACCAAACGCAGCCGCTGTCGCTGTCGATGTCAAGCCAGTGGAGCTGGTGCCGAAGGTCAGCCGCAAGGTAATCCGGAGCGCACCTGCTGCGATCGTTGCCAAACAAGCAGACACGCCCGCCAAGGAAACGGTCGCTGCCAATGATTCCACATCGTCGCGCCGCAGCGAATCGGAACCTGTACAGAGTACGCTGACGGACCAGACACCGCAGAAGGTTGAGACCCCTCGTACGACCACGCCGCATGTCGCGCGGCGAGAGATTCCACGCAGGGCGTCAACTTTGCCAGCATCGATTAGCGATGACGCCGCCGAGAATCATTCACTTGCGGCAGCACCATCCCACGCGAGCGCAGACAAGCCAGCGCCGCTGCAGTCGTTGCCGCAAGCGCTGCCCACGGCAGTCGCCTCTACCAGTCCCACAGCTACGCTCGGTACCCCGACTTTAGCTCCCACCGGTCAAGCTGATGTCGCACTACAGCCCATCAGCGATCGGTTGCCAGTCGACGACGAAAAGATCGCTGGGGGCAGTTCACCCATTCAACAGGACACGCCACGAGTTGCTCAGGGGGACGCCTTCGCACCCCGCGGGCAAACTGTTGCTAGCGAGAAGACACCCAACTATCACAGTGCCGGCTACGGCCATCATGGAATTGGTGCAGCGCCCTTTGCCAGCGAAACTGAGAGCTCCAGTGAAAACAGTCCTGCCGTGGAACCAAGCAACGGTGCCGTGGCATCAAGCAACGGTGTAGCGCAACCCAACGCGATGCGTGCGATGCCACAGGCCATCGCTCCTCACCACCCCGGCACGCCGACGGTCGCTCACAACATTGCACCTAACTCGAATACTTCTGCGACCGAACTGCCTGGGATCCGGGTGGTCACCGCAGGGCCTCGCCAAGTCATGATTCGGCAGACCCACACCTACGAGATTCGTGTGGAGAACCGAGGCTCGATCAACGCCGAAGGGTTGGTCGTCCGCGCTCACATTCCTGACTGGGCGGATGTCGTCGGTCAGCAGGCGTCGCGTGGTGATGTTGTCGCCGCGACTGAAGAGCAAGTCCGCAATCTGCAGTGGCGGATTGAACGACTTGATGCGGGGCAAAGCGAAACACTGAGTGTACGATTGAAAGCCGCACGCTCGGGAACACATGATCTCGATGTGGACTGGACTCTCGCTCCACAGAAACGAGTCGTTCAGGTCACCGTGCAGGAACCTGAGCTTGCACTCACGATCGACGGTCCCGATGAAGTCGTCTTTGGCGAATCGAAAACGTATCAGATCCGCGTGTTGAACTCCGGTGATGGGATCGCGCCCGCAGTGGTGTTTACCTTGAGCCCTGATTCCCGTTCGCCCCAGAGTCAACGGATCGGTGATATCCCTGCCGGCAAAGAGGCTCAGTTCGAAGTTGAGCTGACCGCCCAGGACCTTGGCGAACTGAAGATTCACGGGTTGGCCATTGGTGAATTGGAACTGAAAGCTGAAGCTGACAAGACCGTGCGGGTTCTTGCCGCCGACCTCGAAGCAGAGTTGACAGGGCCGGAGGTAAAGTATCAGGACACCGAGGCCGTCTACCAATTGGAGCTGACCAACCAGGGTACCGCAGCTAGCGAGAATGTCGTTGCAACTCTGCAACTGCCCGTTGGCGTGACCTATCAAGGTGGCCTGGAAGGCGCGACGATGATTGACAATCAGCTACGTTGGAAGATCGCGGCGTTGACTCCTGGTGCGGTACGGAAGTACCAATTCCAGTGCAGCATGGATTCGACCGGCCTGCACCAGTTCGCATTCGATTGCAAGGGCAGCGCAGCTGGTCAAACCAACGTCAGCTTAGATACGAGCGTTGAAGCGATTGCCGACCTCGTGTTGTCGGTCGTCGACCCGTCGGCACCCGCCCCCGTTGGCGAGGATGTGACGTATGAAATCGTGATTCGCAACCGAGGTAGCAAACCGGCTGTCGACGTCCAGGCCATCGCGCAGTTCAGCAACGGAATCGAGCCCAAAGAAATCACAGGACACGCCGGTAAGGTTGTCACTGGACAGGTTTTGGTCGAGCCCATCGCTGTGATCGAAGGTGGACAGGAGGTTCGCATGACGATCGTGGCTCGTGCGGAGACTGGTGGGCATCACCGCTTCCGAACCGAGGTTCGAAGTGGAGATACCGTGTTGGTTGCCGAAGAGGCGACCCACTATCTGGCTCCCAAGACCCAGCGGATCACCCGCCGAAGTAGCGCAGACGATGCTGCTCAGCCTACCCGCTGATCAATGTCGACCGATGGCTCCGGCCGTCCGAAGCGATGAACTCTCTCCATCGACGGTGACGCCCGTCGGTGGGGACGCCCGTCGGTGGGGATGCCCGTCGGTGGGGATGCCCGTCGGTGGGGATGCTGTCGCGTGTCGGAATAGAATCGATGCGTTTGAGCTCTGATGGGTGGCGCGATTTGGCTACGGTGGCTCCCAACATCCCGCAATATGGTTGCGAAACCGCGTGGGTTGTGATTTTTGTCTTCGGCGTTCAACGCATCAACGTGCCGGGCCGGAGCAGTGTAAGATGGGTGCTCGAGAGATCGAATTCACCACCTGAGCTTACCCATCTGGAACGAATTGATGCGTTTTTTCGCTATCTTGCTTTGCCTCGCTGCATGGACAGTGTCGAATGCCAATGCCAGCGATCGCCCACCCAACGTGGTTGTCATTTTCATTGACGACATGGGCTATGAAGATATTGGACCGTTCGGTGCACAGGGGATCGAAACCCCTAACCTAGACGCAATGGCGAAGAATGGTCGTCGCTTCACGGACTTTGTCGTTTCTTCAGCGGTCTGTTCTGCCTCGCGGGCAGCGCTGATGACGGGGTGCTACCATCGCCGCGTGGGAATTTCTGGAGCACTCGGGCCTCACGCGCGGATGGGCATCCATTCCGATGAAATGACATTGGCAGAGCTATGCAAACAACAGAACTATGCAACCGCCATTTTTGGTAAATGGCATCTAGGGCACCACAAAAAATTCCTGCCTCTGCAGCACGGATTCGATGAGTATTTTGGGCTCGCTTACAGCAACGACATGTGGCCTTACCACCCCAATGTGCTGCACCTGCCGATGGACGAGCGACTCAAACGCTGGCCGGATCTGCCGTTGTTCGAGGGCAACGACATCATCAATCCCAAGGTGACCCCTGAGGATCAGACGCAGCTCACGACCCAGTACACTGAGCATGCGGTCGATTTCATTCATCGCAACAAAGACAATCCATTCTTCCTGTATGTGCCGCACAGTATGGTGCACGTGCCCTTGTACGTGTCTGACAAGTTCAAAGGCAAGAGTGCACGCGGTCTGTTTGGTGATGTGGTGATGGAAGTGGATTGGTCGGTAGGCCAGATCAATGCGGCATTGAGCGAGGAGGGGTTGGATTCCAACACGTTGGTGATCTTCACGTCTGACAATGGTCCCTGGCTGTCCTATGGAGACCACGCTGGTACGACGAAGTTGCGGGAGGGCAAAGGAACAATGTTTGAAGGCGGTTACCGTGAGCCCACGCTGATGCAGTGGACCGGGGAAATCCCCGCCGGCACGACCTGCGATCAACTTGCGTCGACGATTGATATTCTGCCGACGGTCGCCGCATTGATCGGTGCGGAGTTGCCCACCCATCCTATAGACGGCAAAAATATCCTACCCCTGATGTTGGGTGAGCCTGGAGCCAAGTCTCCGCACGAGTCGTTCTATTGCTATTACGGTGGTGGCGAGCTACAAGCGATTCGAAACGATCGTTGGAAGTTACACTTCCCTCATTCCTACCGCACGCTGGCGGGGCAGCCCGGAGGCAGCGACGGCATTCCATCGAATTACCAGACTGCAAAAATCGGCCGAGCTCTGTTTGATTTGAAGAACGACGTCAACGAAACGACGAATGTGATTGACGAACATCCTGATGTCGTCGCGCTGCTGGAGAAGCATGCTGAAGCTGCCCGCGCTGATCTTGGCGACCGACTTACCGACCGCGATGGCTCAGGCATCCGGCCGGCCGGTAAAATGTGATGCGTGCCAGAGCTCACACCCACCGTGATTTCAAGACGACGTCTTCGCAACGTTCAACTTTCGTTTCGCAATGCATTTCCTGATAGCCCAATCGAAACTCGCTTCCGACATGGGGGAGGAAATGCAGTGGCTGAGCCAATTACCTTGGTTGTTGCTGGTGATGTTGAGCCTGCCCCTGGTGATTGTGGCGTTGGCGACCCGAGTCTTCCCCACGCGTTTGTGGGCTGGCTTGCTCGCCATTCCGATCATCTGCAGCGTGCTGGTGGTGTTCTCACCTGACTGGTTGGTCGTGGTCGCCTTGGTCGATGGCATGATTCTTATTGTCACAACGATTGATTTCGCGTTACTTTGGCGGGGCAGTGGAGGCGGTTCCTGTACAGGGATCGAGGTGACACGCGAGATCGGGCGGTCCGGTTCGTTAGGTGTTCCGATGGAGAGTACGCTGCGTCTTCGTAATCGCACGTCGATGCGACTGGTTGGGGAGTTTTGTGACGACCTCCCGGAGTACTTCACGGCTGAGCCCGCCGTGCATTCGTTAGATCTATTGCCTGGCATGGAAACCAAGGCGCTGGCGCGACTGACGGCGCATCGGCGGGGTGCGTTCGAACTGGAAAAATGCTACTTGAAGATTAGCAGTCCACTGCGTCTGTGGCAGCGACAGGTGACGCTCGCCGTTCACGACCGGGTCAACATCTATCCCGACATGAAACAGCTTGCCGACTATGCCTTGCTCGCCCGCACCAACCGGCTCAGTCTGATCGGCGTCCGTCGTACCCGCCGGATCGGCCAGGACAGTGACTTCGAGCGACTCCGTGATTACACGCGTGATGACAACTACCGACATATTGATTGGCGGAGTACTGCACGGCGAAACAAACTGACGGTGCGTCAATTTCAGAGCGACCAAAGCCAACGGTTGATTTTCATGCTCGACTGCGGACGCATGATGACAAACCACCGTGATGGGTACTCACTGTTGGATCATGCTCTTAACGCGGCGCTGATGATGGCGTATGTGGCGCTGCAGCAGGGGGATGCCGTGGGGATGATCTGTTTCAGCGATCGCGTGCACGCATACATCCCACCACGCGGGGGTGCCAGCCAGATGAATCGGCTGTTGCAGGCGGGCTTCGATCAGTTCCCCCGAATGGTCGAGTCGCGATACGACCTGGCATTCCTGCACCTGAGTTCTCGGTGCAAACGCCGTTCGCTGGTCACGCTAGTCACCAATGTGGTCGACGAAGTCAACGCGGAAGTAGTCGTCGACTATCTTTCCAATCTTACGGGGACACATTTGCCGCTGGGGGTATTGTTGCGCGACCGCGAAATGTTTGTCGCGGCTGATGCACCTCAACATGCCGCGTTGGCTGCGATCGCAGCGACGCCTGCGGGGGAGCTTCCGCCACCGGCGAGTGAATCAATCGATGACTTCACGATGTATCGCGCCGCCGCAGCTGCGGATATTCTGGTCTGGCGTGAAGAGATTTTGACTGGTTTGCGACACCGCGGCGTCCTCGTCGTTGACGCCTTCCCAGACGAGCTGACGGCCCCGTTAGTCAATCAATATCTCGACGTCAAAGCGAAGCACCTGCTCTAGGGGCGGTCTAAGGTCTCCGAAGGCTAGAGTCTGAAGGGAACGGGGGGTGACCGATGCAACCGGCTCGCCGTTGCTGCCGGAGGGCGTCTTCAAGATGGACTCGCCCCGGGATGCCGATCTCCCCTATACTCCCAGGTGGATGCACCGCTGGTGTTTTCGCCGACGTTTTTGACGCTCTATTGACATCCGTTTACCGACGGATAACGACCCGTCCCTTCCATTTTCGTTCGTGAAATGATGAGTTCGACCGCCACTTCGCCCGCCTCTGCCGACACTGCTTGCGATTCTCGCCCTTCGATTCGGGTTTACAATACGCTCAGCAAGACCAAAGAGCCGTTTTCGCCACTTCGTCCGCCACGTGTGGGCATGTATCTTTGCGGTCCGACGGTTTACGCCGAATCTCACATCGGACACATGGTCGGCCCAGTCATCTTTGACACGATCAAGCGGTTTCTCACGTACTGTGGTTACGAAGTTACCTTTGTGGTCAACATCACTGACGTCGACGATAAGCTGATTAAGAAGAGCCAAGAACGCGGCATTCCGATGAGCCAGATCGCTGTCGAAATGACGGCGGACTATCTCGCCAACCTGAAAGAGCTCGGCGTCAACCAGATCAACCATTTGCCTCGGGCAACCGATCATATGGATCAGATTATTGCGTTCATCGGATCACTTGAGGAGAAAGGCTTCGCGTATGCGGTGGATGGCGACGTGTTCTTTGACGTCACCAAAGACGCCGGTTATGGGCAATTGTCTAACCGGAGCGTCGATGCTCAGCAGGGCGAAGGCGGCGGGGCTGCGGCGAAAAAGCGCAATCCTGGTGACTTCGCATTGTGGAAATCGGCTCGCCCGGGCGAGCCGAGTTGGGAGAGCCCGTGGGGTGACGGCCGTCCCGGCTGGCACATTGAGTGTTCAGCGATGAGCCACGAAATTCTGGGCGAGACCTTTGATATTCATGGCGGTGGTCTGGATCTCATGTTCCCGCACCACGAAAATGAGCGAGCCCAGAGCACCTGCCGTCACGACGCGCCCATGGTCAAGTACTGGATGCACAACGGTTTGATGCGGGCGGGTGAAAAGGGAAAAATTGGTGGCAAGGGAGATCGTGAGACGGCGGCTGCTGATGGAACGGAATCGGTTGAGGAAGCTGCTGCGGGGAAAATCAGCCGTAGTAAGGGCGCCGGTGGCTTGGCGGAACTGATTCGCACACAGACTGGCGAGCGCATTCGATTTTTTCTCCTGCGGACCCACTATCGTAGCACGATCATCTACAACGAAGAAACTCTGGCGGAGGCCGGCACATCGCTCGAAGCGTTCTACCGGTTCTTCGATCGTTTTGCCGAGATCTCCGGGCAGTCTTTTTATGATCTCGACGCGCCACGACTACGAGCTGAGGGGGAATTCGATCCCGGCCAGGACGAGTTGTTGTGCGAGATCCACGCCATCCGCAACAAGTTTCTTGCCGCGATGGATGATGACTTCAATTCAGGTTTGGCGATCAGCGTTCTGTTTGATTCCCTGCGAACGCTCAACCGCTACATCGACTCCGAGAAGCTCGGTGGGGGCAGCGACACGGACTCGGCCGCCGTCGGTCGCCTCGTACGCGCCACTGCGGTGATCGCGGAATTGTCTCGCGTGCTCGGTTTGTTCATGCGGCCACCGATCGCAGCGGGCGGTGATGAGTCGGCGACCGAATTACTCGATGGGGTTGTGCAGTTGTTGATTGAACTTCGCAAAGAAGCTCGCGAGCGAAAGGACTACGCTACCGGCGACGCCATTCGCGACCGTTTGGCCGCACTCGGGGTCGCACTCCTAGACAAGAAAGAGGGAACGTCGTGGGAACGCAGTTCGTAGCCGATCGACCTGACGCCTATCGTTGTATTTTGGGGATTGACCCGGGGCTCAATACGACTGGGTACGCGGTGATTATCCGTGACAGTGGTAACCTACGGTTGGTCGAGGCGGGGATTGTTCGTAGCCGCGCCCGTGACACACTGCCGATGCGTTTGAAGGAACTCAGTGATGGAATCCGTGAGGTCATCGCGTCGCATCCCATTGATGCAATGGCCTTGGAACAGTTGTTTTCCCACTACGAACGTCCCCGCACTGCGATCTTGATGGGGCACGCCCGCGGTGTCATCTGTCTCGCCGCAGGCGAAGCGGGGCTGGATATCTGTCACTACGAGCCGACCCGAGTGAAGAAAGTCATGACGGGCAATGGGCGGGCATCCAAGACGCAGATGCAGCTCGCCGTGAAGTTGCAGTTGGGGCTTGAATCGGTGCCGGAGCCAAATGACGTCGCGGACGCCATGGCGATCGCTTTGACAGGGCATTATCTGGCAGGAAATCCACTCGCTGCCTGAGAACGCGCTGCGATGAATAACGGAATGGATTGTCAATGGATCCCCCCAACGACTTAGTGCAGGATATTGTTCGAGTGCACTTCAGCGATGGCCCCATCGTCGCGGTTGCGATTCATGATGGGCACGCGGTACGGCCCGAGATCGCCGAGCGATTGCTGATCAGTGAAGCGGATCGATTGCGAGAAGAGGATTCGTTCACCAGCCGATGGACGCGCATCGCTTCGACGCAGGTGGTCGGCCTGCGGAGCCGATTTGAAGTCGATCTCAACCGACTTCGCAAGGATGCTGTCTATCGAACGCCCGAGGACGCCTGGGGGCTTCATGTTTGGAAGCAGCCACTTGAGCCGGATATCGTCGATCGTTCGCTGGCAATCTATGATGCGTTCTACAGCTTCATGTTTGAGCTGCTAAGTGAGATTAAACGTCGCCATGGTGCATTCTTTGTCTACGATCTACACAGTTACAACCATCATCGCGAAGGCCCCGCGTCGGCGTTTGCGGAGATCCTTGAAAACCCACAGATCAACATTTGCACCGGCGGCATGGATCTAGATCGTTGCGAAGGGGTCGTGAGCTGCTTCGAACGAGCAATGAAAGAATTTGATTTTCCTGGTGGACCGCTCGATGTCCGCCGCAATGTTCGATTTCGTGCGACCCGGTTCTCACGCTGGGTCCATGAAAATTTTCCTGGCTCGGGCGTATCACTCGGTATCGAAGTCAAGAAGTTCTACATGAATGAGTGGACCGGCGAGGTTGACGACGAGATCGTCACCGCGATCGGTCGAGCCCTGGAGTCGACCGTCGCTCCAATCAAGCATGCGCTAAAACAGGCTCGGTCGGTGCCCTCCCAGCAACGACCGCCTGAACAGGATGTGTTGTAGTCCTGCCACCGGTCACAACGCCTGGGCTGGCGCCAGTCACATTCCCCATGAGAGTGCTTCTCATGGCAGCGCTTCCCATGGCAAAGTCGAGACCAAGTATGATGCTTCGGGTAGGCCACCAACTGGTACCGGTCACGCCACGATTGGCATCTATCTTGAACCCTCCTCGATATCACGACGCATCATGCAAACGCACTTCCTCACGCTACTGTTGCTCATCCATTCGGCACTCGCCTCTGCTAGCACAGAACCGAAAGAACTCACCATTGGGCTGATTGGCGACTCGACCGTCGCGACAACGTACGGTTGGGGGCCAGCATTTTCGGAACGGTTTAGTGAGCACACCCGGGTGATCAACGTGGCCAAGAATGGAGCCACACTCGAATCGTTATCCAGTACGCTCGATCAATTGTTGAATCAGCACCCGGACTACGTGTTGATTCAGTTCGGACACAATGATCAAAAGAAGTATGGGCCGGATCTCTATCGCGATAAGTTGACGTCGTATGTCGAACGAGTGAAAAAGGCGGGTGCCAAAGCCATTATTCTGAGTTCGGTGACCCGGCGTAATTTTGGTGAGAATGGGAGAATTGAACCACGAACGAGCGGTCTCAAAGCGAGCTTGGCGGCTTATGCAACGGCGGCGCGGGACCTGGCACAGCAGCAACAGGTTCTATTCATCGATCTCAACGTGATCAGCGTGGAACACCACAATCGAATTGGCCCAGAGGCCAGTGCCGCCTACAACTTCGAGGTGACCGACACCACCCATTTCAGTCCAGAGGGCGCGGCGGCTACTGCCGAGCTAGTGATTGAGGCACTCGAAACAATTGCACCTGAGATTACTGCCAATGTCAGATCGGGTGAGCAAATGAGTCTCTCTCTGGAAGGGCGGCAACCCGACGAAGAGTAGGTGAATCATATTGTTCGAATACGTTTTCTGGAACACCCACGGTTGTCTGGACGAAACGCGAACTTCTGCAGGAGGAGCTCCGGCACTCAGTTGCTCTTGGTAGGTCGAAAGCCGTGGACCCAGGATAGAAATGATTTGACCTGGCGTGTTTGTACCCAGACGCGGCCGGTGCCAGCGAACTGACATACGAGTCCTTCGCCGCCGAAGAAAAACGACTTGATTTTCCCTGCGGTGCGTAGTCCCGGCAGAACGGTGACGCGGTACTGCAGCGACTCTTCGAAGGCGACGATGTATCCGGTGTCGACGATGAAGCCCTCCGTCACGTCGATCGGAATAATCGCGCCGTAGGAATTGAAAAAGATATCGCCGGTGCCAGTGGCTTTGAGCAAAACGAGCCCCTCGCCACTGAAGAATCCTTTGGCACCCTGCCATTTTCCGGAGACTTCGACGCCTTCGCTATTGAGCATGTACGCGCCCCGTTGAAGGTATAGCGAATTGCCTTCGAGGCGATGATAGGCGATGTCACCTGCTGCACCGCCAGCGAACATCACCTCACCGGGGCCACTTTGAGCAGTGAAGGTGTTGATTATTAAACTCTCGCCGCCCAGCATCCGACCTAGCGTTTTTCCGAGACCGCCTTTGAAGCCAGCTTCCAAGTGCATCGATGGTGTCATCGAAACCATCGCAGAAGGCTCAGCATATAGCTTGCGTCCTTGCGGTATTTGGATGTTGACGATTGAGAAATCCGGACGTTGACTGATCTCGTACTGCAGTTGACTGGTGGTCCCACGCAGTGTTTTCGATTCCTCCCCGCGAGCGCGCCCCGCAGTAGCGGCGGGACCCGTTGCGGAAGTCGTCGCTGGCCGGACCGGTGACGCTCCGCCGGTGGCGAGCGGGGCGGCAGCGATCGGGGCTGGTTTGGCGACCGGGAGTGAGGGCGGTGTTGGGGGTTGCGGAGTTGGTCGTTTCGCGGGAGTGACTGCTAGATCTGCCGCCACAGGCGCAGGAGGTGGGTCCTGCGCGGGTGGCAGGTAGGCATCATCACTCGCCGCAGGGGCGGGGATGGCCATGATTTGGCCGCACTCTTTGCACTTGGCTCTCTTGCCAGCAAATTTGTCGTCCAATCGGTAGCGTTTTTGGCAATTGTTACAGGCGATGCTGATCATGGTGCTTTATCGTGCCTTGAGTTTGGGGCCGAGCAATTTACCAAAGCTAGGTGGATTATGACTTTGGCAATAGAGTTTGCCCTGGCCGCTGAATTTGCAAACCAGGCCTTCGCCGCCGAGAATACTCCCGACAAGGCTCGAGCCGGCTTTTCCGATGCGGAACTGCAAGGTGTCATCAAACGCCACGATGTGACCGGTATCCACCACGTATTCGCCGTTGACGTTAACCTGGTAGATCGAGCCAAAACTATTCAGGAAGAGATCACCGCTACCGCTACACTTAACCCAGAACATTCCCTCGCCGCTGAACAAGGCTTTCCCGAAGCCCTGCCAAGTTGCGTCGATCTCAATTCCAACGGCCGATGCCAACCAACTTGATCCCTGCACGATCAGCGTGCTGCCGGCGAGCGGGTAGTGCATAATATCGCCTAGCAATCCAGGACCGATCATCAGCGTCTGGTCGGAAGCTGTGGCGGTAAAGTGATTGAGAAAAAAGTTCTCACCGGCAAACATGCGTTTGAGACCTTTGGCGATACCACCGCCGCCGCCCTTATTTCGGGACGTTGTCTCGACGCTAAAACCGCTGGTCATGGCGATCATCGCACCGACTTCGCAGGTGATCGATTCGCCAGCCTGCATGGACAATTTAGCGATCGACATCGCCGGTTGGGCGAGCAGTTGATGTTGCATGATGAATCAGTAGAGGTGCGAATTGGTCCATGCCGCAAGACCGTCGAACGATCGCGACTGCATATAAATACGGCCAGGCCCAGACACCCGTGTGACTAAACCTTCACCGCTGAAAAAGCTTGAGAACAGACCGCCTGCCATGGCGATTTGAATACCGATCGTCGGTTCGTAGGCTACCAAATGCCCAGTATCGACAATGTAGTCGCTATCGATTTCACGTTGGAAAATTCCGCCATAGGCACCGAACCAGATACGTCCCTTGCCGCTGACTTTGAGTCGGAACAATCCTTCGCGAGCGATGAACATCCGAAAGCCCGCCCAGCCCAAGCCAAGTTTCACGCCAGGTTCACAGGCGATGAATGCGCCTGGTTGCAGGAACATGGTGTTCCCGTTGAGTTCGAGGCACTGGATGTCGCCGGGGAAGGGTTGAGTGAGCACAATGTCGCCACCACTTTGTGTAGAGAACGTGTTGACGAACATGGACTCGCTGCCGAAGATTCGTTTCAGGACACCATTGACGAATCCGCCACTCCACTGCGTCTTCATCTCGATCGACGCGCTCATACTGGCCATGGCGTCCGCTTCGGCAATGATCTCTTCACCGGGCTCTAAGTGAACTCGGATGTTGGCGAAGGAGGGTCGGTCATGAATTTCGGCTTGCATCATTCGCCCTGCGGTTGATTAGCGGGAAGGTTATGAAGATGTGTCTGCACTTCGGCCCAGTCGATGTCGAGAGGGCGATACTCTTGCGGCGGCAAATTCGCAATCTGAGCTTTGACGTCGGCTATTCTAGACGCCTCGTCCGGGTGCGTGCTGACCCACGTGAAAATTCCTGGTAGTTCAGCATGATCCTTCGCCATGATCGAGAAAAACTGGGGCATGCCAGCCGGGTCGATCCTAGCTGCTTGGAGCATTTGCACGCCCTCACGGTCCGCCTCGTTCTCGTGTTCGCGGGAGTAGTGATTGATCGATGCGGTGTGAAAAAGATCGACCCCGGCGCCCATCAGGCCGCTGACATCGCCGATCAACAGTGTCAACCCAGCCCACACGCCGAGCGATTGGCCGACACGCTGCAGACCATGTCGCAATGTCACGTGGGACATCTCGTGCGCCAGGACGGCGGCAACCTGCTCGGGCGTCTTTGCACTTTCGATCAACCCCGTGTAAATGACAATGTGTCCTCCTGGCAGCGCAAAAGCATTGACTGTCGGCGACTCGACGACCTGCACGTTGAATTTCAGTCCTGGAATGGCCGCTGCGGGGGCCAATCGGTCAACGATCGTCTGCATCGCGTCAACGACGACTCTGTCCTTCACCGGTGGCCCCTCCAAAGTCATCGACTTCATTGCCGCATTTCCAATCTGCTCGTCGACGCTGGTGGGCAATGCCAGCACCGCAGCTTTGGCAGCGCGTCGGATGCCGAAATATCCTCCAACAACCAACACGGCCAGCGCGAGCAGGAACGCCGACGCATAAAACAGACTGCGCCTCGACTCACTGCGACGTTGCCGGTGGGAAATGGCCAGTTGGTTATCAAGGGTTCCCGCCGCCGCCAGAGAAAGGTCTCGGCGAAACTTGGAATCATCTGAGTAGATGGTGAGCGAACGATCGGGATTGCGACAAAAGATCATCCGGCCGTGATAGCCTCCCATCTCGACTTGGCAGTCGCGGTAGGGAATGACGAAGGATTCCCCGTCGGGGCAGCGCACGGAAACTCCCGCTGGGGCGAGTTCAACCTCCCCGCCAGCTCGCCCATCAGGGAGTGAGTCGCTGAAAACACCTCCAGAATAGATGGTTTGCATGGTCTGCGTTCCGAATAGGGACTGGGGGGCGACAAGTTGCCGCGATGGGGTGATATATTAACGCAAAGAGATGATGTGGTGTGGCGTTTGCACTATAATTTAGCTGGGTGCCGCATGTCGCTCACCCCATCTTCACCAGTGAAAGGATGACCAAATGCAGATTCAAACTCACACCGACAACCACATCCGAGGCGGCGAAGCACTTTATGCTCACGTGCAGGAATCCGTTGAGAACGCGTTGGAGCGATACGAGCAACGGATCACACGTATCGAGGTGTTTTTAGCGGAGGAGCATGCTCATGACAAACATGTCGGGCATAATGAGGACCTCGACAAGCGGTGTGTGATGGAAGCTCGTTTACGCGGTCTGAAACCCATTTCGGTGCGTCATCACAGCACCACAGTCCGCGATGCATTCGAGGGCGCGGCCGATAAACTGTTACACTTGGTGGAGAAAACGATCGGTCGACTCGACCAACGTCGCGAACAGGTGACGTATGACGTTGAGTCACTCACCTAACCGAAGCTAGTTGGTTAGGACACGTGTCTAAGACAGTTGGCTAGGTGCGCCAGACTGCGAATCCGCAGTCTGGCGACGGCGGCTACATTTCGTGCGGCACGTGTTATTTTCTTACGGTCACTCAAATTTTGGGGAACATGAAAGTGATTTCGAGACGAGGTTCCCGATGAGCTGGGCGGGCACGGTCGATCCAATTTCTTCCGAGCGGCAGTTGTCGCAGGAAACCGTCATTGACGCGCCGCCCGGGGTAGCGAACGGCCTTGAGTTGACGTGGGCGAGGCACCTCTGGGCACTGCTCGCAGCAACTGTGTGGAATCTATGGTGCCTGGGCTGGCTCGTGTTACTGCTGGCTGTGGTGACAGCCATTCCGGTGCTGCAGATCACAGTGCTGGGTTATTTGTTATTTGTGGCAGGACGACTGGCTGGTGGCGAAACGCTGCGTCACAGTCTGCCTGGACTGACCAAAGCGGGACAGATTGGGGTAATCGCTGCCTCGCTGGGCCTGGCTTCATTGCCGATTCGCATGTTAGTGCACTGGGAGTCTGTCGTCGCGATCATTGAGCCGAGCTCGCGAGCAGCGGTGGCACTTCGCATGCTGGCGATTATCGTGTCCGCATTGACAACCGTCTACCTGTGGTGGGCCTGGGTTCGTGGTGGTCGGTTATGGCATTTTGTGTGGCCCGAACCCATGCGATTCTTGCGCGAAGTATGGCGCCCGGAGACGTGGTCCAACACAGCTGATCGGATTTGGGAATTTGCGGTCTCATTGCGACTTCCAATGCTGTTTTGGTTGGGACTTCGCGGCGCAGCGGGAACGCTAATCTGGTTGCTCCCGGCGATGCTGATCATGGTTGTCACGCGCGATGGTCAACGAGCGGTGGCAGGAGTTATCGGTGTGATCGCATTGATCTTGCTTGGTTATGTGCTGCTGACACTGCCCATGTTGCAGGCCCACTTCGCTGCTGAGAAACGATTTCGAGCGATGTTCCAGTGGCGGCAGGTACGGCGCGACCTGCGGTATGCTCCATGGAGCTACGCGGGAGCGATGTTTCTGACGCTTGTCGTCTTGCCGCTCCCACTGTATCTGCTCAAGATCGAAGCGACGCCGCAAGAAATTGCCTGGTTGCCCTGCCTGATCTTCGTCTCGTTCATGTTGCCAGCGAGGATCGCTACGGGGTTGGCGCTGCGGCGATGTCGACGGCTTCGAACCGCTGCGGATGCAGGAGAGGAAACTCACCGTGGGCAGACTCAACGAATTTGCACCATCGTCTCGCGGTGGACTGTTCGCTTGCTAGTCGCACCTGCGATCGTAGTCGTTTATCTCATCGTCCTCGGGGGGAGTCAGTATACGAGCTGGGACGGTGTTGATACCTGGGTTCGCCAGCACGCGTTGCTCGTACCAGTGCCGTTTGTCGGATTGTAGGTGGCGATCCAACTTCCGTTACGGTTCCACAAAACGTGTGGCAATGACGCGGCGGCGCGGCGTTTTCTTCGGCGTTAACTCCCCCCGCGCGAGTGACAGGGGCGGCACAAGCCGCTCACATCGATATGACGTGTTGGGCGGCAGGAGCGGTTCGATCGTGGACGCTATCTCATCTTGATCGAGCGTCTCAATCTGCAACGCAATGATAAGCTGTTGATTGACTGACAGGACAACAGCGTACTCGCAGGGATGATTCCGAACAATTTCCTGTTCGATTGGCAGCGGATGCAGTTTGAAACCGTTTTCCAGTACGATCACGTCATCAGCTCGTCCGAGAATTCGTAACTGCCCGTCCGGCTGACATTCGACCAGATCTCCGGTATCCAGCCATCCATTCCCATCGATCTTTGCTGCGGTTGCTTCTGGATCATCGAGATATCCCAACATCACATTGGGGCCGCGCACGTATAATCGGCGATCACGGATGCGGATCTCACAGTCGTCCACCGGCGGGCCGACCAATCCCTCCGCTGTCTTGCCAATGGCCGAGCTGCAAATGACCGGCGACGTTTCGGTGCATCCGTATCCCTGAATCACCTCAATGCCGTGTTGCCGAAGACTAACGAATAAATCTCGATCCATGGCCGCCCCGCCGCACCCAAGCACAGCAAGTTGATTTAGACGTTGATCATTTGATGCCAGCCGTGCAGCGATCTCCCGTGCCACAACCGGCACGCAATTGATCATTGTCGGTGGGTAGGCGGGATCGATTCGCTCGAGCCCGCGGGTGCCGTAGTCGAGCGTCCAGACGCAACCCGAGAGTAGCCACGTTCCCATGTCGCAAGTTCTCGCGTAGGCATGGGCAATCGATAGTAGGGTTAGTCGAATGTCCTCCGGGCATTGCGGGACCGCACGCAATTTTGCTTTCGCATTGGTCGTCAAGTTGTGCTGCGACAACATCACGCCACGCGGTTGAGCGGTCGTGCCACTGGTCCACAGGACAAGACTCGGTTGATGAGGATCAACGCGGGCCGCACAATGTTCCAACTGGTGCAGTGCCGACGCAAAGTCATCTCTCGCCGGTAGAGCGTTCTTATTGACAGTTTCCCACGCGATACCTTTACTGCGACTGGAAATCTGTCGCCGGATCGCCGTCGGCAGTCGTGCATCGATCGGAATCTCGATGACACCTGATGCCATGCAAGCGATTGCAATTACGATGTCGGCGGGCAAATTGCGGCTTTCGTAGACGATACGAATACCCTCCGCTCCGCGATGACGTGTACCTCGCGGAACGGACTCATCAGCCAAGCATTCAATTTGCTGACGCGTCCGATTAACTTCAACAGTGAGTTCTGCCCACGTCTGTGCAGGCTGGTTGGGAGCACGCAGCGCAATCGCATCCGGCCGGAGCCGTGCATTCTGCATGAATGCATCGAGTAAGTGCTGGCTCATCGAAGTTGCTTGCTCAACTCGTACAAAAAGATCGCACCAGCGACACCCACGTTGAGACTGTCGGTCGATTCGTGCATCGGCAGCGTGGTGCGAAGGGAGCAAGCATCCTGGACGGCGCGGTCGAGCCCGCTGGCCTCATTTCCGACAACCAGTACAGTTCCGTGGCGAGCAAGTTCGCTGCCTAAAGTGTCAATTGCGATGGCGTCCTTAGCGGGCGTGGTGGCGGCGAACTGGATGCCCTCGGTCTGCAGCTGCGTGATTTGTTTAACAGGTTCATCGAATTGATAAAAGCGATGATGAAAAACCGAGGCCATGCTGACCCGGATGACTCGGCGAGCGAACGGAGTGATGGTTTGGGGACCGATCAATATATCGTGAACACCAAGAGCAGCCGCCGAACGCAGCAGGCTACCCACATTTTCGGGATCGCTGATCCCGATGAGTGCGAGTGCGGTGGGCGGTCGGCGGCGGGCAAGTTCCTCGCACCCCAGCATGGTGGGGCACTCGCCGTGAGCCAACACGCCGCGATGAAAATCGTAGCCGGCAATCTGCTCCCCAATCTGAGGATCGACCACAAACGCTGGCGTTGAGTCAGGGATCAGTGCGGCATACTTCGATTCTTGCCCACGGTGAAGCAGTAACGATCGCAACGATAATTCGCTTTGGAGAAGTCGTCGCACCACCAATGAGCCTTCAGCGATGAAACCATTGCGGGGATCTCGGATCCGCACATCGCGGAAGGCGTTTAAACGCGGGTCTTGGGGGTCGGTGACTTCGATGAACACGACGACGGGGTGTGGTTAGAGGGGAGAGTGACGAGTACTGGTGTGGGGATGCCGATTGGAAGTTGTAACGCTTGTACGGGTCGCACCCAACGGGTACCACCGGGAAGACCGGTTTTGCCAGTTGCTCCTAGATTCAGGCGTTGAGTCCCGCCGATTAAAACGGCTGTCGGGAAAACTCGGCATGTGCTTTTCGATTCACATGACACGGCAAGAAAGACGCATCGTAATGTCAAATTCAATCTGGGACTGGTGGTTCGGCGACGTACCACAGGGCTACATGGCGGTCCACCGCTCGCCAAGCCGATACACTGTCCGCCGCCGGTTTCTCGTTTTTCTAGCTGCGATTGGTGCGACGCACGGCGTTGGGGCGGCATGGCTGTGGGCCGATGGCGGAGCGATTCCCGTCAAAGCTCAGCAGGCCTCCGTTAGTTGGTCGTCGACTGCTTCGTTTGCGATGATGCTCGCGAACCAAGGGCCCGCCGGCGACGCAGTTCCGGGGAGTCTGCCGGATGCTGCGGCTTCTAATGGCGTCTCGCCTGCTGATGCGGGGCTTGGCCTGGGTGCCGACCTGAATTCGGATGCGGACAGTACGCTCTCCGCGGACGAACAACGCACCGAGCGTTTGCGGCAGTTGCTCGACGACGACGATAGAACCGAAGATGACGGTCTGTTATCGATCCCTGACACATCTGAGGAACCCGACAAAGTAGCTGATCCTGACGATGCGACTACTCCCGCAGCGAATGAGCTGGATCCTGCGGTCAAGGACAATGAAGGCGTGTTGGCTAAGCCTTTTATCCAGCCAAGATATCCTGAAGTCGAACAGGGACGCTTCGTACTGCCGCCTCTTCGAGCTGTTTCTACCGACCAAAAGCCGATTGGCAACGGGCGGATTCCGGAAACAGTGAGCGCCGGGGACGAACTCAATATGATTGCGTTGCCTGAAGACGGTGATGAGCGAGCGTTGTTGGCCGGGGAAGCAGCATGGCCCGAATTGATCCGTCCTTGGGCGGCGCCAAACACATTTTCGCATCCCCTGTATTTTGAAGACCGGATGCTCGAACGGCATGGTCACGAGCGTTGGGGCTGTTTCCAACCTCTCGCTTCGGGCACGCGTTTCTTCGTCACGATGCCCATGCTGCCTTACCTCGCGACCGTGCAGCCGCCATGCGAGAACATTTACAGCAAAGGCTACTACCGAGTTGGGTCTCCCACACCGAAATTCTTTCAGCGTCCACCTCTGGAGCGTCGCGCGATTATCGTCGAAGCCGCAGTGGTGTCCGGAACGTTCATCGCGTTGCCTTAGCCGACCCACAGGTCGGATCAGAGTTGGAACTTTCAACGGCGGGTCAAATTGCCCGTCGTAATCTGTCACCCGCTCATTCGAGTTAACGCCCGACAGGGATGTTGAGCGTCTCGAGTTGCAGTGGCCTCACCGAAGTCAATGTTTTTGAAAGATTGAGCTAGCCATGGATCGGCACCCCCACAAAGACTGCCTCGAAACACCGAGCCACGTCCCAACAACGAAGCCATCAAAGACTCGTACCGGTAACGTGCAGACGCAACGTACTCGTGCACGTCGACGGCGGTTGGCTGCGATTCTCTGTGGATGTGTCGCATCGATTGCCACGGTAGGCTGCAATCTAGCCCAGAAGATTCCCGATGGTCCGCACGATACGGTGATGTCCTATCACGATCACTCGGCGTTGAAGATTGAATATCCTGAGGTTCAGGATTGTGCGACGCCCCAGACAGCGGCGGCCGCAGCAGCAACGACGCCAAATGCCTTGCAGGATCCCTCGCAACTACCGGCTGTCGAGATCACGCTGCAAGACGCTATCCGCACGGCGCTGGCCAACAGCCCTGTGCTGCGATCGATCGGCGGTACCATCATCACCAGTCCAGCGGCGATGCGGACCGTTTACGATCCCAGTCTGGCGCACGCCAGTCCCCAGCTCGGTGTGGAAGCGGCATTGTCAGCCTTTGACGCTCAGTACTCCCAGTCCTTGTTTTGGAACAAGGTTGACGCACCTCGCAACCTCAATCCAGCAGCCATTGGAGGCGGCGGTGGTGGTGTGACCAACCTGTTCCCGACGTATACCAACCAAACGCTGGGAACCTACAACAACGAGATTCGCAAGAAGACGGCGACCGGGGCCACATTCGCGTTACGCAACAATGTGACGTACACACGTACTGACGACCCCAGCCGTCGTAGCCAATTGTTCCCCAGTGCCTTCACGGGCTTCATGGAAGCCGAGTACCGGCAGCCGCTGATGAGAGGAGCCGGTACTACGTACAATCGGATTGTCGGCACCAGCACAATCCCCGGCACCTACAACGGTGTGTTAATTGCGCGTGTGAACGAGGATGTGGCACTCGCAGATTTCGAAGCCGCTGTGATATCCATGGTTTCGGATGTCGAGCAAGCCTACTGGGAACTGGCGGCATCCTACCGGGTTCTTGAAGCGACCGTGAAGGGACGCGAATCTGCTCTCCAAACCTATCAATACCAGCAGGTGCGGTTGGACGTGGGTGCCGGCCGTAGCGACGAAGAAGCTCAGGCTCGATCGCAGTATTACGAATTCGAAGCACAAGTCCAATCGGCACTCGCTGGTGATGCGGGCCTGTACCAAGTTGAGCAGCGGCTACGTTACCTAATCGGCATGCCCGCCAGCGACGGGACTTTGCTCAAGCCCACGACCGCGCCACTGGACGCCAAGGTTGTGTTCGACTGGCAGAGCGCCCTCGGCCAAGCACTTGTACGCCGCGTCGAAGTCCGTCGCCAAAAATACAATGTGAAACGTCGCGAACTCGAATTGGTTGCGGCGAGATTGAATCGACGGCCGCAAGCAGACTTTGTAGGTACCTACCGCTGGGTCGGTTTGGGAGATCACCTGATCGGCAATAGTTCCGGCGCGCCCTACAATCAAAACCTATTCAGTTCTGTGACCAGTGGTCAGTATCAGCAGTGGGGCGCGGGGGTCGAGTTCTCAGCACCGATCGGCCTGCGTGCTGCCAGCAACGCGGTTGCCCACGCAAACTTAAATCTTCAGCGTGAACGCTCCCTGCTCAATGAAACCGAACTGCGGATCAGCCACGATCTGTCAGCGTCCGCGCGATCCATCGATCTGACTTATCAGCTCGTCGAAACCAATTACAATCGCTATCTCGCCGACCTTCGCCAGGTCGACGTGCTGCGACGACGGTATATCGACGGCACCGATAACATTAACTTTCTCTTGCAGGCCCAGCGACGCGTGGTGGTCTCGGAAGCGGAGTTTTATCGTTCGATCTCGAACTACAACCTCGCGATCCGTGACTTCCACATGCAAAAAGGTTCTCTACTCGCCTACGCGGAAATTGGTTTGGCTGAAGGTCCTTGGTGCCCCGGTGCGGAGCGAGACGCGTACGAACTGGGACGGTTCTTGGAACCCAGTCACCATCCAGAAGATATCTGCGTACCTCGTCCGATCAGCTCGGGACCTTTCGATCCCTCAGAAACCCAACCGGGCGTAGGGGGCGGGTACACCACCGATCAGATGATCGATGTGGGCATCAGTTCTCCCGGCGACGCGGAATTTGTCAGCCCGCTGCCGCTGAGCGATGGCAATGGACTTGCCGAATAGCAGATGGCCGTTGCATGGGAGACCACGGGCTGGTTTAGGAAAATGCTTTCTGAAGCCACGATTCGTGGTGCTACCGGTTCAGAGAGATTGCCTCGTCGGCCGTTCGCACACATAGAGCAGGACAACGGACCTCGCTGCGGCGAGGTAGTGATTGCTCGTCACCTCCACGGCTTGCTCCCACGGAACGATGTCCGCTGGGCTATCCAGGGCCGTATCAATCCACCGACGCCAGTGCCCACTTTCAAGTGCTGGCAACTCGAAGGTAAGCGGCTCCCAGTAGGCATTCAGGATCCAATGGAAAATGAGTTCGCCGTTATGCAGTTCGCCACCTAAGGCGATACAGTGTGACGCATCGCTCCAGTCCGGCTGATGCAAACGAACTCCATGCCACGCTTTCTTGGCTTCGCGCAACATCGTGTTCACGCTGATTCGCTGCTGTTCATGTTCGGGATCACGCAGTCTCCGGCGGGCACTCAATAGGTCGACGAATCGATGAACGTCGGCGTGCTTCTCCAAGTCTGTCCAGTCGAACCAACTCACTGGATTGTCCTGACAATAGGCGTTGTTGTTACCTCGCTGCGTGCGGCGGACCTCATCGCCCATTGTGATCATTGGGATGCCCAGTGACAGCATCGTTGTGGTGAGAAAGTTTTTCACCTGACGGTTTCGTAGTCGCTCGATCTGAGGATCATCGGTCGGGCCTTCAATGCCGCAATTCCAACTGCCATTGTTATCTGTCCCATCGCGGTTGGCTTCCCCATTTGCCTGGTTGCGTTTCGCGTTATAAGAGACGAGGTCGTTCAGCGTGAATCCGTCGTGGCAGGTCACAAAGTTGACGCTCTGTTCAGCTTCTCGCTCCTTATGACCGTAAAACTCTGGGCTGCCCACAATGCGATCGGCAATCCGGCGAACGGAGCCGCCTTCACCGCGAAAGAAATCGCGGATGTCGTCTCGGAACCTGCCATTCCACTCACGCCACGAATCACCAACGAAATCCCCTACCTGATACAGTCCGGCGGCATCCCAAGCTTCTGCGAACAGCTTGATGCCCGCCAATTCAGGTGCCGATTCGATATCCCACAGAACAGGCGGGTTGGGGTGTGGTTGTCCCGAGCTATCCCGGGCCAGGATGGATGCCAAGTCAAATCGAAAGCCATCGACATGCATCTCCTGAACCCAATAGCGTAGGCAGTCAATGATCATGCGGCGGACAACTGGATTGTCTGCGTTCAGCGTATTTCCACAGCCACTGTAGTTGGCATAATGCTTGCCTCCATTCTCCAGGTGGTAGTACGTCTGGTTGTCGATGCCACGAAAGCACAGTGTCGGACCCGATTCATCACCTTCAGCAGTATGGTTAAAGACAACGTCAAGGATCACTTCGATGCCCGCTCGATGAAGTGCTTTGACCATGTCGCGAAACTCATCGACCATTCCGAGTGGCCCCGGACGCGAGCTATATGCCTGATGTGGGGCAAAAAAGGAAATGGGTGCGTATCCCCAATAATTCACTTTGCCAACCGGTGCATCAAGTGCATCGAATTGAAAGACAGGTAATAACTCGACGGCAGTGATGCCAAGTTGCTGCAAATAAGGGATCTTTTCGATCAAACCCGCGTAAGTTCCGCGTCTGTTGTCATCCAGCCCGGAGTTCGGGTGCTGCGTGAAGCCCTTCACGTGCATTTCGTAAATGATCGTCTGAGCGGCAGAACGGCGGATAGGTTCGTCGCCCTCCCAATCGTAAAGGCTCACGTCGACAACGACACTTTTCATGGCCAAAGCAGAGTTTTCGCTAAATCCTTTCGCGGCACCGCGGCAATAGCCTTGGGGTACCACGACTCCGCGACCGTACGGATCAAGCAGGACTTTCGTGGGATCGAAACGCAACCCGCGTTCAGGCTCATTGGGACCGTTGACGCGATAACCATAGAGTTGGCCGGGCTCCAAATCAGGCACGAATACGTGCCAATAGTGATAGGTGCGATTCGCAGTTGGGTGCAGAGCTATGGTCCGTACGGGATACGGGTCCGCTTCATGCTCGAACAATAAGAGCTCGACACTGGTGGCCCGACGCGAGAACAGGCTGAAGTTCACGCCGCCTGCTTGAACCGTTGCACCCAGCGGATAACTGTGCCCAACCTCGCTTGAACGAGCTTGAACTGCCAGACCTTGTGATTGAGAATCGAGCATACGAGTGGCCGAATGAAGTATGAGTGGCCGAATTAATCAGCGGGCGAATTAATCAGTAGCTGGCGCTGCCCACTGATCTCCCCAACTCGTGTAAAGATCGTGAAGAAAAGCCTTCCAATCGGCAGCAGTTCGAGTGGCGGGATAGGGAGCAGGTTGCATCGGCTCGGGGGCAGACCAGACGACTTCGAACTGACCATCGTGTCGGATTTTGCCAATCCGTGGCGTCTTAAAGCAGTGCTGGGTATCCGGTTCGATTCGAATGTGACCCTCCGGAGCGGCCAGCCGCTCATTCAACATCGCCCGAATGACTTTTTTCGGGGCGATGGTTTGAGCTTCCCGAACGGCCTGTGCCCACAGTTGAACTCCCACATAGGCGGCTTCCATCGGATCCGAAACGACGCGCTGCGGATAACGCTGCGTCACTCTTTCGACGAACGCATTGTTTTCAGGTAGGTCGAGCGACTGGAAATAGGTTAATGCGGCATAATCACCCTCCACGTTTTCAATCGAAAGACTGCGCAGTTCTTGCTCACCCATGCTGAATGACAAGCACGGAATATCAGCTGATCGGATATCTGCTTGACGCAGCGCACGGAAGAAATCCGTGTTTGAATCACCCGCAATGGCGCAGAGAATCATATCTGGTTTTGTTTTGATGATCTCACGAACCACAGGATCAAACTCGGGACTCGATAGCGGCACATACATTTCTCCCACCACGTTTGCGCCCACCGTCGCAACGTGATCTTGGATGATCTCACTAGCGGCGCGAGGAAAAACGTAATCCGATCCGACGATGAAAAAGCGTTTCTTCCCGAGCTCTTCGATGGACCAATTGAGGGCTGGAATAATCTGCTGATTCGGGGTGGCACCCATGTAAATGATGTTGGGTGACGTTTCCATGCCTTCGTACTGCACGGGATAAACCAACAGGTTGTCATGTTTTTCAAAAATAGGACGGACGGTTTTGCGACTGGCCGACGTCCAGCAACCGAATACCGCACAGACCTTTTCTTCGACGATAAGCCGTTCCGCTTCCATCGCGTAGGTTTCGGTGTCGGACCGACCGTCTGCTACGATTGGCTTGATGGGACGGCCCAACAGGCCACCCGTGTTATTGATTTCCTCGATCGCCATGAGCGTGGCGTCAACAACGCTGGTTCCGCTTGTCGACATCGTTCCGCTGAGCGATTGCAGAACTCCCACCTTGATTGGCTCACCTTGCGGGACGACCGCACCGGCTGAGGTGTCACCCGCAAAATGATGTATGGTCATCGCGATCATAGCTATCACCAACAGCAACGCGGCCCCACCAGCAACGATGGCCCGGAAATTTACCCGCGGCGGTGACGGAGTGGGTTTCACGGCGGCGTGCGATGAGCCCGATTGACTGGGAAGATCAATTCTGATTTCCCCCGACAATGCTGCCACGACGGATTGGAGATCGGCCAGCATCTCCTCAACCGACTGGTAGCGATCGGCGGGTGCCTTCGCCAAGGCGCGAGCAATGATATCAGCACAAGCCGAAGGGATGGATGGATCGTTAACACGGGGGTCTGGGATGGTCTTCGTGCAGTGAGCGAGCATCACCTGAACAGGACCGCCCGAGTCCTGAAAGGGGCTTTTACCAGTGAGCAGACAGTAATAGGTTGCTCCCAGTGAATAAATGTCGCTGCGGGCGTCCACATTCAAACCCTGACACTGTTCGGGACTCATGAAATAGGGCGTGCCGATGACCGTTCCCGACTGCGTCAGATGCGCCGCTGTGAGCGGGTCGGATTCGGACAATTTTACCAGTCCAAAGTCCGTCACCTTCACTCTGTCGTCGGCCGCACGAAGTAAGTTCGCAGGTTTCACATCTCGGTGCACCAGACCAACTCGGTGAGCCGCTGAAATGCCGCGACATGAATCGATCAGGATGCGAGTTGCCTCGAGTGGCGTTTGCGCACCGGATTTTTTTAGCTCGTCAGCAATGCTGCCGCCCGACAGTAGTTCCATGACTAAGTAGGGGGTCGCTCCCTCCAGCCCCACCTCGTAGATCGTCGCCACGTTGGGATGACTCAGTCGACCCGCTGCCCGCGCTTCGGCTCGAAACCGATTGACAAGAACTGAATTTGCAGCAAATCGCTCTGGCAATACCTTGATGGCGACGTTGCGCTCGATATGTGGATCGATCGCCTCGACGACAATTCCCATTCCTCCTTGGCCGATCGTCTTGATGACTTGGTACTTGCCAAGAATCTTGCCGACCCACTGCTGGGGAATACTACCGAACTGTTCGAACGTATCGTCGTCATTCCAGGCCATGCTCCTGGTTGGACCCATTGACAAGTTCGCGTCTGATTCGGGCACCATGGGCGGCGGGTCCCCTGACGGTTGATTCGTTGTCATGGCGGCCTTAATCAGATCCAAGTAACATTGGGGTGCACTGTCTAGGTTGTCTGCGAATGCATAGCAGACTGTCAGGGTTGACTTTCAATCTCGGGAGTCTGCCTTCTGTCTCGATCACAAGATTATACATGATCTCCTCCGGTCGAAGTCCCCGTTTCACCGCTAAGCTCGTGACCTCCCCAGGTCCAGCCAGCGATTTCAGGCATGTCGTCGCCGTATTTGTTGATGTAGTGCCGGTGGTCGATCAGTTTGTTATGAATCGCTTGCCCAAATTAAGCCGCTTTGGCACCTAGCTGCGGCAGCCGATCGATGACGTCTTCACAGAGATGAAAACGATCCATTTCATTCATGACGACCATGTCAAACGGGGGCGTCGTGGTTCCTTCCTCCACCGTCTCCAGCGGTTTGCCTTGAAACCGCACGGTGGCATCTGTCGATAGGCACTTACCACCAGCAAATACCTAAAGGCTGGTCAACTGGTGATCCAGTCCGATGACGCGTGCGAGCGACACCTCACCATCAGTATTGATGACCTCTGCCTTATCACCCAAGGCAACACCGCTAGCCCGCAATCGAATAACGTCGCCGACGATTTTTTCGCCAGATGATCGGGGCTTCCCATGGGCACTTCAATCCCATCGATCACCTGCGAGACAGGGATCGAATGCGTCGATAGCTTGGGCGCAATTTGCAGTTCATCCAGTGACGTTGCTGCACGTAGCCGCTGTGATTCAACACTCCGGGCGACAATCGGAATGAGATCATCACCTTCCCGGTACTGGCCGACGACGACGCCATCGGAATTTCGCTTCATCACACGCGCAAGATCATCTCGCGAAACGCCGGCGGCGCGGGCGCGTTCCTGCTTGTCCTGCGGCGTTAAGGCTTGCACCCGTTCACGCCAATTGACTCGCACTTCTTTCGTAAGTGGCGTGTTGCGGAGAATGTCGGCACCTTCCTCAGCGAGTCGCCGCAGCGTGTCAGGGTCTGCATTTGCTGGGCCGCTGAAACGGGCTTCAATCTTCCAATCGTCGAAAGCCCCGACGGAATATTTGCGGACCCGCACCAGGGCGTCCGGGACGTTTTCCTGCACCCATGAATCCGTGGCCGTCACGAGGTCATCGACACCATCAAACGACTTAGCGTTAACAATGATTTGAGCGTACGAGGTGTACGGATCTTTGGCGCTGACGGGCAGATAAAATCGCGGTGGCCCGCGCCAATGAATGCGCTCATCGACGAGGTCGCGTCATGCTGCTGAACAAACTCCTCGATCCGTCTCAGGTCCGCGTCGGTTTGCTTCTTAACATTGTCCTGCGGTCGGACTATTCGTCATCGCGATAATATGTTCGCTGCGATTTCGGCAGCGGATCGAACGCAAGTTGGTCGACGAGGATCCCTTGCGACTTGGCGATACGAAGTGTCGCGACAGCATCGCCATAGAAACCGCCGACTTCGGTGATGCCTCTCAGCAGACCAGCGACCGTTGCGTCCACTTCAGCGAATGCATCCGGCTTACCGGGGCGAAAACGACTGATCCTGAGCTTTGCGATACCTTCGTCGCCCTGGCGTTTTTCCAGTGATTCGAGCGGCCGAATAACAATTCCGCCTGATCCGATCATCGACGCCGGGCTCGACAGCGGCGAGAGGTCACCGATCAGAACGATCTCTGATTTGCGATTGAGTGAGACGACTACGGCGGGTGGCCCGGTGGACTCAATCTCATACATCCGGAATTGGCCGTGGAGGTTTTCTCCGTTCAGCAAGGCACGACCGTCTTTGCGATCCCGCAGCACGGTCATCACGCCATAACGAGTCTCAAGACTCGCTTCGTCGAGTAGCTCTTTCAGTGCGGCGACCGTTGAGGTTTGTTCGATACCTCGCAATGCATCCAGGGCTGGGGCGCGGAATGCGGGTTCGGTGCGAATCGCGTCGATCAATGGCTCGATCGCTTCGACCCGGTCCAGATATGCCAGAGCTTCGGCGGCGTAGAAACGTAGTTCGGGGTTTTCGAGCGACGTCGCTTCGATCAGCGTCGGTACGGCGCTCTCGCCAATCGCTTCGAGTTGGAGGGCGGCATCCGCTGCCGTCGATGGGGACCGCAGCTCGCTTGCCAGTTCCACCAGTCGACTCTGGGTGCTGCTGGATTCCGCGGCCACGGTGATCGAGCGGACGACCGCCATCAGGCGGGTTTCGTGGTCTCGGTATCGAGGATGCACATCGAGTTCGATGTAGTCGTCTTCGGTCGGTTTGGCGATGCCGCGGCGGGTCGAGCCATCGAAGAAGTAGAAGCGGCGGTTGATTGCCTTGGCGAGCGCTTTGGAGACCTCGACATGTTGATACTGCGGACGCACAACCAGTCCGAGTTTTCGATCGTTTTGAACCACGCCTCCTGAGAGGATGCGACCGGTGACCTGTAGCGTCGGATCAATTGTTCCGTCGTAATCGGCGCGGGTCAACATGCGGCCGGTCGCGACGGCGAGCACATCGCTGCTGCGAACAGCATTTTGCAGCACTTGTTGGTGCCGCATGCGAGTATCGAGCAACCACCCACCGTGGAGGTCGGTAGCTTCGGTTTTCGGGGGCGTTAAGATCTGTAAGTCGAGCGGATCGCCGCGACGGGCGCCCGGTCGAATCAAGCCACGAACTTGCACAAGGGCGTTGTCGTCACGTTCTAGGTACTCATTCGGATCGGAGATCGCATTGATCTTCATCTCTTCGAGCAATCGATCGCGGAAGCCCGATGGCATTGCTGGGCCACCCGTGCCCGGCAATTGATTGATGACGGCTACACCATCGACACTGATGGGCTGCATGCCGTTGGGGATGGCTGCTTCCCGAATCAGATTGGGCAACTCAGGAACATGGAGCAACTTTTGCAGATGTTCCGAATCGTCTGTGGCATTTCTCCCCAGCCAGCTCGCGCAGCCGACCGGCACGACGACCCAAACAGCTAGCAATGCTGTAGAGAAAAGGCGGTATTGCGAGCGATACATGGCTGAATTGTGGTGGCGGGGAGGAACGGAACGGCATTTAACAGGAACGCACCCATGATTTGATAAAACCGCAGAGCTAGCGAATTTGCGTCCTTGAGCACAAGATCAAGCTAGGAAAACCCGCGGGGAACCGCTTCCCCCGGCATCACAAACCTGCCGCGTGGGTTAAACTGCGTTGACTCATTGATTAACATTTGTCCTCGATCGAGACCGTCTGAATGAACCAACCCCCTGTCAGTGAATCCGACGTGGGCTTGCTCCATGCCGCCCGCGAGCGGGTTTTAGCCCAATTGGGCAAGATCATCGTTGGCCAAGAACACGTGATCGACGAGATTTTGATCTGTTTGTTCAGTCGTGGACACGTGTTGCTCGAAGGCGTGCCGGGGTTGGCGAAAACGCTGATGATCAGCACGCTGGCTAAAACGCTTGATTTGTCGTTCAGCCGTATCCAGTTCACGCCTGACCTGATGCCGGCGGACGTGACGGGGACGGAAATCATCGAGGAGGACCGGGCGTCGGGCCATCGTGCCCTGCGGTTCATGCCCGGACCCCTGTTCGCCAATATTGTTTTGGCCGATGAAATTAACCGGACCCCCCCGAAAACTCAGGCCTCTCTGCTCGAAGCGATGCAAGAGCGGCAGGTCACTGCGGGCCGCGAGCGACACGTGCTCGACGACCCATTCTTCGTGCTCGCGACCCAAAACCCGATCGAGCAAGAAGGCACCTATCCGCTGCCAGAAGCGCAGCAAGACCGGTTCATGTTCAAGATTTTTGTCGACTATCCCAGTTTCGATGAGGAATTTGAGGTGGCTCGGCGGACGACTGGTACCGCGACCGAGGTGGCCGAAGCGGTGTTGACTGCGGAGGAGATTCTGCGACTGCAGCACCTCGTTCGCCAAGTTCCGGTGAGCGACCATGTGATCCGTTACGCGTTGTCACTCGTCCGGCAAACACGTGTTGGCGGCGCGGGCGTGCCCGATTTCGTTGACGACCTCGTCGGCTGGGGGGCCGGCCCCCGAGCGGTCCAGTTCTTAATCTTGGGCGGCAAAGCCCGCGCGCTGCTCCAAGGGCGACACCACGTGCAAGTTGACGATATCGCCGCCCTTGCGGGGCCGGTCCTCCGCCACCGGATGGTGGTAAACTTTACAGCCGAGAGCGAAGGTATCACGAGCGATGACGTGATTGAACGAATCATCGGAGCGACCCCTACGACCGAAGACGAATTGTCACGCGATGCCCGATTCCAAAAAATATTTGCGACCTGAGGTCACTGCTCGCATTCGTCGCTTGGAACTGACGGCCCGCCGGGTCGTCGAAGGGTTTCTCTCGGGGATGCATCGCAGTCCGTACTTTGGCCAGTCGATCGAGTTCCTGCAGCACCGACCTTATGTGGCCGGCGATGAGTTGCGGCACATCGACTGGAAGGTGTACGCGCGCCAGGATCGGTTGTCGATCAAACAGTACGAGGAGGAGACGAACCTTCGCTTGCATCTTTTGGTCGACTGCAGTGGCAGCATGGGATATGGCGAGGGCGACCGGAACAAATTCCAGTATGCCGCTTCGATCGCCGCTTCGCTGGCTTACCTCGCGCTGCGTCAGAAAGATGCGGTGGGACTGTTTACGTTCGATACCCAAATTCGCGACAGCATTCCAGCACGCAGCAACCAACATCAATTGCATCGGATGCTGCGGTCATTGGCGTCGTCGGACACCGATGGTGATACGGAGCTACCCAAAGTCACCCGCCAAGTCGCTGCGACAATTCCTCGGGGCGGTTTAGTGTGCGTCATCTCAGACTTGCTCGGTGTGGAGTCGCTCACCGAAGGTCTGCGTTTGCTACGTGCCCAAGGCCATGACGTGGCCCTGTTTCAGGTCTTGCATGACGACGAAGTGGATTTTGAGTTCACCGGCGCAACGCGGTTCGAGGGACTGGAAGATCCCATGTTTTTGAACTGCAACCCGGCTGCCTTGCGTGCGGGATACCTCGAGGCCCTCGATCAGTTTCTGGAGCAGGTTCGTCGAACGTGCGGCCGACTGAAGATCGATGCGATGCAGGTCCGCACCTCGGACCCACTCGATGCTGTCCTCGCCAAATTCCTCTCGGCAAGACAACGTAAATAAGAAATAGATAGTTCGTCGGAAGTTCAGCCGTCGCACTCCAGCCTCTCCCGCTCTCCCCGCTCCTACTCTCCCTTGTTTCTCTACCCCACTCTCGCCGCTGGTTTCCTGTTTGTCGGTGTTCCGTTACTGGTTCACTTGATCAATCTGCTGCGCCACCGTCGAACCCAGTGGGCGGCGATGGATTTTTTGCTGGCGAGTTACCGCAAACAGCGGCGCTGGATTGTGTTGCGGCAGCTGTTGCTGCTGTTGGCTCGATTGGCTGTGGCGGCGTTGCTGATCGCGGTGTTGGCAGGGTTGATTGGCGGCAAACGGTTGATCGGCGCGATTGGTGGACAGACGACGCATCACGTGATCGTGCTCGATGACAGTTACTCGATGCGGCAGCGGGTCGGGGGGCTTAGCGGTGAGAGTGAACAGACCGGCGAACCAGCATCGGACGCAACTGCCTACGATCGCGCCTTGGGGGCGATCGGTACCTTGGTTCGTCGGCTAAGTGCGGATGAAGGTGTGCATCAATTAACGGTGATGCGGGCGAGTCGAGCGGCGGTGCTCGGGAACTCGCAGACCGGGACGGCGGATGCGGCAGCAGACATAGCCGCCCAGACGGTCACGCAAGATGCTCGTCAGATCGAGCGACTAATGAGCACCCGGGCTTCAACGCTACGCACCGATCTCGTTCCAGCGATCGACCTTGCTGGTGACCTGCTCGATGCGAACCCATCCGACGAGCGACGTCTGTACGTGATCAGCGATTTTTCGCGGCGGGATTGGCAGTCCCCTCGCCGCTTGGCGGCCTCGTTGGAGAAGGCTGAGAAGAGCGGCGCTGAAATTCGCATGATTGATTGCGTTGACAGCGCGGACATTGCGTCGCCACGCAATCTGGCGATCACTGATCTGGCTCCCGAACCGGATGTTTGGGTCGCTGGAGTCCCGGTGATGGTCAATGTAACCGTGAAGAATTACTCGGACACCGAAGTTAAAAACGTTGCGTTGTCGGCCGCGGTGATCACCTACGGTGACGATGTTAAAGTCGCCGATCCGACGTCAGCAATCAGCGGTAAGACGCAGAGTCTGCCAGCGATCATGATTGAGTCGATTCCTGCCGGCCAGCAGTTAACAAAGTCGTTTCAGATTTACATCGACCGTCAAGGAACACATGTCGTTCGCGTGGGACTGCCCGAAGACGCGCTGTCGATTGACAATACCCGGGTCTGCACGATCCCATTGGCCGACGCTCAGCGCGTATTGGTCATCGACGGCAACGCCGATGGGCTTGGTGCCTACCATGTTTCATCGGTGCTCGATCCAGGTAGCCAGGTTCGCATTGGAGCGATACCGGAGGTGCGTCCCGCGGCGATGCTCCGCGACGCGTCGCTGGAAACGCTCCAGCGATACCGCGCCATCTACCTGATTGATCTTCCCGAGATCAGAGACCGAACGGCACAGATTCTCCAGCAATATGTGCGTGATGGCGGTGGGCTCGCGTGGTTCTTGGGAGCCGACGTTTCTGGTGAGAATTACAACCGAGTGCTCGCTGGCGATGATCGCCGTCTATTGCCATTTGAACTTGATCGTGTGCAGGGCGTTCAAGATGTGTCTCCGGCGAGCGGTGATGCCGTCACGCCCCGTGAATCGCAGCGGGGGGGCCTCGTGTTTGGCAAGGATGGTGAACTGCTCGGCCCTATCTCTCGCGCCGGTAATGCCGTTTTTGGTCTTGTCAACATGCAGCGAGCTTGGGCTCCGGTCGAACCAGTGGTAACAGACGACTTCGATGCTGCACCGGCGGATGTAACGTCAGCAGCGACGTCCGAGCCGGACGGCGTGTCCTCGGATCCGAAGACCGCCGAGTTGCTCGATACTCGTGTCTTACTCGCACGCTCCGATGGCCAACCGATTGCGGTACGTCATGGGCTGGGACGTGGCCGTATCGTGACAGTGATGTCGGGTTTAGACGGGGCATGGAACAACTGGCCAGGTGATCCAAGTTTTGTCGTGTTTTTGTTACAGACCAATGCGATGTTGTTCAGCGGGGCGGCTCCTCCCACGTCCCGGTTGATCGACGAGCCGGCGACCTTGCCAGTACCCGGCGATGCCTATCTGCCGACGGCAATGTTATTTCTGCCCGCGGATGAACCGCCACGCCTGTCGATCGAGTTAGAAGCCGATGATCAGTCGCCGCTGATCGAAGTTTCTCCGGCGGAGATGTTAATCGCGGATGAAGCGGGGCTGGACGATTTTCTGATGCCTGGTGTCGACGAATGGCAGCGGACAGGCGTTGATGGACAAACCAGTGTGCTGCCGATGGCGTCAGCGTTGAGGCTCGGTGAAAGCGATTTGGCGACGATGCCACACGCCGAAATTCTGCGGGACCTGCCCGGGATGAACATCGAGTTCATCTCCACGACGCAATGGGAAAACGATTCCAATGTGGGTGGGATGTCCACGTTCCTTTTGGTGCTGCTGTTGTTGTTGGCGATTTTGTTGGCGATCGAGCAAGCTTTGGCGGCGTGGGCTTCGTATCATGTCAAGCCGTCCGCCGCGGATGCCGGCGGTCGCAGTTTTCTCCGCCGCGCCTCGGCGCTCGACAGTGCAAATTCCAGGGGTGATTCGCAGCCCCATTCGCGGTCCAGGCACCGGCGGGTGAAGACGGCCTCCACGCCTCCAGGTACCGATTCTGCAGAGGTGAACCGATGATCGTATATGAATTTGCTCGTGCTGCAGCGATCGACGGATGGTGGTTGTGGGCGTCGCTGGTCGTGGGCATCGTTGCCGCCCTGGCGATTTGTATGTTTTACTATCGTCGCGATGTCGCCGAACTGCCGCGACCGGTCCGTTGGACGCTCGTGGGGTTGCGGTTGGTCGCCGTGCTCGCCCTCGTGTTTTTGTTTTTTGATTTGGTCCGCCGCACCGAGCGCAGCGTGACACGCCCCAGCGAAGTCGTCGTCTTGGTGGACACGAGTCAATCGATGTCTCTGCCCGCAAACGACACTCCTGATTCGATGAGTCGTACGCAGGCAGCTGTCGATCTGCTTGCCAATTCCAGCCTGTTGGAGACATTGGAAGCTGATCATCGCACGAGCGTCTACGCAGTCGGAGGTGCTGGGGGACCGCGATTGATTTCGACTTCCTCGAACTCCGGTGCAGAGGAAGGGAGGGACGCGAAGACACGCGTCCAGCCGACTCAGCCAGACGCGGGAACTAGTGAGAGTGACGGTTCACCGCTGAGTCCCTTTGCGTTGTTCGGTTTGTTCTGCTTGGCCGTCTTTTCAATCGCAAGTGTGATGGCATTGGCCACCGGAGCCACTGCGTCACTCCGGCCAGCCCGTGTGGCTTCGGAGGGCAATGAGCAATCGTCTAAGCGTAATAACCGCAGCGAAACGGTGGGCTGGATGTTGTGGGTCGCGGCGATCACGATGGTGATCGGTATCATTTCGCTGGGCAGCGTCTATAGCGTTCGCACGGATCAGTCATTTCCAGCGGTGATTGGGCTTGCCTCGCCTGGTTCCTTAGATGCCTCTGACGATGGGCAGAATGTTGAGGCGGGCAATGGCGGGGCATCTGACACAGTCAACCCCACCGGTGATGACCTGGAGACGCCGGATGCCGGCGACGATTTGGATACATTGCAGGCCCCTGAAGCGATCTCGATTGATTGGGAGGCGCGTTTGGCCGCGACCGATCCCCAGAGCCCCCTGGGTGACGCGTTGCGCTCGATTTTGGTCGACCATGACGCGACGACGTTGGCTGGTGTCGTATTAGTTAGCGATGGTCAGAGCAACGGTCCCACTCCACTATCGTCGGCCCTGACGATGGCTCGCCGGGACGAAGTGGCATTGTATCCGGTGGGTTTGGGCAGCAGCCAGCCTCCGACCAATGTTCGCGTAGTCGATCTCGAAGCACCCCGGCGCGTTTATCCAGGTGACAAGTTTGTCGTCGCGGCTGTACTGCAGGCCACGGGCAGGTCCACCCTGGAAGTCGACGTCGAGCTGATCGATGCCTTGGACGATGATGGTGAGGACGTCGCTGCGGGAGATAATGAGGATGCGGCAGTGACATCGTTGCCCGGAGGTGAGGTGCTTCAGAGTCAGCACGTGCGATTGGAGCCGGACGCCAGTCTGACGGATATCAGGTTCGAGATTGAGCCGCAAACCGTTGGCCGGCGGCGTCTAGCGGTGCGCATCGTTGCACCTGCGGACGACCACAATCGCATCGACGACATGCAAACCGCACGCTACGAAGTTGTTGCTCGTAAGTTGAAGGTGCTTGCGATCGCGGGCGGGCCGACCCGCGAGTATCGCTTTGTGCGGAACCTATTTTACCGGGACGAATCAGTCCAACTTGACGTTTGGTTGCAGACCGGACGGCCCGGTATGAGTCAAGACGCCGACGCGATGTTAACGGCGTTCCCAGAGACGGCAGAGGAGCTCTTCGAGTACGACGCGGTGGTGATGTTTGACCCCGACTGGGCGGCGATCGGCACGGCATCTCTCGACCTCATGGATCGCTTCTTGACCCAGCAAGCTGGAGGGATGGTGTTGGTGGCCGGCCCTGTCTATCACCCCCGAATCACGGCTGATCGCGGTGACGCCAGGACAAATCAAATCCGCGGTTTCTTTCCCGTTAATCTCGCCACACGTGGTCCGCTGCTAGGCGGCGGACGGCAAGGTGGGCGGAATGCTTGGCCGTTGCAGTTCACCCCCGAAGCGGCCACTGCCGAGTTTTTCTGGATCGCCGATACGCCTCAGCAAAGTTTTGAGATTTGGCAGGAAGTCGGCAGCGTCTACGACTTCGTGGGCGTCAAGAGCGCCAAGCCTGGAGCGAAGGTCTATGCGTATTTCTCAGACCCGACGACGGAAATCAGTGGGAATCTGCCGATCTACTTCGCTAGCCAATTCTATGGTGCCGGACGGGTGTACTTCCAAGGCAGCGGTGAGATGTGGCGGTTACGAGCGGCCGGAGATCAGTATTTTGACAATTACTACACCAAACTCATTCGTTGGGTCAGTGAAGGGCGATTGCTTCGCGACAGCAAGCGTGGCGTCTTGTTGGCCGACGCCAGTCGGGCGATGGTGGGGCAGACCGTCACGCTGCGTGCGGTGCTCGTTGACGATCAATATCAACCGCTCAACGAGCCTTTTGTGACTGCCAAGTTGCTCTCGCCGGATGGTAGGTTCCGCGATCTTCGGCTGACACCGGCTGCCGATTCGCCACGCGGCGGCACGTATACGGGCAACTTCGTAGCCACGAAGAGCGGAGGTTATGAAATCCAGCTGACCGTAGGTGACGCACTCGACGAAGAGGTGCTGCGGCAAAGTGTGCAGGTGCGGTTGCCGACCAGCGAATTGGAGCGTCCACGGCGCGCCGACGACGAGTTGATGCAGTTAGCAGCAGCGACCCAAGGTATTTATTTTCCTCTTCAAGACAACGAAGCCACTGCTACGCTGGCGAACAAAATCACCTCCGAAATCGTGCCCCAGCCTCAAGTCACGGTGCTGGCGGGGACACCGGATTTTCTCTTTGGGGAGCGACGCAACGCTGTCTTAATGTGGTTGATCGCGTCAGTACTCACATTTGAATGGGTCACTCGGCGATTGCACCGACTGGCATAGGTACCGACTGGCGTAAGTACCGACTGGCGCAGGAGCAGAGACTCAGCGGGAAAGGACGCGCACCGCAAACGCTGTATGGGAAGGATCGCGTGCCCCATGCAGACGTATGAAACGCTCTACGAGGCAGCGTGCGCCATGATGGGCGCGTGGGCATTGATCATCGTTGACGAGATCACGGTTTCCGTTGGCAGGATGCTTGAGGAGCGTTGCCCGCCCGTGGTTTCATTCATCGTAAAAACTTGCGTGTTGGGCTCGGAAAGAAGAATGGCATTGATGCATTGATCGATCGCACGGACGCCGCCGGAGTTTGAGATTACAATGTAGTTACGCAGTGCGAGACGATGCTGTGGAGGCAAAGCACGTGATCCGTCCATACGTTCCCCGGCAGCGAACCCGAGTGAAGACACGAAAGCACAATGGAGACTGAATCGAAGAGAATATCGACCTCCGAGTTATCGACTGCCGTCGCTACGCTGCTCGAACGTGAAGAGGCCAGGGCAGAGCTGGCACGCCGCCGGCGGCGTCGGCGCATTCGCAACGAACGCCGGGACATGCGCGCCCAGGCGGTTCAAATGGCCCGGTCGATCGAACTGATTAAGTGGTACCTAAGCGGCATCGCGACGGTGATGACGTTGTCGATTTTGATTCTTATTGTCGTTGTTTGGAAGATTGGCAATGAGGCGCAGCGGATTAAGGGCGAGGTCCAAGAGGTGAAGGCAAATGCCGAAAGCATCATCGACGGGATCGAGCGTGAAGCAGATTCGATTCGTGACAAGCTGCAGCGCCCATTTCAGGCCATCGGGGGCGCCGTAGGAGGTCAGATCGGACATCGTTTAGGCCAGGCGATTGGAACCGACGAATAAAGAGCACGGCGGATTTCAAATCCGAATACGTCCACAGGGTCTTTCCTTCGACGGTGGACAACGCCTGTTACTGAATCACTCGCAAAGCAAAATTAGACCAGCCAGGATGCGATTGCCATATATACAAAGTCCGCCGGACTCTTTCTGCTATGTGACGCACATCAGTCTCCTCACGCAACACGTCCGCTGCGGTCGGATAAGTCACCATTTCAATAAGGAAGTCCCGATATGAGTTGCATCGAAGTTGGTTGTCGACTGAATTACTCGGTTCGTTCCCCGGCGATTTTTCTGTTGAATGTTTCGGTTGCCCGCAACATTCACCAAACGGTGAGTTCAGAAGCGTTGGAAGTTCATCCGTTTCAGCAGGTCGAGGAATGCGAGGTCGGATCGCTGGGGAACCGGATTGTTCGGATCAACGCTCCGCCGGGCGAATTGACCATTCATTATCATGCCAGCGTCCAACTCCAGGCCGCTGCCGTTGATTCTACGAATGTTTGCGAGACGGACTACGAACTGCTTCCCCCCGACATGCTTTCGTACCTCAATCCGAGTCGCTACTGCGAATCGGACAAATTGTACCGGTTTGCGTTCGAGGAGTTTGGTCAATTGATTCCGGGCTACTCACGGGTCACGGCGATCTGCAATTGGACCTTCGAGCAACTTTCGTACACGCCCGGCAGCACTGGCCCAACGACGACGGCGTGCGACGTGTTGTTGCAGCGGACGGGGGTTTGTCGCGATTACGCTCATGTTGCCATTAGCCTTTGCCGTGCGATGGGAATTCCCGCGCGCTATGTGTCCGGCTATGCCGTCAATTTACAACCGCCAGACTTTCATGGATTCTTCGAAGCGTACCTGGACGGACGGTGGTTCTTATTTGATGCCACACGCTTGGCACCCGTCGGAGGCTTGGTTCGCATTGGAACCGGGCGGGACGCGGCGGACGTCGCCTTCGCGACAATTCGTGGTGACACCCAATGCAACGAGGTTGATGTCTGGGCCCATGATCTGAACCCCGGCGACGATTTGCTGAGTCCTGATAATGTGCAAACAGGCGTGAGTTCGGCTTAGCAAGTATCGAAAGATTGGTGAATTCCGAACTTTGCAATTGCGTAGAGATAGGAGCGTGCTAGGATTCGCCGTTGGTCTGCATCGAATCGATCCGAAAGATGCTAACTGCCTGTTGATTTACTAACGCGACGCGCCAGCGAGGCACTCCATCTCCTCCCTCGCTTGAGCTATGGGTTTGTATCCGTGCGTTCGTATCGCGAAAGCAACGGACTCAACAGGCTGTTAAGCCGAGTTGCCATTGCATTTGCGATCGGCGACTCCGTTTCTGTAACTCGCGATTTGCTTTCGCCGAAGACTCTCTTCGCCTGGCGAATCTCAGCAGGCCACGGATTCGTCCAAGGAGGCGAACATGCAGGCTGGCACGTCCGCGCTTTCCATTCGGCAGGCGCGACCTACATCACAGGGACTGGAGAGCGGCGGATGACTCTCAGGCTGTCGACCGCACTTTTGCTCCGGCCGCGCGACGTCCAACCATCGCAATGCGGATGGGAAGTTGTCGGCGTATTGAATCCTGCGGTCGTCGCGGTCGGTGATGAGCTTTTCATGATAGCGAGAGTCGCCGAACGTCCTGCCGAAAGGCGTCCCGGATGGACCGCACTACCTCGCTGGACGGCAAGTGGCGGCACCGCGGTTGATTGGATTCGCGATGGGGACTTACTGCCTAGTGACGCGCGTGTGGTCACGACGAAAATCAATGGCAATCTGCGCCTGACATCGATTTCACACTTTCAGTTACTTCGTCAATCCGTCGTTGACGGAGACTGGGAGACGGTTGGTGTGCTGCGGCCCGAGGGGCCGTGGGAGGAGTACGGCGTTGAAGATCCGCGAATTACCCGAATCGATGGGATGTACTGGATTACCTATGTCGCTGTGTCTCGATCGGGCGCGGCGACAGCGTTGATGTCTTCGCGTGACCTAGTCACCTACGAGCGACATGGAATTATCTTCCCGAGCGAAAACAAAGATGTGGTTCTGTTTCCTGATCGTATCGCCGGTGAGTATGTGGCATTGCATCGCCCGACTCCCAAGTCGCACTTTCACCCACCGCAGATTTGGATTGCACGATCCCCGGACCTCGTGCACTGGGGCCGGCACGCGCCGATTTTAGGTGGATGGCACCCCTGGGAAGCGGATCGCGTGGGCAGTGGAACGCCTCCGGTTCTGATCGACGAGGGGTATTTAATGCTTTACCACGGCAGCGCAGTGTCGCAGATCGCTGGCACGGTAGGCGCCTATGCCGCAGGTGCATGTTTGTTGGATCGGGAGGACCCCAGTCACGTAATCGCTCGGTCGAGGGAACCGATCATGTTGCCGACGACCGACTTCGAAAAGAGCGGCTTCGTTCCGAACGTCGTTTTTCCGACCGCTCAGTTGGACCTTGGCGAGCACATCGGAGTGTTCTACGGGGCTGCCGACACCTGTATTGCCATGACGTTGCTTTCAAAACGGTCTATTTTGGACTCACTTGAACAGGCCGGGACTCAATCTGACGCAGTTTTCCGCAAGGGGGAGCCGTCAGGGGGTAGCGGCATTTGAAACGGAGTCGTTCCAGTGACAACCAGCCCCGGCAGGTAGATCGAGTGTGATTCTAATCTCGTCCCATATCGCATCGCCTCCGTCCCGCAAGGCAGCGAAGCGATAAGAACGATGGGCACTCCGTCGGACGCTCCCCCTGCGGGCAAACTTTTATCTTACAAGGCATCCACCATACTATGACCACGCCCGGCTTACAAAAAATTGCTTTCGTTGGCGACTATTTGCCACGCAAGTGCGGCATCGCGACTTTCACTCATGACCTGCGTCGCGTCATCGCCGCTACGTCAGGTGCAAAGTGCATCGTCATTCCGATGGACGACATTGCAGGCGGATACACGTACGAGCGTGAAGTCCAATTTCAGGTCGTCGAACAAGAACTCGAGGACTACCGCGCGGCGGCCGATTTCCTCAATTTTGGCAATGTCGATGTCGTCTCATTGCAGCACGAGTTTGGCATTTATGGAGGTTCGTGTGGTAGCCACGTTTTGGCACTCATGCAAGATCTACGGATGCCAGTTGTCACCACACTGCACACCGTCTTGTCTGCTCCCAATCAAACGCAGCGTGCCGTGATGAAGGAGTTAATTCGGCTATCAACACGACTGGTAGTGATGACCGAGCGATGTCGCCAAACTCTGATCGACACGTACTCGGTCGACAGCGACAAGGTAGATTTGATTGCACATGGAATTCCAAGCGTTCCCGACACCGATCAGCGGGTTCTCAAAGAGCAGTTCAACGTCGAAGACAAAGCAGTGGCGTTGACGTTCGGCTTGCTTTCACCCGGCAAAGGTATCGAGCATGTGCTGCACGCGATTCCCGAGATCGTAGCTAGCTTTCCCAATTTCGTGTATCTCGTACTGGGAGCAACGCACCCGAGTTTGATACGCGAGCAGGGCGAACGGTATCGCATCAGTTTGGAGCGGATGGCGAAGGAATTGGGGATTACCCAACACGTCAGCTTCTATAACCGCTTCGTAGAACTCGAGGAGCTGACGGAGTTCATCGGTGCCGCAGATCTCTACATCACGCCTTATCTGAATGTCCAACAGGCGGTATCGGGAACATTGGCATACGCGTTTGGATGTGGGCAAGCTGTTATCTCCACGCCTTACTGGCACGCGGAGGAGCTACTCGCCGATGGTCGTGGAGTGCTCGTGCCCTTCGCAGATTCGGGGGCGATTGCCCGCGAGGTCATCGATCTGCTCGGTAATGACGAGAAGCGGTTGGCGATGCGGTCAGAAGCTCACAGGCTCGGCCGGAGCATGACCTGGGACCACGTCTCAGTCAGTTATATCGCGTCATTCAATCTCGCGCGAGCGGAGCACAGCGCCCAGCGAAAGCGATTGGCGGTGCGCACGCTCGACGAGCAACCATTGGCACTGCCCAGGATGCAGCTGGACCATCTGCAGCATCTCAGTGATTCAACGGGTATCGTGCAACATGCTATCTATACAATCCCCGATCATGCTCACGGTTATTGCACTGACGACAACGCGAGGGCTTTGATCCTGACGGTATTGATCGAAGAGTTGGGACAAGATTCGCCGGAAGTGCATGCACTGGCATCGCGATACGCTGCATTCCTCAACGTCGCGTTCGATAGGGACACAGGTCGATTTCGAAACTTCATGAGCTTCGATCGGAAATGGCTCGAAGAAGATGGCTCGGATGATTGCCAGGGACGCGCGCTGTGGGCATTGGGGACAAGCATCGGTCGGTCACGTCGCGCTGGATTGACCGCGTGGGCGCGAGAGCTGTTTCATCAAGCTTTGCCTGCGTGCGAGAAAACAACCTCACCGCGGACGTGGGCGCTCGGCATCCTTGGAATTCAGGAGTATCTCAGGCGGTACAGCGGCGATCGCGCTGTGGTCACGATGAGTCAGCGACTCGCTGATCGGCTGATCAATATGTACGAGTCGACCGCCACAGAAAGTTGGCCATGGTTTGAGGATGCCATGACTTATAACAACGCGAGGTTGTCGCAGTCGCTGATTGCGCACGGCCGCTCTACAGAGAATCACCGTGCGGTCGAAATTGGCATGAAGTCTCTGCGATGGCTCTGTGCGCAACAGCTTTCACCACAAGGCCGATTTCGACCGATTGGATCCAACGGCTTTTTTCGAGAGGGTGGCGTGGCTGCCGTTTTTGATCAGCAAGCGATTGAGGCCCATGCCATGGTAGCAGCAGCCATCGAAGCATTTGCGGTCAGTAAAGACCCGTTGTGGATGGAGCAAGCTCACCTCGCCTTCGATTGGTTTTTGGGACGCAACGACCTCGGTGAGCCGATCTACGACGCGTCGACAGGCGGTTGCTATGACGGCCTGATGGAAAACCAAGTTAATGAAAACCAGGGCGCTGAGTCGACTCTTGCCTTCTTGCTCTCGCTAGCTGAAATGCGGCAACTCGCTAATTTGGCTTTAAAACCCTAGTGACTGATGGTGACGATCGTCGCGTGCAGATGATTGTGCATTGGCCATGGATCGCACCCCGTGGCCGCGTCCGCCACGAGATTGAATGACATTCTCCCGTAACGTTCCTCTGGCATATTATGCAAATCAATCGAACTGGACTCGTGCTCTCGCCCAGCAAGCAACGCGTCGTCTTGCGGCCGTTCCAGCCGCCGGGTAACGAGCGGGTGCTGCGGGTGATCGCCCGTGTCTCGACGCTCTCTGAACGAGAGGTCGACATCTTGCTCGAACGGGTGCTCACAGAGTTCCACGGGCGACATCAGAAGCCAAAGGAATTTTTTCGGCGACGGTTTGAAGATATGCGGCAACACCTGCTGACAGATACTCCGCTGAGCGAGAATCGAACGATGCTGTTGGGAGCGTACTTTACTCAAGAATACGCACTGGAATCGGCGGCATTATTCAATCCCTCGCTGGTATGGCATCCTGACCAAACGAACCTGCCGTCTGGGACGCGACGGTTTGCAATGAGTCTGAGAGCGGTCGGAGAAGGCCATATCTCATCCATCGTTTTTCGCAGCGGGACGATTGACAGAGACTTGCAGATCAGAATCGATGAGCCTATCCGGTTCGTCACCACGCCACGCTATGTTCCAGATTCATGTTACGAGAACGCCCTCTTTCGGCGTAAACTGATCGAACTGGGCTTGGGAAACCCGTTCACTTATGACGTGTTGGCGGAGCTTCCGAGTGAGTTTACGCTTGAACAACTCGAAACACGCTTGACGGCCGCACTCCGTGAGCAGCGATCACGTCACCACATACTTGCTCCCCTGGTAGAGCGAGTCGTGATGTTGGCGAAGTCCAATTACGAGATTCAATACACCCCGGATCATGCGTTATCCGAGCGGGTCATTTTCCCGTTCAGTCCGACGGAGACCAACGGCATCGAGGACGCTCGGTTCGTCGATTTTCACGACGATGATGGCAGCCGTCGCTATTATGCAACGTACAGCGCCTACGATGGCGAGATGGTGTTGCCGCAATTGCTAGAAACGAAGGACTTCCTGCGGTTCAGAATGCACACGCTCAATGGGCCGGCCGTCTCCAACAAGGGGATGGCGTTGTTCCCCCGGAAGATCAATGGTCACTACGCGATGCTGGGCCGGCAAGATGGTGAGCATCTGTATTTGATGTACTCTGACATGCTTTATTTTTGGCATACGAAAGAGCTTATCGTCAAGCCCACCAATCCGTGGGAATACGTTCAGATTGGTAATTGCGGTTCGCCAATCGAAACAGACGCCGGTTGGCTCGTGTTGACCCATGGTGTGGGCCCAATGCGAAGATACTGCATCGGCGCGATGCTGCTAGACCTAGAGGATCCATCGAAAATTATTGCCCGATTGCACGAGCCTTTAATCACCCCCAACGAAATCGAGCGAGAAGGCTACGTGCCCAATGTCGTCTACACCTGTGGTGCTATCATTCATGAGAACAACCTCATTATCCCGTATGCGATGTCGGACTACGCCACCACATTCGCTACGATCAATATCGCCGAGCTCATCTCAGCAATGACATCGCCGGCAACTGCTCGGGACAAATCGAGATCATCGTGATCGCCGTCGGGGAGGACTCGATCCCCATGCTCCCCTTTCTGTCCTCGTCGGATCCGCCTATGCTGAGACGAGACAATAGGTCGGGCGTCCGTGGCATGATGTGGTTATTACAGTGGCGGTTGCGTCAGCGGTCAGGACATCGCGTCGACGTCAGATTCGGATTTTGTTCTTTTCGGTATTCCTCCAGGGGACTGCGGGCTCAGTGATCACCATCCCAGCCACTCACCGAATGAGTTTTCGATCAGTTCATCCGTTGATGCAAGTCATCGCGAGTGTGTTTGCGATTCTGGTGGCGACGGTGAACGCGGACGCGCAAATTCCGGAAGTGTTTCATCCAGCGGGACCGGCAGCCGAGTCGATAGCCGATTTATTTTGGTTGGTCATCGCTGTCTGTAGCGTGATCTTTCTGGTCGTGACGGGCACACTCATCGTGTTCATTCATCGGTTCCGTGAGCGTGCGGACGATGGAGAAACTGAGCCGCCCCAGTTGTACGGCAGCCAACCGATCGAGCTTGCGTGGACGGTTGCTCCCCTAATGATCGTGTTGGTGTTGGCGTTGGTCGTCATCCGGTCGGTAGTCGATCTCAGGGGGGAGCCACCTGCTCAGAACGCCGAGCGTGTGCGTGTGGTGGGGCACCAATGGTGGTGGGAATTCGAATACCCTCAACATGGATTCACGACCGCCAATGAGTTAGTGATCCCAGTCAGTGATGAGGCCACGAATCGACCAGTCTATTTGCAACTTGAGTCCGCCGATGTCATCCATAGTTTCTGGGTGCCGAGGCTGGCTGGTAAAACTGACTTGATACCTGGCAAGACGAACCAGATGTGGATTCAGGCTGATCAGGAGGGCACGTTTGCGGGTCGCTGCGCGGAGTATTGTGGAACGCAACACGCTAAAATGTTGATCCGTGTGCGTGTCGTTTCGCCTGCGGATTATGCGACATGGATTTCGCACCAGCAGCAGAATGCGCTGCCACCCAGTACCGAGCGTCCCGCTGAATCGCCCTCGGAAACAAAAACAACAGGTGCTCTCGCAGGGCACGCCCGGTTCATGGAACTGGCGTGCGCCAATTGTCACACCATTGGAGGCACGCATGCGACTGGGAAATTCGGGCCGGATCTTACTCACTTGATGAGTCGAGAAACATTGGCTGCGGGGATTATGGACAATGATCGGGAGCATTTGACGCGGTGGATCAAGGATCCCAACTTGGACAAGTCCGGGTGCCGGATGCCAGATATGCGGTTATCGGATACTGATGTCAAGCAAATCGTCGACTACATGATCACGTTGGAGTAAACCATGGCGATTGCCGAACCCACCATCGAATCGCCCGCGCCGCCTCTGGTCACGCGGTTGCATGGATGGGTGACGACGGTGGATCATAAACGCATCGGCTTGATGTACCTGATGATGAGTTTGTTTTTCCTGGTTCTGGGAGGCTTGGAAGTTATCTGGATCCGCATGCAGTTGTGGTCGGCCAATAACACGCTCGTCGAAGCCGACACGTTCAACCAGCTGTTTACAATGCACGGCACCACGATGATTTTTTTCGTCGTCATGCCGATGATCGCAGGGTTTGCCAACTACCTCATCCCCCTGATGATCGGTGCCCGTGATGTGGCATTTCCGCGACTCAATGCGTTCGGGTTTTGGATGTCGTTATTTGGCGGCATGATTCTTTACCTCAGCTATTTTACGGGCGAGGCTCTCTATGGCGCCGGTTCTGCGCCCGATGTGGGGTGGTTCGCGTATGCGCCGTTAACTTCTCCCGCGTATTCACGCGGCAGCAGTGTCGACTATTGGATTCTGGCGACGCTCGTCAGCGGCGTGGGGACGCTCACTTTCGCGATCAATCTGATTGCCACGATCGTGTCGATGCGTGCACCGGGGATGGCAATCGGTAAGCTGCCGTTATTCGTGTGGATGATGCTGGTCGATGCCTGGTTGATCGTGTTTGCATTTCCGCCCTTCACCGCCGCCCAAGTTATGTTGTTGATGGATCGACATTTGGGGGCGCACTTCTTCGATACCCAGGCAGGAGGCTCTGCGATTTTGTGGCAGCACCTATTTTGGTTTTTCGGGCATCCCGAGGTATACATCATGGCCTTGCCAGCCTTTGGAATCATTTCGGAAGTGGTGCCGGTATTTTCTCGCAAAGTCATCTTTGGCCACACCACGCTGGCGATGTCGACGACTGCGATTGGATTCATCAGCATGGGGGTGTGGGCCCATCACATGTTCACTGTCGGCTTGAACGACGGGTTGGATGCATTCTTCTCAGCGGCGAGTTTTTTGATCGCGGTACCCACCGGAATTAAAATTTTCAACTGGACGGCGACGCTGTACGGAGGTCGCTTGCGGTTGCACACCCCGATGTTGTTTGCACTTGGGTTCCTATCGATGTTCTTGATTGGCGGACTGACGGGAGTGATGTTAGCGGCGGTTCCAGTCGACTGGCAGGTTTCCGATAGTTATTTCTTAGTCGCCCACTTTCATTATGTATTGTTCGGGGGGAGTTTGTTCGCGTTGATGGCAGGCCTTTACTATTGGTACCCCAAAGCCACTGGGCGGATGCTCGATGAGACGTGGGGTAAATGGCATTTTTGGCTGCAATTGATTGGCTTCAACCTGACGTTTGCACCCATGCACATCTCGGGGCTGATGGGCATGCCCCGGCGTGTTTACACCTACCAGGCCGGACAGGGCTGGGAGATTTGGAATCAAATTTCAACGGTGGGCGGTTTCGTGATGGGGGCCGGTTTTGCGGTTATGTTCGTCAATTTGCTGTGGTCGCTTCAGCGGGGCAGGATTGCCGGTGACGATCCTTGGGACGCGTGGACGCTAGAGTGGGCGACGAGTTCGCCGCCAGCATCCTATAATTTCGAAACAATACCCATCGTTCGAAGTCGACGCCCCCTTTGGGATAAAAAGCACCCTGAAGATCCGGACTGGATACATGAGTGAAACCATCGCCGTGAGCGAGCTATCAACACCCCAGCAGCCCTGTCCTCCACCGGACAGCGTCACGCTTTCGGCTACGCGAGTGGGCGTGCTCACCTTTCTGTGTTCGGAAGCTGTGTTTTTTGCGACATTGCTGATTGCTTACGTGACCTATCGAGGGGCGACACTTCATGGTCCGACTCCCGAAACATCACTAAGTTTGCCCCTGGCGATTTTGGATAGCGTGTTTTTGCTCAGTAGCAGTGTGGCGATCGGATTGGCGGTCAAAGCGTTTGATCGCAGCGATGTGCCCCGGTTCACGCGATGGATGCTGGTGACCATTGTGCTGGGAAGCTTGTTCCTGTGTGGGACCGCATACGAATGGTATCAATTGATTGTGCATGATGGGCTGACGATTAGCCGCAATTTATTCGGCACTACCTTTTTCACATTAATCGGCTTTCATGCAGCGCACGTGACGATCGGTTTGGGTGTGATGAGTTTGTTGCTCTGGAAACGGCGACGAGGAGATCTGGCAGTCGATAGCGAGGCACCTGAAATGGTGTCATGGTACTGGCACTTGGTTGACACGGTGTGGATCGTGATCGTGTTAGTGGTGTATTTGTAGTCCTGGTGGGCGGAGACGAGTGAGTAGTTCATGAGTGAAGTCAACGAAGAGTCGGAATCAATTGGCATGCCTGCACCTACGGCATGGCCGATGGTATCCGCTGCAGGCGTGGCGTTGGCGGCGGTGGGTATCGCAACCAATCCGTTCATTTCAGTGGCGGGCGTGATGGTGTTGATGGTCGCCATTGGAGGATGGTTGCGTGAGTTGACGCCTGGTCGAGGGGAAATCGAGGAGACGTGGGTTCCCGTGGATCAGCGTGCTCGCGAGGTCGTTGCGTCGTCGCGCCGTGTTGCCCAGCCACGCGCTGGCCTACCCGGCAACCGCAGTCACTTTCCCGAACGAGTGCACACCTATGCCTCCGGCGTGGTGGGCGGGCTGCTTGGCGGTGGCGTGATGGCTGGTACTGCCATGTTGTATGGTGTCGTCAGTGGCCGCGGAATTTGGTACCCCATCAATATGCTCGCGGGAATTGTCCTGACACGATTTGACGACGTCAGCAAGTTGGAACTGGAGCGGTTCAGCGTGACCGCGTTCATCATCGCGTCGCTGTTGCACCTGACTGCTTCCGCGTTGGTCGGCTTGTTTTTCGAGATTGTCTTGCCGACGCTGCCAAAGTCACCTGTATTTTGGGGCGGCGTGGTCGCCCCTCTGATGTGGACGGGCGTGGTCTATGCGTCCATCGGCATTCTCAATCCGCTGATGAGCGAGCACATTGTGTGGTCGTGGTTCATTGCATCCCAGTTCGCATATGGATTGACAATGGGGATCTACGTCGTGAACGCCAAGAAGGTGCCGGCCAGCCACATCGAGGGTGCTTCAACCGCTGACGGCCGCGATCATGAGAGCCAGTCATGAAGTGGAGTGATATCTCATTTCTGATCGTGCTTGCGGTCGTCACAGGCTGTGGAAAACCAAACCCGGCGGATCGCTATGTTCGTCCGGATCAGATCAGCAATTTTGAAACTCTCTTCGGTCAGAACTGTGCGGGTTGCCATGGAGCAAGCGGGCAATTCGGACCAGCACCCCCGCTCAATGATCCCTTGTTTCAAGCGATCATTTCCGACGAACAACTGACCCACCTCGCCGTGGCCGGCCGAGAAGGCACAATGATGCCAGCCTTTGACAAGGCCCAGGGCGGGACACTGACCGACAAGCAGATTGAGATTCTCGTCCAGGGTATTCGAGCTCGCTGGGCCGGACCTCCCCCGCGGTTAGCAGAGAAGCTTCCCGCATACCAGGTTGATGTCGACGATCCAGCGGGGATTCGGCAGGGAAGCGTCGCCACCGGAGCGGACCTGTTTGCGACTGTCTGTGCGAGGTGCCATGGCGATGAGGGGCACGGTGGTGACGCTGGTTCCATTTCCGGCCGGGTGTTTGGCCAACTCATCAGCGACCAGCTTTTGCGACGGATCATCATCACCGGCCGCGCGGACTTGGAAATGCCGAATTTTATCGACAGTGGTATGGAGTCAGAGTTGGGGCGACCATTGACCGCGCCCGAGATTATCGACATCGCGACCTACTTGCGAGCGATTCAACAGGAGAACGACGAAAATGAATGACCAACGCAATGGTGACTGCCCCTGCCAGGGTGGTGGGTCGGTTTCGCGACGGGGTGCCTTGGAGTGGGGGACTTACGTGCTCGGTGGCTTGGCGGCGGCTGCTACTGGAATCCCGATCGTGGGATTTTTACTGGGGCCATTGACCAAGCATTCCGACCGGTGGATCGCCGCGGGAACCGTCACCGAATTTCCTGAAGGTCAAACGCGGCTGGTCGACTTGGTCAATCCGCTGGGCAAATCAGACGACGGTGAAAGTGGCAAAATTGCGGTCTACGTCCGCCGTGTGGCGGGTGAGCAGTTTCAAATCTTCGCGGTCAATTGCACTCACCTGGGGTGCCCGGTCAATTGGATTCCAACGGCTGGTCTCTTCATGTGTCCCTGCCATGGAGGCGTGTTTTACGACGACGGTTCGCATGCCTCGGGGCCACCGCCGCGGGGACTCTATGAATATGAACATCGCATCGAGGAAGGCCGGTTGATGGTCAAGCTCGGTCACCTCCCCACGCTGCAGCAGCCCGCATGAATACTCTCACCGCCATCAAGAAGAGAGCAATCGCATCGGTTGGCTGGTTGGAATCGAGGCTGCAGCTGCGGCAGTCGATCTGGCCGGTGATGCGGCACCCGATCCCTGCCGAAGTCGCCCACAAGAAAGGGTGGTGGTATGTCTTCGGCAGTGTGACAATGACGTTTTTTCTGTTGCAGGTGGCCACCGGAATCTGTCTGGCAATGGTTTATGAGCCGACAGCTCAATCCGCGTATAACAGCCTGATCGAGCTCAACGAGGTGACGCCGCTGGGATGGCTGATGCGATCGATTCACTATTGGTCGGCCACCGGGATGGTCGTCATGCTGATCGTTCACATGACTCAGGTCTTTTTAATGGGAGCGTTCAAATACCCCCGTGAAGTCACCTGGTTATTCGGGGTGGGATTGTTGGTCCTGACTTTGGGGCTTGCCTTTAGTGGGCAGGTGCTGCGTTTCGACTCCGATTCCTACTGGGGTGTGAGCGTTGCCGCTGCCGCCGCAGGACGCGTGCCCTGGGCCGGGCCATCGATCGTGCACTTGATCTTGGGTGGTGAGATCATTGGTACCAGCACGCTGGGGCGATTCTACGCACTGCATGTGTTCGTGTTGCCGGCGTTATTGGTTCTGCTCCTCGTCGGGCATATTTATTTAGTCGTGAAACGCGGCATCTCAGAACCGCCTGATCCAGACGAGCCAGTCGACCCTGCCACTTACGACGCCAAGTACGAAAAGCTGCTCGACCGCGGTGTGCCTTTTTTTCCGCATGCCGTGTACCGGGATGGGATCGCCTGCGCTGCTGCGGTATTGATCGTGGTGGCGTTGGCTGTGACGCTCGGTCCCAAGGGACCGTTGGCATTGCCGGATCCCACGATCGTGCACGCGGAGCCGCGTCCTGATTGGTACTTCCTGCCTCTGTTCGCAGTGGCGGCGTTGTCACCGGCATCCATGGAAACGTTTTTGATGCTGGGCATGCCTGTCCTCGGTTTGATGGTCCTCGTCGCGATCCCGTTTGTCTCGGGCTCGGGACAACGCAGTGCCAGTCGTCGTCCGGTCGCCGTGCTGTGTGTGACGGTGATGTTCGTGTGTTTGACACTGTTGGGCTGGTACGGTCAGGTCTCGCCGTGGTCACCCCAGATGGACGCATGGAGCAGTGAGGCGGTTCCGACTCGAATCGTGCAACGTCTATCACCACTTGAATTGCAAGGTGCCGTGGTACTGCAGAATAAGGCGTGCCGGAACTGTCATGCGCTCGATGGCAAGGGCGGCCAACGCGGGCCAGACTTGACTGACGTGGGCACCCGACTGAATCGTGATGCGATGATTCGACAAGTTGTCCAAGGCGGTGGAAACATGCCCGCCTACGGTCAGAAGCTCAGCAGCGCAGAGACGAAGGCATTGGTTGCCTTCTTGATGGCGATGCGGCCAGCGGGGCGACCACCGGCAATGATTCCGGCGGCGCCGGCCCCATTGCAAGGCGATCCAGTGCAAGTCGAACCAGTGCAGACTGACACAGTGCAGGCTGACTCAGTGCAAACGGCTCCGCTAGAGGCGGCAGCACCGACTGCTCCAATCGACGCCGACTCCGCAAAATCGGCATCATGAGTCAGGCCGATTGGGTCGCGATCCTGAGTTCGTGGCAGTTCAGTCCGATGGTTCTGCTGGGCCTGACGTTGAGCACGATCATGTACATGCGGGGTTGGTGGCGGTATCGCCAACGACGAACGTCACCGTTCTCGCTGGGACAGGCTGTGTCTTATGTGGCGGGGATGCTCGTCGTTTTCGTCGCCCTCCAGTCGCCGCTGGACACCCTGGCTGGGTTTTCTCTGCAGGTCCATATGGTTCAGCACTTGCTGTTGATGATTGTCGCACCACCGCTACTTCTTTACTCCGCTCCCATGCTTCCGATGATTGCGGGGCTTCCCAAGCGATTGCGCGACGGGTGGATCACGCCATTTGCAACATGGCGTCCACTTCGCCGGGGCATCGCGAAACTCGTCCATCCGGCATGGGCGTGGTGCCTGTTTGTGGCATCGCTATGGATTTGGCACGCCCCTTATTTTTATGGCCTTGCGCTTGAGTCAGATGTGTGGCATCGGTTTGAGCATGGGTGTTTTTTAGCCACATCGGTCTTGTTCTGGTGGCCGGTCGTGCAGCCGTATCCTTCCCAGCCGGTTCTATCCCAATTTTGGCTGGTCCCGTACCTGTTCTTAGCAGGGGCTCAGGGCACCGCGTTGGCAGGCATTTTGACCTTCTCGGACCACGTCTTGTACGCGAACTATGAGACGACGCCCAGCCTGTGGGGAATCGATCCGTTGACTGATCAAGCGGTCGCCGGTGCCATCATGTGGGTGCCGATGTCACTCGCCTTTTTGATCGGGCTGGTCTGCGTGGTGAGTCGACTGATGGCAGGGGGACCAACGGAGCGGCGGAGGAACACGCGTCGCCTTTCACCGCAGCTGGTGGCTGGCCAGCGAAACTTGCCTGTTCACAATCAGGCAGCCAGGACATCGTTCGCTCTCGCCGCACCATTCATCCACGCGGCTAGCCCAACTCGCATCCACCGACTATTTCGCTCTGGTACCACACGGATGTTATTGCGTGTGGGCATGTTTGTGTTGGCATTGCTCGTCATTATCGATGGGATTCGCGGCCCGCAAGTCTCGCCCCTGAACCTCGCCGGCGTGCTGCCATGGATCCATTGGCGCGGTATCCTGGTGCTGACCCTGCTCGTGGGAGGAAACTTTTTCTGCATGGCGTGTCCGTTTACGTCATTGCAAAAGTGCGTGGCCTGGCTAGCGAGGGTTTGTCATGTGCCGTTGCCGCGGCGTCGGCAGTGGCCGATAACGCTCCAAAATAAATGGCTTGCCATTGGGACGCTGGCTCTCTTTTTCTGGGCGTACGAGGCGTTTGCATTGTGGGACCGCCCCTTTTGGACTGCGATGATCGCGATCGGTTTCTTTGTCACCGCGGTTGGGTTCGAATTGTTTTTTGTCCACGCACCTTTCTGTAAGTATGTCTGTCCGATCGGACAATTCAATTTTGTGCACTCGATGATCTCACCTACCGAGATCGCTGTGACCGACTCCTATGCATGCTCGAATTGCAGGAGTAAAGACTGCATCGTGGGAAATGCCAGCTCGCCGGGCTGCCAGACGCAGTTGTTCCAACCGCGCAAGCATGGGAACATGGATTGCACCTTTTGCTTTGACTGCGTGACGGCCTGCCCGCACGATAACGTCGCGTTGATTTCGGTGCCCCGCACTTTGGACTTGACGAGTGATCGGTCGCGTTCGAGCATCCGGCGATACAGCGAGCGTCCGGATTTGGCGGCCGTGATTGTCTTTCTTTTTTTTGCCTCACTGGTGAATGCAGCCTGGATGACAGGCCCGGTGTTGGCTTGGGAAGACCAGCTCGTGCAATGGCTCGGGGTGGGGCGGTTGCCGGTACTGACATTGGGGCTATTCGCTGCGCTGATCGTCGGTCCGTGGATCATTGTGACAACCATGACGCGACGATCTGAAATTGCTCGCTTCGCTCCGGCGCTCATACCACTGGGCTTCGGCATGTGGCTGGCGCACTACTCATTTCATTTTTTTACCAGTGCCGATGCGATACAGGTAGCGGGAGCTCGCATGTGGAGCGACTGGACAGGTGGCGAGTTTTCAGCCGGTCCCGTGGCGTGTTGTTGCTGTCGGGCGGACTCGATTGCGTGGTTGCTGCCGCTGGAGCTGGTTTTTCTGGGGGTGGGATTCTGTATGTCGTTCGTGGTGAGCTACCGGATTGCGCATCGCGAGTCTGAGCAAAATCGAAGGGGATGGCGACCACTGCTGCCCTGGATCTGTTTAATGGTTGTCTTCTATTTCAGTTGCGTGTGGGTGCTGTTGCAGCCGATGCAAATGCGCGGTGCCTTAATGACGGGCATGTGAGATGCGGCCGGTCCTACCTCACACTCCGCTCGTGGTTTTACTCGTCGTTGGCTTGATGACTTCTGCGATGGCATCCCGCGCGATCGCCGACGGTGGCAAGGTGCAGTGGAGTGGTATTGTGGACGGCCGTCGTTATACGGTCTTCACGTCGCCCACACCGCTTCAGCCTGGGATGGTGGACATCAGCGTGTTGATCCAAAACGAATCGGATGGACGCGTGATGCGAGACGCAACGCTGAGCGTCAGGTGTCAAGACCGGCAGAGCGAGCGGGTCGTAGAGGGCCGTGCCAGTCAAGCCAATTCAACAAATCGGCTGCTGCAGTCGGCGAAGCTAGATTTGCCCGTGGCGGGGCAATGGGAAATCGAGATCTGCGACCTTGGGGCAAAGCCCTCGAGCGGACCGCTCGTCAGCTTTGTGGTTATGGTCGCGGATCAACGATTCAGTATCCCATGGACAGCAGCGCTGGTGACAGCGCCGCTGTGGTTCATTGCCATTTATCTACTTCGGGAACGGATCCGGCGTTAGAACGTGAAGATCGCGTCCATACCGAAGATCGCCTTGTTGCGAGCGTTGTCTTCGTTGACGCCTGTTCGGTCGTAGTCAACAATCCAACGCATTTCAGGACGAACCATCAGGTTTGCATTGATGTTGTAGTTGATCCCGACAGTTTGGTTGAACAGGTCAGCGCTGTTGAGTCCGGGGTTAGCTGCCCGTACTTCAGGCGTCGCCCAATTGAAGTATTCCGTACGGCTGCCCAAGGCCAACCGGTCGGTCATCTGATAGATGAAGTAGGTGTTGAGGCCGTAGGTTTGACGAACGAGCGCGTCGGTGGCATCCGTGGTATCGAGGTAATCGAACTGGGTCAAGTTCAGCAACTTATCGGTCAACTGGATGGTCGCGATGAAGCTGTGAATGGAACCTCGCTCGCCGCCAACGTTAGGAGTATTGGTAGCGTTGCTGAAGCGTCCAATGCACGTGGTGTAGAGCAAGCTGAAATTGTCGGTGAACTGGTGGCCAATCCCGCCCAAGAACGCGTCGCCATTATCTTCGAATCCACTATCCCAACCGGATACCCAACCGCCGTACAACGTGGTTTTGTCGTTGTTCATGGTGTGCGTTGCCAGGACACCGGTGTGGGTGAAAGGCTCGGCATTGTAGAAGGTGAACTGGCGGCTGTAGAAGAAGTTGCCGGTTGCTGCCACAACTTCATTGCCGACGATCGTAAAGAAGTGACCGAATTTCACCTTGGTGTCACCGTAGGCGACTTCACCGTAGACCTGTGGGAGTGCGTTGCCGTACGCACCGCCGTTGTCCCACGAGTTGTCCCAGCTGTCATTGGTGACGCCAAACGCCTGGGTATCTGGGGCGTCGGTACCATAGAGATAGTCGATCCGACCCCCGAAACTCAGCCCGTCCGAGCCATCGGTTGCTTTCTCCAGGTAGAGCCACTGCTGCTGCAGTTGCACGCGGTCAGCGTAATTATTGAAGTTAGCGGGGGCACCGCCCGTTCCCAGGATGCCGTTCCCTGTATTGTTGCTGGAGTGGTAGCCGATGTCCGTCCAACCGCCAAAGGACCAACCGTTTCGCTCTTCGAAGAGCGTCCACGGATCGCCAAGTTCCTTTCCGCAGCAGGAGCCGCTGCCGCACCCGCCTGCTGAGTCACAACCGGAGTCGCAGCCGCCCTCACAACTACCTAGACCAAAATCGCCGAGCTCATAGATGGGTTCGACGGATTCACATCCACAAACCGGTTGGCCGCAATCGCACTGCGCCGCGTGCGAAATTAATTGGATTTCGTTATTCTGCTCTGCTGCCGCGGTGCCCGTGTGAATGCCACACGCGATGGCTGCGATGAGCGCAAGTTTAGTAAGCTTCATTGCTGTTATTAACTCCCAAAGTCCGTAATGGATAGTAGTAAAAGGTTCGATAGCATGGGTCCGAATCGCTATCTGATGCCGCCTACATACAGAGAGAAATAACCGCCATGGATCGCTGTCGCCCCACCATCAGATTCCGCAACGCGGAACTTGCGTTTCTCACTGCGTAGGCTGGAGGTGATTCGGCGCCATGCGTCGGTGCTGCTAGGATTGCATATCGGACTCAAGTCAGAAACAATGCAGAATTGTGCACGATTGACCGGCAATCAGTCGCATCTCTGGTTGCGATACGCAGCTCACGAAAAAGAAGCCAACGAGGCTGACTTTGCCGATTACCAAAGATGTGCGGCTGCGCGTGCGGTGGATTGGCGGTGATTTGCACACTGTCGACTGCCAAGGAGCGGGGATCCTTCACTTGACGCGCGAGAGCCGGTATCGGCCTTGCGGCGGCGGCCTAGTATTTGATACCGCAGGGTGTGAAATAATCAAACAGCGGAAATTTGGGGTCGCGGCTCCTAACGCGGTTTTTAGAAGAAGTCTGATTTCTCGCCATGGAAGGCCAGTCAGGAATGTTTGCAAGACGTCAATGGTCGCTGTTTGCCGTATTTGCGGTCGGCATTGCCTCCCCCTTGGGATTGGGGTTACCCATATTCTCTCCTTTCGCCACCGGTTCGGTTGCCGCGGCGACGGAAGCCCAGTGGATTTGGGCCGGTGGGACGGCGGCCGGTCAGGACATCGAAGTCGGTGAGACCTGCTGGTTCCGCAAAGTTCTGAATCTGCGTGTCCGCGGTGAAGGTTTTGTCGAGATCGCGGCCGACGATGATTACGAGGTCCGGGTCAATGGTCGTGTGATTGGCAAGGGGCAATCGTATCGCCAGATGCAGGAGTTCGAAATCTCCGACTACCTGGAAACGGGCCGCAATGTCGTTGCGATTCGAGTCAAAAACACGTCCGGACCAACCGCGGCGCTAGTCGCCCGCGTCTCAATTCGTCCCGAAGACGAAGACAAATGGTACACATTCAGTTCCGATGAAACTTGGCGGACGAGTCTCGAAGAGCAGGGCATGTGGGACAATCCCACATTCAACGATCGGACCTGGGAGTCCGCTTCGGCGTTCGGCGTCTTGGGCGAGACGGTGCCTTGGGATCGTGAACAGACCGTAGCGGTCGAATCAGAAAAGGAGCAGAGCGAACGATTCCAAATTCAACGGGGCTTCGGCGTCCAACGCGTGCTCAATGACGAGCAAGTCGGTTCCGTCATCGCGATGGCATTCGACGAGTTCGGTCATGTCGTGTTGTCGCAAGAACAGGGGCCACTGCTGATTGCCGTTGACCGTGACGATGATGGCGTCCCCGAGGATGTCCGCACCTATTGCGACCAAGTTGAATCTATCCAAGGCATCTTGCCGCTCAACGGTGAGGTGTTTGTCACAGGCAAAGGCCCCGATGGCACCGCACTCTACCGGCTCAGCGACAAGAACCGCGACGGTACGTTGGAAACAGTCAAAACACTCATGAAGTTCCGAGGCGAAGGCGGCGAACATGGCCCACACGGGCTGCGTCTGGGACCTGACGGGATGATCTACGTATCTCTAGGCAGCTATGTACAACCCGTCGGCAAGACCGGCGAAGGGGAAACATTGCGAGATACTTACGAAGGCGATCTATTGCCCCGGTATGAAGACCCGGCCGGACATGGCCGTGGCATCCAGGCTCCGGGTGGGACGATCATCCGGACCGACATTGAAGGCAAAGTGGTCGAGCGTGTCGCCGGTGGATTACGGAATACCTACGACCTGGCATTCCATCCATCAGGCAGCCTGTTCGTGCATGATGCCGACATGGAAGCCGATTTGGAAACGCCGTGGTATCGACCCACCGCATTGATGGAGATCACCGAAGCGGGTGAGTTTGGGTGGCGTCCAGGTTGGGCAAAATGGCCCGAATACTACTACGATCGATTACCAAACCTGCTTGATACCGGTCGGGGAAGTCCCACGGGCATCGAATGCTATGAGCATCACATGTTTCCCGTGCGGTACCATGACAGCCTGTTCTTGGCAGATTGGTCGGAGGGACGCATCCTGAATGTTCGGCTCAAACCCGATGGCAGCGGATACTCAGCCGACAGCGAAGTCTTTCTCAAGGGCACACCCCTAAACGTGACCGACCTCGCCGTCGGCGCCGACGGTGCATTGTATTTTTGTACCGGCGGGCGCGGGACTGCCGGAGGTGTGTATCGCGTTGTCTATCAAGGCAAAGTGCCGGACGCGATGAAGCAATTAGGTACCGGTATCGCAGCAGCAGTTCGTCAACCGCAGCTCGACGCCGCGTGGGCCCGACAAGCCATTGCCACCGTCCGTCATGAACTTGGAGATGACTGGGACCGCCAGGTCGCAGGCGTCGCCTACAGTGACGAAAACCCGGCCGCCTACCGCATCCGCGCCATCAACTTGATGCAGATGTATGGACCCGTTCCCAGCGAAGAACTTCTCGTTGAACTCTCCAGGACTGCCAATGAAGCGGTTCGTCGCCGGGCGACGATGCAGTTGGGTTTATCGCCGTCCAAGGGTGCTGCCAGACGATTGGAGGAACTGCTCAGCGACGGGGACTCTCGTGTCGTTCGCACCGCCTGCGAAGCGATTCTCCGCAGCGAGCAGTTTCCCAGTGATCCCGAGGCTGTGCTGGCATTGCTCGCCAGCCGCGACCGCAATGTCTCCTTCCTGTCCCGGCAGGTACTACAGCGATTGGCCGTCGATACCTGGAAAGATACCGTTCTCAGTTCCGACGATACTCGCACCGCGATCGTTGGCATGCTGGCCTTGGTCGCTGCCGACCCCACCGCCCAGACAGGCCGTGAAGTGCTGCAGCGAACCGACAAACTGATGCAGGGTTTTCTCAGTGATAAAGACTTTGTCGATACGCTGCGATTGTGCCAGGTCACGCTGGCTCGTTGTCAGATCGAGCCCGCTGAAGTTCCGTGGCTGAGAGATCGAATCGCAGCGGAATTCCCATCGGGAGATTCCCGCATCAACCACGAATTGATTCGCCTGGCGACATATCTTCAGGCGGAAGCGATTGTGCCTCGAGCGATGGAGTACATCGAATCGGATGCTCCCAAGCTCGATCGAGTGCTGACGGCGATGTGCCTGCAGTTTATCGATCGCGACTGGTCGGCCCAAGAACGTTTTGCAATGCTGAAAATGTACGAACGTATCGCCAGCGAAGACTCCGAAGGATCGCTGCCGATGTACATGGTCGCCGTGACTCGCGACTTTTCTCGCCACCTGTCCATTGACGACGTCCAAGCTATCCTCGATGAGGGAGCTCGTTGGAGAAATGCGGCTCTCGGAGCGATCTTCCGTCTCCCCCGCCCCATCGATGACGCGACCGCTGCCAAGCTGCGAAGCCTAGATGACCAACTCGTTGCTGAACCGCAGATCGATGATGTGCACCGCCGACTGCGGACCGGCATCATCGCCATGCTCTCAACGGCTGAGGACGACGAGTCTGCCGAGCACCTTCGTAAAATATGGCGTACCGAGCCGGAACGGCGTGCCGTCGTATCCTTGGCACTGGCGCAGAAACCCGACGGTGAGAACTGGGACTACCTCGTTCGCAGCCTGAACATTCTCGACGGTCCCTCGGCCGAAGAGGTCGTGACGAGGCTAAAGGAAGTCCCCATTGCCACCGACGATCCGATGGCACTTCGCGCCTTGGTGTTGATGGGACTGCGTGCCGAGCAGCAGGGCACTCCGTTTGAAAAAGTCGAGCGGCTACTGGAACATTGGACCGGCATGCAGCGCCCGACCGGCGCCGCCCCGACGATGGAATTGTGGCAGCGTTGGTATGCGAAAACATTCCCCGATCGCCCCGCAGCCGAGTTGCCCAGTATCGACGAGTCGAAATGGGATCTCGAACAACTGCTGACCTATCTCGAGTCTGACGACGGTGAGGCGGGTGACACCAATGCGGGGCTGGCGATTTTCCAATCTGCCCAATGTGCGAGTTGCCACCGCCACGAGGGAACAGGAGTGTCCATCGGTCCCGATTTGACCAACCTCGCCAAACGCTTTACCCGGCGCGAGATTCTCGAGTCGATTCTGCATCCGTCGCACGTCGTCAGTGACCAATACGCCAGCAAGCAAGTTGTGACCACATCTGGTCAGGTTCACGTTGGTATGGTCAGCAATATCGGTGATGGGCTGCAAGTCCGAGATGCTAAGAACGAGATCACGATGATTCCGCATGATGAAGTGGATTCGGTGGTACCCAAGGGCACCAGCATCATGCCGAGCGGTTTGGTCGACAATCTCACGCAGACTCAAGTGCGGGACTTGATGGCGTACTTGGGGCTGGTTCGTCCCATCGAAATCGCCACCCGTCCGTAGGATTTCGGAAGTGACTGATGTCTTGCCTGTGACCCACCCGTCCGGGCGAGACGGTGCGTTTTTGCCGTTTCAGGCCCGTGAGACGGCACGCCAGGCCCTCATATCGTTGGGGCCACAGAACTGCAACAGGATCGCGCCGCGGGCGGCGTACCGGTCGAATACCTGTTCATGAAATTGGTCTTCTCCCGGCCAGGGGTAGCTGTAGACAACGGCAAAATCATCGACTCCCAACCCCAACTCGCGATACGCCGATTCGGTAAGGTGCCCCAAACTGGGGAGTGTCGGGTCATCGGCCAGATCTTCTGCTCCGGGTGGCAAGAAGTTTCCCAACACCAGTTCGGGTGAAGACGCAGTGGGCCCAGCGGTATCCGCTCGCAGTGGCCCACACCAATCTGCGAGCGTCTGCCGACCATGCTCGATCAGAACGGCTTCGGATTCGATCCCCACAGCCTCCCAACCAAGTGCATCAGCCATCAATGTGACGGCAGCAAAACCGCAGCCCCACTCGACAAAACGGTTGCCGATCAGCATCTGGGATTCACGAATCCATGCGAGCGTCTGGTAGACGAGCTGGTAGTCGGCCGCAACAAATTGCTCGATTTGGGGCATGTCCCAGCGGTCTTGGAACGCCTCGATCCGACATCGCAGGTCGTGCACCATCGCGTGGACAGGCGCTGGAAGGGGCCGAACGTCGAGCTGACGGGGCAGTTCAATGGATTGCAACATAGGGGGCTTTACGAATTCTCGTCCTGGTACCAACTTGCGTACATCAGGTAATTGGTGGCAATTTTCTCGATCATCTCACGGGCTTGCTCAGGATCGACATCCTTGATACGCCGCGCCGGCGTGCCTGCGTAGAGGCTGCCGGGTTCGATTTGAGTTCCCGACAAGACAACCGATCCGGCCCCAATGATCGAGCCTTCGCCAATGTGAACGTGATCGAGGATGACGGAGTTAATACCGATCAAGCAGTGCTGGTCGATGCGGGCGCCATGGACACACACGTTGTGGCCAATCGACACATTGTCGGCGATTTCGATCACCGATTTCTGATACAGTGTGTGGAGTACCGTCCCGTCCTGAATATTGACGCGATTGCCAATTCGAATCGAGTTAACATCCCCGCGGACCACGGTGCTGAACCAAACCGAACAATCGTCGCCCATGATCACGTCGCCAACGACGACAGCATTGTCTGCGAGGTAGCAGCCACGTCCAAACTGGGGGGTGAAGCCGCGTACGGACTTGATTACAGGCATATCGGGTTGGGACGACGTGGGCGGCGGTAAGTAACTGCAAATGACAGAGCGGGTAACCGCGTTCATCTGAACGAGGACTGCGTCAAATTAGTAGTGGATTCCATGCTTTGGCGCGTGCAACTACCCTGGATGGGACGCGTGTTAGTGGCTTGTTGTCGCGTTATAAGCTGAAGCGTCTGAGAGTGTAGCGAAATTTCCAACTGAGACTGAGTACCGATGCAACTACTGAAAAACGCCCTCCTCTGTCTGAGCGTACTGCTGATCTGTGAGACCGCCTTCGCGAAAGCGACGTTGGCGGATGACGCTAAGCCACACATCGTGATGCTGATCGGCGAGCGGGAATACGACACCAAGACCACTTTGCCGAAGTTTGCCAGAGAGCATCTTGCTGGCGATTACCGCGTTTCGTTTGTGTACGCCAATGAAGACGATCCCAATGCTTTTGATGGGATTGAAAAAGTTCGGCACGCAGACGTTTTGTTGGTCAGCGTCCGGCGACGCACTCTGCCTCAAGAACAGCTTGACGTCATTCGAGCATACGTGGGAGGCGGGAAACCAGTGATTGGCATTCGCACCGCCAGCCACGCGTTTTCGGTTCGCAACCAAGACGTTCCCGAAAAACACGCCCAGTGGCTCACCTGGGATCAGGATGTCTTTGGAGGCAACTACACCAATCACTACGGCAAGGATCTCGAAACAACCGTCGACCTAGTCGCCACGGGGACCGTACCGTCAGCGTTATTGCGTGGGCTATCCGCTGATCTGCCGGCAAAGGCCGGTGGCACGCTGTACAAGGTCTCGCCGTTAGCGGCCAACACGGGTGTACTGCTGGATGGTGAGGTTCCCGGCCACGCCAGCGAACCGGTCGCGTGGACATTTCGACGCGGTGACGGCGGAGTTTCATTCTATACGTCGCTCGGGCACGCCGACGATTTCGCCGGGCTAGTCCTGCCACGATTGCTGGTCAACGCGATCGCCTGGTCGATAGTGGAGACGGCGAAGGCGGATGGAGGGACGGCACTCGGCCCGGTGGAATCCGACTGAAACACGGCAGTCGGGTGCGCTCCAGGAATGGGGCGGTTCACAATGAGCTTGCTCCGGCCGAGTTGAATTTGGTATCCCCATCAGCGTTGAGATCCAGCTTCGACCAATTGTCGCCCAGGTTGTTATCAGTAGCCTCTGGTGGTGATTGCCCACCCCGAAACTCCATTGTTGTAGCGAACGTCTTGCGTTTGCGTCCCACCCGTGCGTTTGCATCCCGTTGTTCTATCGCCTCGTCATGAAAACAAACTCGCTTGGCAGGGCGTGTTTCTGGTGATGCTATCGGCCTGGATCATGGTGTGCGGTGGTTGTGGGACGACCAAAGAGCAACTGGCCACCCAGCAACTGCTCTTGTCTGATGCGGTGGACCGCAGTGTTTCGACCATCGATTTCCGACCGCTTAGCGGTCAGAAGGTCTTTCTCGATGCGAGCTACCTAAAGTCGGTCAAAGGCGATTTATTTGTCAACGCAGACTACGTGACGAGCTCGCTTCGGCAGCAAATCATGGCTGCGGGATGTTTGCTGCAGGAAACTGACAAGGAAGCAGATATCATCATCGAGGCTCGAATCGGTACCCTCGGCGCCGACGATCACCGAGTCACCTATGGTATTCCAGAAAACAATGCGCTCGGATCAGCTGCGACGCTGGTGCCCGGGGCCCCTCAGGTCCCCCAGATACCCGAGCTGGCGCTCGCTCGCCGCGATTCTCGTGAGAGTGCGGCGAAAATTGCGGCATTCGCCTATGATCGCGAAACACGCCATGCTGTCTGGCAGTCAGGCATCAGCCAATCCCGCTCGACGGCGAGGGACACGTGGGTGATGGGTGTGGGGCCGTTCCAAGCGGGGTCGATTCGTAAGGAGACTCGCCTGGCGGGCAGCAAACTCCTTAAATTTGGGCGATCCGAAACGGGGTCGCCGCCGAAATTCTTTGACCGGCCGCCCGTCGACTACACCGCCGAGACGAGATTCGACGACGGCTGGCCCGTTCTGTCGTCGCCCAGCGATAAAGGAGATGGGATGATCCCCGGAGCGGGCTTGGTTCCCGGCGACGACCTACCACCCATGATCGCCGCCGAGGTGGATGCCGAGCCGAAAGTGGTCACGCGCTGATTGCGCGACTGCAGTGAGCGGCCACGAGCTCGATCGATTCCGCTGCGCCGTTGCCGGATCGCCGGCTCCTTACGCGACAGCTGATTTGGCGGCCTGCGCCGCGTTCCCGTGCCGATACGGACCGGACGTACTAGCGATGAGCGGTCGGTTCCCAAGAAAAACTTGACGCGGCTGTGCGTCGAAACGCGGGAACCTGGCCGGCGCGCCGGGTATTGAATCAGCCCCACGCCGGGCGTGACGATGGATAGAACCTTCCATCGCGTTGACCCTTGGTATAGCATAGAGGGCTGTCAACCCCCGATAAATGCGTTCGAAGGTGTGTTTGTCGCGAATAACTGCAGCAGAAACCGGAGCCTAATGTGATGAGCGCGGATTGGTTTTACATGAGCAGCGGGTGGTTTCACAAAGCCAAACGTGTAGGACCACTCACGGACCAGGATCTGCTTCTGCGGATTGATCAAGGTAAGATCCGACCTGAGACTTTGGTTCAAGGGCACAAGACGCGTGGGCGATGGGTACCGATGAGCTCCGTCGGCCCCGCGATGGCCAGATGGCGTCAATCGCATCCAGACAACGAGGAGCGCGCGAGCTAGGCTCGCCTCCATGCTCCATTTCGGGGTGGTCAGGCCAGTGCACCCCCGCTGTCGCGATAACTTCGCGTCCACAGCCTTCTTTTGGCATCAAAATCGCGTTATCTGTGCGTTGGAACGCTCCTCGGGAGCAATTGCAGCGGGTCGCTGTGGTGTTTCGCAACACGTGTTGCAAAATAATACACCTCACAACCCGACCTTTTCTGCGCTCGCTAGCCGATAACAAGCGTTTTTTCGTGGAATCTCCGTTTTTAAGAAATAAACTGAGAGTAGCGAGTCTCACACCTCTGTCCTCTTCTCCATCTCGAGCCACTGATGAAGATGCTATCAGCCTTTTCTCCTCCGACGGTCCCGTCATCGGCACCTCTGCCACCGAAATCTCTGCTGCACCACGTGCCCCGCATCACCGCGGCGTTCGTGCCCGGCAGCGTTCGTCTGCACCGATTCACCCGGGTTGTCGTGGCTGGGGTCTTGTTTGTCGGAATTGGCGCGGCGGCGGCACCTGTCGAGGCAGCCTCGCCAGCGACCGGAGAGTCTGGTTTGAAGGTGGCCACCACCACGCGGATCGCGAGCAACCAAGGCCAGGCAGATTCGCAAGCCATCGCGATTTCAGTCCAGCCGAGTGCCGACGAGGCGATGATGGCGGCGGCCTCGAATATCCCAACAGATGTTGTCGTGATGGTGGACACATCGGCAAGTCAAGTTGGCGATTTCCGAACGGATTCGCTGACGGCCGTTAAGATGCTGCTGCGTCGACTGGAGGATCAGAATACTCGCGTCCAGTTATTCGCCGGCGACGTCGATGCGGTTGCGTTGACGGACCAGTTCACTCCCGCCCTCGCCTCGGAGGTGATTGCGGGCGTCAAGCAACTCGATCGCAGACTGCCGTTGGGCAACACGAATCTGGGTGCCTTGCTTGACCGGGCTGCGTCTTCGTTGGCTCAACGCAGTGACGACCACGCTCGTTCGATCATTTACATCGGTGACGGCACCTCATTGGACTCGACTCAAGATGCGGCTCGTTTTGAGCGATTGGTTGACTCGTTGCGAGCTGAACACATCACTGTTCATGCGATCGTGGTAGGTCCGACCAAGAATCTCGCGACAGTCGGAATCCTGGCAAATCAGACTGGCGGAGTCATTGGAGTGGTGGGAGACGATTCCGCTCAGAGTGGTGCTGCGGTGATCGCCCGCGGTGTCGCAGACTCTGCCCACATGGCACCGATCTGGATTGAACATGTGGGGAACAACGACGCCTCGGCAGAGGCGGGGTCGATCAGCTGGGTACATGGGGACCGATTCCCACCCCTGCGACTCGATCGCGATGCAATCTATCTCGGAACTCTGCCAGCTGCTGCGAAGGAAGTGTCCTTGACGCTCAGTGGGCAGGCGGGCGGACAAGCGATCAAGCTGCAACTCACTGGCGATATCGAAGCCAGCAACCCTGACATGGCGTTCCTGCCTGGCTTGATTGCGGACCACAACGCCGGCCACGGATTGATGCTGCCGACAGCGGGATCACCGATGCTACGACAGACAGCGGCGATGCTCACCCAGCGAGCCGAAACACTCACCGAAGCAGGCAGCATGGCGTTGCAGCAGGGTAACTTGCGAGGGGCCAAAGCGATTGCGGAAAAAGCGTTGCGTGATGATCCTAATAATCCGCAAGCAAAAGCACTATTGGAACTATCGGACCCTTCTCAGCAAACCCTCATCGTCCAAAACCCCGGCGGTGAGGAATCCATGGAGGATTTATTCGGCGAAGATGCGGGCAACCCCTTCGGCAACGCTGCCGACGACGCGTTCGGTGGTGATGCCGCCGGCGAGGCCAGCGACCCGTTCAGCGATGACTCGGCTGCAGCGGCAGAGCTTCCCGCTGGCGGCAGTGATGCTGCGATGGACAGCGATGATCCGTTCAGTGAACCCGCTGGAGCAGGCCAACCGGCCGAAGCCCCTGCCGCTGACGACCCATTCGGCGCAGCCGAGCCGGCTCAGCCAGCCGCTCCGGCGAATAATGCGGGGCTCGACGAGGCAGCAGCACCGTCGGCAACGGTGGATGATCCCTTCGGTGCCGGTGATGCACCAGCTCCCGTGCAACCACTTGATTCACGTCCTGTGAATCCGCCAGCTGGGATGGGAGCCCCTGGGAATTTCGGTGGCTCGATGATGGACATTCCACCGGGTGATGACGAACTGCGCGAAACCGGCGGGGAATTGCTGCAGAACGTTGATAGCCTGCGTTCACGTCAAGAAGGACGACTCCGCGCTGAAGTCCGAGCCCAACTCCGCGAAGCGACGCGTCAGATTCGACAAGATCCCGTCGGTGTGGCGGGGCGGCTGAAGAGTTTGCTCGCACGTGTGCAAACGACTCCCGATATTGATCCTCAGCTGCGTCGGGAATTGGTCGGCGAAGTTCGTGCCGCGATTCAAAACGCATCCTCGCGAGAAGCTCGGTTTCTCGAACAGCAAGTGAACTTGGAGGCTCAATCGGCTGCCGCGACCTCACAGGCTCGTCTGCTCGACGAAACCTTCCGGCGTGAGGCCCGCTTGAAAACACTCACCGCCCAGATGAATGCGTTGATCGATGAAGGTCGCTACACCGAAGCGGACGGGGCGGTTTCGTTGGAGATTGCTAGAATCTCAGGCGATACGATCACTTTCGATAGTGTGTTGGGACGTCACGTGACCGATCAAACACTCGCGCTGCAGACGTTCGCACGAGATCGTCGCTACCGCGAATTGCGGGAACGTAACTTCATCGATGCCATGTCGCTGGTCCTGAAATCTGCGATCCCGTTCGTGGACGATCCCCCGATCGTTTATCCCGATGCCGACGTGTGGCAGCGGCTCAGCCGCCACCGGATTGAACGTTATGGTGCGATCGAATTGGTCGGCGATAGCGAAACGGAACGTCGCATTGAGTCTTCACTCGATGATGAAACTTCACAGCGATTCCCAGACACGCCACTCAATGAAGCGGTGCGTATCATCGCCGAGGCTCATGACATTCCTATCTTGATCAATCGGACGGCTCTGGAAGGCATTGGATTGACCGAGGATACCCCAGTTAATATTTCACTGGAAAACGTTTCCTTGCGATCGTTCCTGCGGCTGATGCTGCGGGACCTCGAATTGACGTACATGATTCAGGACGAAGTGTTGAGCATCACCACCCGTGACGATGCCGATACCAACCTGGTGACCAAGGTTTACCCTGTCGGTGACCTCGTCGTCCCCATCATTCAGATGGGCGGCATGGGCGGCGGCATGGGTGGCGGCATGGGTGGCGGCATGGGCGGCGGCATGGGCGGCGGCATGGGCGGCGGCATGGGCGGCATGGGTGGCGGCATGGGCGGCATGGGCGGCGGCATGGGTGGTATGGGCGGCGGTATGGGGGGCGGCATGTTCGTGATCCCCGACGAGCATTCCCTACGTGACAAAACTGGCCAGGCTGCACCCAAATCAGCCGACCAGACGACCAAGCCGGCGATCTCACGCGATGCCAACGATTACGCTCCGATTCGATTAACCGCCAAGGAGGGTCAGTCTGTCGACGATCTGTGGCGTAGCTACTTCGCTGGACTCAAGATCGATTCGGTCGAACAGTTGACCGTGCTCGATCGACGCGTCAAAGCGACTGTGGGCGAACTGAATGTCAAAGCAGCGGCATTCCAAGCTGACGGTGACGATTCGAGTTCTCGTGCGAAATTCGATGAAATTCGCGCAGTCATTGCCGGTGCGATCTCAGCAGGTCAGATCCAGCCCTGGATGTATCAAGCCTACGCAATTGCGTTGGTGGCGATCGACGCACCTGACTCTGAGGTGGAGCGTGCGTTGCTCTCAGCAGTGGACTTCGCCGAAACCCCCGATGACGTGCTCAACGTGATTGGGCGACTCGAATCGATTCGCCGTGATGCAGTGGCGTTGAAATTGTGCCGACAGTTGTCAGCAGTCGATCCCGACCGCCGCGAACCCTACGTGACGGGCCTGCGGCTGGCCAAACGACTCGATAGTCCCAGTGATCTCGCTTGGGCTTGCGAAGGCGTGCTGGGACAAGCATGGCCCGAACAGATGCAACCACTGGTTGACGAAGCTCGGCTGCTCGCTCGGGCGACGCACCAGGAACTCGTCGAGAGCGGCGATACCGAGGCTGCAGCTATGTTTAGCGAGGCACTCCGGCGTGCCACCTCGCACGATGTGATCGTGCGGGTGTGCTGGACTGGCGATGCCGATATTGACCTGGCCGTCGAAGAGCCTGCGGGAACCGTCTGTTCGCTCGATACACCCGTCAGCGCCGGAGGTGGAACGTTGTTGGGCGATGCCTTCCCTGGCGTGGGAAATGATCCGTCCGGGCAAATCTGTGAAACATATCTCTGCCCACGAGGTTTCAGTGGCGAATATCGTCTTTCACTCAATCGGATCTGGGGCAACGTTGCTACCGGTAAAGTCACCGTGGACATCCTCACGGATGTGGGACGGCCCACCCAACGTGTGATTCACCAGCAGATCCCATTGATGGAGAAAAACGCTCGGGTAATCTTCGAGGTTAAATCGGGACAACGGCATGAGGAACTCGCCCAAGCCCAACTCGCTCACCTCGCCGACTTTGGTCGCAAGGCAGAGCGGGAATTGCTCGGTCAGTTTGCCGGTCCAACTGTGGGCGGTGGCAACAATGCCGCGATGCAGCAGTTTCTCCGTGATTTCCCAGCTTTGGCGGCTTCATCTTCCTCCGATGGTTATTCCCCGATTGGTGGGGGCGCGTTGGGCCTCGGTCCGGGCGGGTTCGGCCCGGGAGGATTCGTCCCGCAGGGCGCCGTAGGATATCAGCCGGTCATCGAGACCATTCCCGAAGGAGCGATGTTGATGGCCCTCGCGATCATCTCGGCAGACCGCCGCTACGTGCGAATCACACCTTCCCCTAGTTTCATGCAGATTGGTGAGATCTACACGTTCAACTTCGTCTCGGGTGAGACGGGAACGAGCGGTACCGGCACCGGCGGTGGTACTGGCGGCACGGGAGGCGGCACTGGTGGTGCTACGGGAGGCGCAGCCGCCGGGGGCGGCGGCGTGTTCTGAGCCCCAGCACCGCAGTTACGTTGGGCTGCATCTACTCTGCAGCATGGCGTCCCAATGGGCTCATTTGTGTCAGCAACGGTCTACCAAGGCCATTTCATTCGAAGCCATCGGCCCACCGCGGGTCGGTGGCTTTTTGCATGCCATACCGGCGACGCGATTCGCCCGCAGCACAGCCGTTTTCCCGCCACGACGCTGGGCCCTTCGCCCGAAATAACGAGCAAAATTGCTTTGAGCTGGTGATTTCACGGCGATGCGACGGAAATTCGATCGAAATTCCGGAATTATCCGCAAGACCGGCACAGTTTGACACGATAGAGGTAGTACGCAAGCGAACTGCATGAATTGTCGACAGCGACTTTGCTCATCGCAGTCGCACGCCTTTTAAAACATGACGAAACCACGGAAGGTTACTCGGATGACCCGGATACTCAACTCGACACTGACTCGCCTCAGTCTCTGGTCAGCAGCCTTGCTGACGCTAGCCTGCAGCGGTTGCTACGGTCTCGGTGGAAACAATATCAGCCTGGGCTTTCTGGAGTACCCCATTCCGGTCAGTCCTTACTACCAGTTTCTGCAGGAACAAAAGTTCCACAACAAGGAACGCTATGATCGCGTGCCGATCTTAGGGCCGACCACCTCGGGTGGCGCACCGGTGGCACTTGATCCGCCGAGCGATGATGAAGTGATGGTCGCCCTCGAAGAGGCGCGTCCCGTCCAAGGCGGCATCCCTTTGATCTGGGAAAAGCAACGCAACGACGTGCGAATCATCAAAGAGAAAATTGCCGATTACGTCGATCCACCGCGTTTCTATCCGTTAATCGGCCCCGCTCAACTGCACCACGCCCACTACAAGTGCACGATCTACTTCGACGAACGCACAACGGTTGGCTATCCTGTTCCCCACACGCTGCATGACCGCGAAGCGATTGAATGTGTCTATATCGACCACAACCACTTTCACATGGTCGGCGACGTCGATCCCTACACCACGCCTAATCTCTAGGCTATTGGGTGGGTACCAACAATCTCGCTTGGCCCAGCCGAGCTAACGGAGTCGGGCTCTCTTGCCCCTCCGTCGTTGAAGCTGGTGCGATCGCCACCTGTCCACTGCATTGCAGTTGGCACCGCATCGACGGCACGGCTATCATGGGGGTTGGCACCCTGGGGAACGCACCCAGGGACACAACAGCACTCAGTGACATGATACAAGTGATTCAAGGAAGTTCTGATGACGGAGCGCAAGCCGCCCGGCATGAGCTTTGATGACTGGATCGAACAGCAGATCCAGGCCGCTCAGCAGCGAGGCGAGTTCGATAATCTACCGGGTCTGGGCAAACCGATTCCCGATATCGATGAGCCATATCATGAGGGACGCTGGCTGGCTCAGAAACTGCAGCGTGAGAATATTGACACCTCTGCCGTGCTCCCCACCGCCTTGGCACTCGCCAAAGAGCTAAACGAATTGCCCGACAGGTTACGCTCGCTACAGACGGAATCCCAAGTACGAGATGTTGTGCAGGATTTCAATGCGCGAGTCCTTCAAGCAATCCGCCGGCCGCCTGCAGGACCCTTGCTACGAGTAAAACCTGTCGACGTCGACGATGCCGTTGATGATTGGCGGGCCGATCGCTGAGTCCCGCTTAGGTGACGGCGTTTAAGCAGGTGATACTTGATTGCCGATCCAAGACGGTGGAACAAACCCGGTGAAGGCGATGTGCCTATTGGATGCCTAAACGAGCAACCTGTTTCGCTGGACGAGACCACTCAACTCCCGATCGCTGTAACTGGAGAACATCCTTTGCGACTGCAGCATAGATATGCGGTAGCTGCCAAACGTGTGGATGTTCACTGCGTCCGTGCCGGTCTGAGGCGAGGTGATGGTCCGCGAACAGACGCGACTGCGGACTGCCGGTCACCGTGGCTGAGCTGAAAGCGGCGGTCCGGCCCGTGCCGCAAGCTCAGCGACGTGTGCGGAAATCGCGATGCTCCTGCAATCGGAGCGTGCCAAGAAAAGCTCGAGCGCGAGCAATCCAGATCGCTGGTTCGCCGTCTCGAATTCTTTCACCCGCCCCGCCATGGCCGTCTCTTGACGACTGCCGACAACGAGTGACGAAGCATGACGCGATCATGCAATTCCGGGATCCGAAATCGCTGGCCTCCGACATGGTGATATCGCTGCGATCGGGTCGGAGCCGCAAGCGGGCGTATGCAATCGAACCGAAACGCAACGCGGGGATGGCGCCCCGGCGAGAGCGACAACCCCGCATCGAACTGGCGTCAGTCATCCTGAAAATCACGCGGTGAGCCGGCGTTAGCGGCTCAATCGTCCTCGGCCTTCGGGGAGTCACTCTCGCTCTCAGGGGGCGACTCCACGACAGGCTTCTCGGGTGCTTCGGCAGGCGATGGGGCGTCCACGTCAGCATCAGCCTGCATTTCAGCACTCGCCGCCGATGCGTCCTCCTCACCTTCCTCGTCGGACTCACCGGGTTCCGAGTCACCGGGTTGTGGGTCACCGGGTTGTGGGCCTGCGGGTTCCGTCACCTCCTGTGACTCTTCTGCCTCCGTGTTCTCTGTTTCCATCGCTTCTTCGTCCGCCTCTGGCTCGTCCTTGTCTGCCTCTTCTGCGTCTCTCTTCTCGTTCAGCAGTTCCTCTTCACGTTGCCGTTCTTGTTCGGCTAACTCTTGTTTTCTCGCCTCGAGCTTTTCGCGTTGGGACGTTCTGGCTTGTTCATAGACGGCGGCGTCGACGTTGCCGTACTCACCCATCATCTCGACGAAGGTTTTGAGCGGGAAATCTTCGGGGATTTCGTCTGAATCGATGGCCTTCATATAGTCGCGGACAGAGTCAAAGAGATCTTCAGCGCTGGTGTCGATAACCAAAATGGGGTAGTCATCGAAGATTTCCGACCACTGTTGGAAGGATTCCTCGTACAAGTCAATCGCGCGCTCGAGTTCACCTTCCTTGCTGAGGGCCTCTTTGGCTTCATAGATTAATCTCCGCGCATTGACGGTGCGTTCTTCTTGCTCGGCCTGTGCAAGTGTTTCCCAGTAGGGATAGTTGATCTGCTTGCGATGTCCCTCTGTTTTGATAATTCGCTCGTCGAGATCGTTGACTGCCTCCACCAATTGCAGGGCTTTCGCACGGACGCTGGGGTCGGCGTCGCGGGCGACCTGAGCCAAGTTGGGCTCGATTCCATGTTGGTTTTTCTCTGCAATCGACTGTTGCGATTTGGTGCGTTTCTCGGGTGGTGTCATGAGCGCATCTTGAACGACCGGTTCGAAAGACATGATCATCTTCGTTTCAGCACGTTTGTAGACGTCGCCGGTAATCTCGCGAATCTCGTTAACGGTCTCCGCACGTCGTCGCAGCAGTTCGTCGATCTGCCCCAATTTGATGGTGAATGACTCGGTTGTGGGAACGGAGCGATTGCCTAGAGCTCGCCAATCTTCGGATGCTCGCTGCCAGGCTTCACGAGCCTGATCGTTGAGGACACCTTCTTTTTCGATCGCTTCGGCAAAGCGGATCCGCCATTTCGGTCCGGTTTCGTAGAAGTTGATTGGTGTTTGCCGGCGGATGGGGACGCCTGCTTCGACGAGGTCATATCCGGAATTGAGCCACAATCGCCCGACGAGCCAATTGTCAGGTTTGCGATATGGTCCCAGCGCTTCGGGGCCATCGATCGCGATTCCCTGTTCGAGCAAGCTCTTGTGCAGAACTTCATCGTCCGCGAACAATCGACGAAACTGGCGTTTTTCATCGGAGGTGCCGAGTTTCGAGCCATAGAACCAGCCGGTGTACCAGATCAGCCGCGGCGCCTTGGTATTCTGCCGAACACCCTTGGTCAAAAACTCAGTGCCTTCACGCACCATCTCATAGCGTTGGCGGTAATCGTCAAACTCCGTGGAGACGTTGTACGCCAAATTGTGAGCTTGAAACTCCCATACTTTATCAAAGTGTGGCTGCAACAGCAGGATGTTGTTAAGCGTCGCTTTGAGACGATCCCATTCGTGCGCGACGTGATACTCGTGGGATTTTTTCCACAGCATCGATGCTGCGACCCCACGCATCCCCAGCGAAGCGAGTTTCATCGTTTCGCTGGCTGGGCTAATTTCTCCCAGATCGCTCTCAGAGATATCGTACGCATCTCGCATTTGAGCGAGGCGTCCGCCGCCATCACCTCCCCCGCCAGCGGGTTGACCGAGCAGGTACAGCGGGATCAACATCACAACCAAAATGGCGAGATATATGAGTTTTCGACGAAATTGAGTCTTGCGATTCATGCCGCGATCTCACGTGCTTTCAAGGTAAAATAACTGATTAGGAATGCGAGCAGGACGTAACCAAAGGTGGCTACGGTGTGGCGAGCCAATAACGCGCCGAAAATATCGAAACCTGACGCTGCGTATTCCGCGGTGTTGACCATTTTGGGGAGGTTGGGCAGCGATGTGGCGAGCGCGTCGAGCGTGTAGACAATGCCGGCATCGACCGTTTTGATCACCGTTGCCGTCACGCTGTCCACGTCCAACTGGGTCGTCATCGCATCTTGCTTGGCTAACCGCACGACGGACTCGATCGGTCCGCCCCCCGCGTTCTGACCAATGTCGATGTGATAGCGAGTGTTGTAGATCTGCTCGGCCGAGAACCCTAACAGCACGCATACGGCGGTGGCCACCATCGCGACCGGACCGGTCAAAAAGGTGCTGAACATGACGCCGAACGCCGTCACCATGATCATCTGCAACCAAATCGAGATATAGGCCTTGGTGAGGTTCCAGGCGAATGCATGGTCGGTCGGCCGCAAGTAGACGCTGGCGGGGGTCATCCCGAGGTATTGTGCGTCATCGAGACAGCGAATCACCACGGTCATGTTCCCGTTTTCATCGACGAGATCCTCAAACACGTTGAGCATGCGGGCGTTCGTGCCGTCGCTGCCTTCCATTTCCAGCGGGAGCATCTTCTGGTCGACTTCATACTCGTTGACAGTAAAGCCAATCGGATTGCTCTCGATAGGTTTGGTCGGGTGTTTCATGGTGATCGACCCGCGAATTCCCTTCTCGATATTTCCCTTGTAGGAGCGATAGGCTCGTAGCGTCAAATCGATTGGGATCATGTCTGGATACCGCTCGGGGGTTACATCGGCGAACGTGTACTCAGCAGTCCCGAGCCCACCACCTTCGACATAGCCGTGCTCAATCTTACGACTCCCCTTGGACATCCCGATCAAGCGTGAAATACCAGCGCTGCCGTAACCACCGGACATCTGTTCGTTACCAACATCGATTCCCTTTTCTTGCAAGTGTCCCGACCGGTCGCGAAAAACTAAACTGCCGTACGAGGGAACTCGGGCGCGGAGCGCCCCGGTGGCCTCGCCGATTTCGAAACTGCCGTCAGGATTGCGGGTGACCAAGTGGCGGTGACCACGCACCATTTCGGTTGCACCGATGCCATTTTCATCGAGTGTGAACTCGTGAGAGTGGAACTGGGTATGGTCAGTTTCACCTTCAAATCCGCCCCCATCGAGCTCACGTACGTCGGCAACTTCGGCGTGGGTGTGATCGAGTCCACGCGTTACGAAGACGTAGCTGAGCAAACCCATTGGGATCAAAATCGCGGTCCCCATGGCGGCGAAACCAAGCATTCGCCCGATCACGATTTCGGTGGCGCGTACCGGTTTGGTCACAATCGTGAAGAGGGTTTTGTTCTTGATGTCCTCAGGCAGCGAGAACGCACTGATGAACAGCGCTAGCGCCAACACGAGATAGTTCGTTGCCGTCAGCACGAAACTGATATACAGCCGCGCGGGATCGTCGCTCTGTGGGTTCAGGTACCAACCCGCCAGGAGCAATAGAACGATAAAAAGGCCCACAATGTACAGGACTTTGCGGCGAATCGCCTCGCGAAACGCCAATGCTGCCAGTGCCAGGATCCGTCGCGGCCGCGTGCCGGGCAAATCGAAGCGAAACAGGTCGCGAACGGCCCGAGCGACGGCGAAGAAACCCTCTCCCGAACCGTAGCGGGACGCGGAAATCACATACCCGACGATCAGTCCGAGGACGATTCCCAGCACCGCCAACACGATGCCTTTCATCGCAGCGCTCTCTAGGAACGCGTCGTCGGGGCGGAAGAACCATTCATAAAACGACCAGAAATCCTCACGCTGCAAATTCATGCTTGCTCCCCGTCATTCGCCGAGCTAGCTGAAGTGTCCTGGGCGTCGGTCGACTGGGATACCCGGCGGGCGCCTGGACGAGCTTCACTTTCCCGCACGATGTTGAGGAACAGGTCCTCCATGGTCGCGGTGGGATTGTCGATGGACTCAACCTTGCCGCCGTGGCGTGCAATCACCTCCGCGATTTCACGTTTAGCAGCTTCGTCAAGGCCCGTGGCATGAACCTCGGTGACATCTTGGACTTTCAATAGATCGGTGACGCGTCCGAGTTCCTTCAGCTCACCCTGGTGCAGAATCGCCACTCGGTCGCACACGTCCTGGACGTCAGCGAGCTGGTGGGAACAAAGCAGGACCGTTTTGCCTCGATCTCGCAGGCCCAAAATCAGATCCTTCATCTCGCGGGTACCAATCGGATCGAGTCCGGTGGTGGGTTCGTCCAGCAGGATGAGATCGGGGTCGTTAATCAATGCTTGGGCCAGACCGACCCGGCGGGTCATGCCTTTGGAATACTCCTTGAGCTGCCGGTGCTTGGCACCCTGCAAACCGACCATTTCAATCAGTTGCTGGACCCGCTCGCGACGAACGGCCGCCGACAAATCGAACAGACGGCCATAGAAATCGAGCGTTTCCTCAGCGGTGAGGAACTTGTACAGATACGATTCCTCGGGCAGGTAGCCGATCCGTTCGTTCTTGCTGGTTTCACTGGCGTCTTGATCGAACACCAGCACTCGCCCGCTGGTCGGAAAGAGCAACCCCAGAATCAGCTTGATCGTGGTGGATTTCCCGCTGCCGTTGGGCCCCAAGAGACCGAAGATCTCTCCCGGTCGGACTTCGATATCGAGGGATTTGAGAGCGTGGACTTTTTTCCGCCCCCAAAAGTCTCGATAGATTTTGCTCAGGTTGCGGGTCTCAATGACCACATTGTCAGACGAACTGGTAGCGGCTGGCACGGTCTCGGCGGACGGCTGCACAACGGCCGTGCTGGTATCGGTATCCACGAAATATTGATCCCGACGGATGGGGAAGAAAAACTTGACAAAGAGAGTCCGATCGCTACGGCGGCGGCCTCGAAACGGTTCGCAATTTTGTTTCAGTGGCGCACCGATGGGGCGGGTGGCAACTCACGTCGTCACGCTACAATGCAAACTTGGCTGCTTGTCTCAGCCCTCGCACTCATCACTCTTGCGACGTTTTCCTACATTATGCCGCCTTCGAAACTGGCCGCTCGCGATGCTGCCGTCCGCGACTCGGCCGCGGATGATCCCACCACCGACCCCGGGGCGGCCTATCACGCTGCGACGCGTTGGCTATACGACCGTATCGATTACGAACGGTTGGCGCGGTCGGGTTCACGATATCGGTTCACCCTCGACCGGATGCGTGACCTAGTCACGCGGTTGGGGCACGGGCGATATCTTTACGAGGCCGCTGGAGGCCGCGCCGAGCCACCCCCGGTGGCGGTTTCGCCCAGTGGCCGTCCCCCGAAAGCAAAGCTTGTCCACGTCGCGGGGACGAAGGGCAAGGGGTCCGTTGCCACCATGACCGCCCACATGCTGGCGACTGCGGGATTTCGGGTGGGCCTCTATACCTCGCCGCACCTTGTCGATCTGGAGGAACGGTTTCGTGTCAACGGACTTCCCGCTACCAGGCTTCAGATGATCGCATTGGTCAACTCGATGCGGCCAATCGTCCAAGAGATGTCTCGCGACAGAATCGGAGGACCATCGTTCTTCGAACTGACAACCGCAATCGCGATTGAGCACTTTCACCGCTGCGAATGCGATTACTGGGTGCTCGAGACGGGCCTGGGCGGGCGGCTGGATAGTACCAATGTCTTTCAGAGCGATGTGACCTTGATTACCAGTATCGGTCTGGATCATCAGAACGTCCTCGGTGATACACTCGAGTTAATCGCCAAGGAAAAAGCCGGCATCCTCAAACCTGGCGTTCCGGCAATCAGCGGCGTGACCAAATCACCCGCTCGTGAAGTGATCCGGCAAACGGCCGCAGAGGTGGGGGCACCGTTGCTCGAGCTCGGACAAGACTTCGATGTGCGAGATTGTACCAGCGCCAGCTTCGCGCTCACTGACGTGGGGGAGGCACCTGCCTGGGGAAGTTCATTCGAGTTGCTCGGGGAGGACATGAACGCCACATCGAACTTGCCGGTGAAGTCAGTCCACCTCTCGCTGGAAGGGCGACATCAAATCGGCAACGCCGCCGTTGCCTTGATGGGCCTCAAAAGACTGGGGGTTTCGCTTGATGCAGCGGTCCTGGATGCACTGGGGCAGTTGCAGATCGAAGCCCGTTTGGAGCGATTTGTCCTGCCGGCGGGCGAGACTGCAATTCTCGACGCTGCTCATAATCCTGACTCGATCACGGCATTGGTCGAGACATTGCAAGCTCGCTTTGCTGGGCGGCGACTGATCGGTGTGTTTGGTACTAGCGTCGATAAAGATGCTGCCACGATGTTGGATTTGCTACGCCCCTGCCTCAGCGCCGTCGTGCTCACTCAGTATCACGGCAACCCGCGATTTGTGCCTGTGCAAACGCTTGCTGGGTTAGCTGCCGCGACAGTAGCCGGCTCATCCGCATCGCCAGGCCCCTTCATCTCGCCCGCGACCGCGTGGTATGTCATGGAGGACGATCCGGTGGTCGCCTGCCAAACTGCGAGGGAACTGGCGGGGCGGGACGGGATTGTAGTGGTGTGCGGTTCGTTTTTCCTCGCAGCCGAAGTTCGTCCCTGGTTGGTTACTCAAGTAACGTAGGTTTCGAACGCGGCTAGTTTCAGTCGCGTTGGCGCCTCGCTCTTTTCGACTGACTTCGCATCGAGACCCACGGCAATCGCAGCGACAAAGCCTGGCCGCGGCTCAAAACTCTCGAACCGCCAATGGCGGCCCCGGGTCAGTTTGGGATCACGCACCACCAACTGGGGAGAATCGCTCGCCGCAGCTGTAAATGCGAATTGGTCCAGGGGCGTGAACAATCCAGTACCGATCGCTTTGATGAAAGCCTCTTTAAGCGTCCATAGCCGTAAGAATAATGCAGCATGCTCCGCTTCGCTCGAGGTTGCATCGAGTTGGCAGATCTCCTCCGGAGCGAAATATCGACGTGCTAACTCGGGATCGGTCCGGCGATCCATCCATTCGACATCGACTCCGAGCCATTGGTGGGGGGCGCCGAGTCCGCACAGCACGAGGCCTCTGGTATGGGCGATGTTGAAGGCGCGGCAGGCGATGGCCGGCGTCGACACAATGGGTTTGCCATGGTCGAGGAGGCGGAATCCGATCTCATGTGTCTGACAACAGCCCGCTGCCAGCAGGGTGCGCGCCATCCCCCGGCCGATGATATGTTGATGGCGAGCGGAAGCGACACGAAATCGATCCGCCCGAATTCGCTCGTCTGCTAACAGTAATCGCTCGCAGAAATCTTCCGTCGGCCCCGGTTCCGTCAATGCGGCAGGGGCATGCCAGACCTCCACCTGTTGGCTGTGCGCGGCGGATGCCTGGTCAGTTCGGTCGCTGGCAGGAGAGTTCATGGGTACTATGATCGTCAAAAATACGAGCTCGCGTCAATTAGCCCCCCCCCTTCCGATCAACTTCTGTCCGTCTTTAGCTCCCGTCCGTATCACGCTCATGCAACTCAACCAGCCCGTCGTTGTCTACACCGCCAACAGCAATCTCGAAGCACAGAGTGTGGTGACGTGGATTGAGTCCCACGGTATCCCAGCTCATGCGGTCGAAGATAACTCGGGCGTTAGTACGTTTGCGTTTGGCACGATCAGCCAGTTCCATCAACCTCAGGTTTTCGTCGATCAAAAAGACCTCGCTGCAGCCACTGAACTACTTCGCCAGTTCGAACAGCAGCGTGATCAGCGTCTTCGCGACCAAGCTGATGCCCCGAAAATTTCTTCTCAATGTGAGCAATGTGGTGCCACGAGTGATTTCCCGGCCTCTCAAGATGGGACCACTCAGAGTTGTCCCAAGTGTCACGCCTTTATGGATGTCGGCACGTTCGACTGGCCCGAGGACTTTGATTTTGGTGCCCCCGAGTCTGACGTCGAACCCGTCGCGATCGACAACGCGGATGACGCCCTCGATGCGGCGGCCGACCTGGATACATCGGGTGAGTGGGACGCCGCGATCATCGCATATCGCGAAATCTCCGAACGCTGGCCGGAGCACGCAACGTATACTCAGGGATGCATCGCCGACATCCAACGCAAACGCGACCGCGCTCAGTAGCCGAGTCTCTCTGTGGCTCCGACCCCAAAGATATCGCTTTTAGAGCCCAGGAAATGCTTGCCCTTTCTCCGCAGAACCAATCCTCCATGCCCCCCACTGGCCAGCAGTCGGCCGTTCCACTGACCTTAACGCCCCCAACTCCCAACCCTATAACGGTACGCCGTGACTTTCTTAGGTCCGGATGGTAAATTGTGCTGCACAGACACCCGCGGGGCATCGAGTTCGTGAGCCGGCGCCACTGGCGCCGGACCTTTCGCGTGGTTAGCCCTTCGAATTACCTGCCGCTCCGATGATGAATCGTAATAGCGACTGAGACTCGGCCATGGCGGCTTTTCAAGCTTAGGTACCGGGTGCGACTGTGCCAATTTGTTTATTACTCTGACGCCTTTAGGCAACTGAAATGGTGAAAACGCTTGTCGATTGCGGCAATTGCGGTCCTGACTTCAATTCAATCCGAAAAATGGTTTCGTCTCACTTCGACGCCACTGTGCTGCAAACGCATGGCGCGGAGGACACGATCGAATTGCTCCGCAACCGCCACATCGACCTCGTCACGGTCAATCGCAAACTCGACCGCGACTACAGCGATGGGCTCGAAATCATTAAAAAGATCAAATCGGATCCCGAGATCGGGAGTGTTCCGGTGATGTTGGTCACCAACTATGACGAGCACCAGCAAGCTGCTGTTGCAGAGGGGGCGACCTATGGTTTCGGAAAACTAGAGATTGGCACGCCGGCGACGGTCGAAAAACTAGAACCCTTTCTCAAGAGTTAACCGTCTTGGATGCTCTCCCACGCTATCGCAAATTGCTCGCGGCGAAAATTCACCGTGCGACCGTGACCGCTGCCGATGTCAACTATGAAGGCAGCCTCACAGTGCCCCCTGAGTTGCTGGTCGCCGCCGGAATCGTTGCCTACGAGTCGCTGCATGTTTGGAACGTAACCCGTGGCTCGCGACTGGAGACCTACGCGATCGAAGGTTTGCCGGGGTCTCACGATATATGTGCCAACGGTGCCGCCGCCCACCTCATTCGCCCCGGTGATCATGTGATCTTGGCGGCGTACACGTTAGTGCCTGAATGCGAAGCGAAAACGCACCAGCCACGATTGATTTTCGTTAATGAACGAAATGAGATCTCGCACACCGGTCCTGAAATAGCAGGTCCTCAGTTGCCCCCGGCAAGCGATCAGCGTACCGCTGCCGCCTCTGATACCTCAGGCCCGCATCTCGCCGCCTCACGACACCATGCGTTTGCCGAAGAATGAGTGAACCATTGCCTTTGATGAAAAACCTGCCGCGCGCAAGTATTCCCACAGCCGAGCCATTTGTGCTGGCCAGTGGTTCGCCGCGCCGCGCCGAGCTGCTTCGCAGTGCTGGCTACGAATTCGAAATCTGTCCAGCCTCCGACTCGGCCGAATGCGGTGTCGACTATCCTGAAACCGCATCGGAAATGGTCGCACGGTTGGCGTTTCAAAAAGCGGTCGAAGTGGTTCGCCGGCGGAAAGGTAGTTTCATACTTGCCGCCGATACCCTGGCCGACTGTAACGGCAAGATTCTCGGTAAACCTACCGATCGCGACCATGCCGAATCGATGTTGCGTTTACTATCGGGGCGTGAACACGACGTTTATACCGGTGTGTGTCTGTGGTCGACCGGTTCGGACCGCTGCTATCTCGATGTCGTTCGCTCGCGCCTGAAGATGGATTTGCTCAGCGACGAAACGATCCAACGATACCTGGATACTGAACGCTGGAAGGGCAAGGCGGGTGGATTTGGGTATCAGGATGACAATGACTGGATTCATGTCATCGGCGGCGATAGCGAGAGCAATATCGTGGGTTTACCCATGGAACGCTTGGCAGAATTACTGGAAAAATTCGACTCACTGGCCGACAAGGTATACAAGTCGATCCATTAACGGTTATGCGGCGTGGAGTTTTGATTTCATCAAACACTCCAACATTTTTTGTTGAGAAAACTACAGTTGGGAACGTAAGGCATGATTTTTCTCCCGTTCGGACGACTGCGAGTCGGCTGCCTCATGATCACTGCGATGGTCATTAGCAGTGCTTTTCTTGCCCCTCCGCTCGCCTCAGCGGATGACAATTGGGCAAAGAAAATGTTCGCGGAGACTGAGCATGACTTCCGCACGGTGGGGCGTGGTACGACTGCCCAGCATTACTTTAAATTCCAGAATCTCTACGAAGAGACCGTCCATGTCGCTGCCGTCCGGAGCAGTTGCGGCTGTACGACGCCCACGGTCAGCAAGGACACCGTGGCCACCCACGACACCGCCTCGGTCGTGGCGACGTTCAACACAAGCACCTTCATCGGCTCCAAAGCAGCGACCATTACCGTCGTGTTTGATCAGCCCTTCTATGCCGAAGTTCAGCTGCAGGTCAGGGGCGTGATTCGAACCGATATCACATTCGATCCTGCCGAAATGGACTTCGGCGAAGCGAAGTCGGGTGAATCGAAAACCCGCAGCATCAAAATCACACATCGTGGCACACCGGAATGGCGCATCCAAGATGTCCGCAGCCACTGCAGCGACCTGGCTGTCAAACTCAGTGCCCCGCAAATTCAGCCGGGAGTCGTTGAATACGACATGCAGGTGAGAATGAAAGAATCGATGGCTGAAGGTGACATTCACGAACAATTGACTTTGGTCACCAATGACTCGCAATTCCCCACCATCGAAATGTCGGTCGCCGGCCGTGTTCGCCCCACCGTCAGCGTCTCCCCTGCTGCAGTGAGTCTAGGCACCACATCCTCCGGCGAAACGATGAGTAAACGGCTCCTAGTGCGAGCGGATGAGCCGTTCGCGATCCAGGAAGTCCGTTGCGCCGACAAGCGGTTCTCGTTTGAAATCCCTGAAGGCAAAAAGAAGATTCAATTTGTGCAGATGAAATTCACCGCCGGTGACGCGCCCGCCCGCATCGCGCAGAAAATCGAAATCGTGACCGACCTGCCCGGTGAGAAAACCGCCGAGTGTGTCGCCACGGGAACCGTGCGATGATCGGCTGATGCTGGGAATGTTGATTTTTTAATTGGCATACCGACGGGAAAGTTTTGAATTGGTTTCTACACGAATCGGGCCGATGTCAGCAAAGAAACCGAAATCATACGTCGTCTGGAATGGATTCCACCCGGGCATCTACACCACCTGGGAACGATGCCAGCAAGAAATCCTCGGTTTTTCCAACGCCAAGTACAAATCATTTTCAAGCCGCGCGGCGGCTGAGAAAGCGTACGCGGAAGGTCCTGATCCCTACTGGGGTCAGGGCGGCGGTGCGGGCAAGAAAACTCCTACGCCGAAAATAGATCGCGAGGATTTGGCCGCACTTGGTGTCGACATGACCGCCTGGGCCGTCGACGCAGCCTGCCAAGGCAATCCCGGTCCACTGGAGTACCAGGGTGTGGAGATTGAATCGGGGACCAACCTCTTTCATATGGGCCCGTACCCGGAGGGCACTGTCAACATCGGTGAGTTCCTCGCTATCGTCCATGCGCTAGCGCTGCTCGATCATGGCGAGCAGTTCGACACCGCCATCTATTCCGATTCGCAGATCGGTCGCAGCTGGGTGAAACAGGGCGTCTGTAAAACCAAGTTGCCTCGCACGCCCCAGAACCAGCGATTATTTAACCTCGTCCGCCGCGCCGAAAAGTGGCTCGCTGAGCACCAAGTGCGAAACCCCATCCTGAAATGGGAGACCAAAAAATGGGGTGAGATCCCCGCTGACTTTGGGCGAAAGTGAAACGTCATTGCACATGACCGTCGGCCATGACCGGGTAGCTACCGGACATCCTGCAGTTCGACTTTGAAATGCAGCGTCGCGTTGGGTGGGATCGCCCCAGGCATGCCCATCTGTCCGTAGCCGAGTTCCGGTGGAATCTCCAGCTCAATCATTCCTCCCTCACTGACCAGTTGCAGACCCTCGGTCCAACCGGGCACGACACCATCTAAATTAAAACTGGTCGCTTCGCGTCGGTTGTACGAACTATCGAATTCGGTGCCGTCATCAAGCCAACCGGCGTAGTCCACCGTGACAAAACTCTGTGGCCCCGGTTTGTCGCCACTCCCGCGGCGCAGAATACGGTATTTCAAACCCGAGTCAGTGGTCGTGAACTCCTTGGGCGCATCGGGATCCTCCGGACCTGGAGCACTGCTCCGTAAGTTCTGGGAGCAACCGGCCGTGAGGGTGAGCAGTAGAAGAAGTACACGCATGGTCATTTTTCTAGAGTGGAATAGGGAATAGGGGGGCTTCGTCCTGTGATTGCTCTGGAGCTGGCGCTTCGAGATTAGGAGCTAGCGCTACGATAGCTGCGGAGCGCCGTGCGGAACACCCAGCGACTGGCCAGGATGCTGAGGACGGTCGCAACAGCCGTCCATCCGACCAGCCACCACTCAGCATCACTCCGCGGTGAAATGGGGCGGGCGAGCAATCGGGCGGGCACGTTGACGACGACCAGCACGGGGATCACAAACGTGAAAAAACCATAGAGTGGCTGCCCCCAACCACGGTTGTAGATCTCCATGGGGTAGCGGCTGAAGTTCGTGATGTAAAACCAAAAATTGTAGAGCGTTTGATTGCGTCCCAACCAAATGCTGGTGGCCGACAGGCAGATCATGAGGCTGTACATGATCGCGACTCCGCAGCCACAGAACACGACATACAACGCCACCGATATCGCCGTAGGGACATAGGGATCGACCTCGCGGTGGGCCAGATTCCAGAGGGCGACGGCGGCGATCACCAACCCCGCACCAAAGTTCGCTAGCGAACTCCAGCTCACCCGCCGAAACGAAATCAGGAATTGGGTGTCGATTGGCTTGAGCAGGGCAAAGTCCAAACCGCCGGTGCGAATCAACTCACTGAATTCCTCAGCATTGGGCATGAAGAATGCCTGCACGAGCGAATTGATGAACCACGTTGTTGCTAGAAACAGGAAAAATTTCTCACGGTCCCAACCCGTGTCGGCGCCAATTGATTTGGTGTGCTCAAAAATAATCATGTAGAACCCGACGTTCATCAAGGTCCACCCGAGTGAACTTAAGCACTCGATCACAAAGTTGGTACGAAACGTCATGTCTCGTACCAAACTATTCTGGGCGAACGTCAGGAATACGCGTCGATAACGATCCAGTTCAGCAAACATAGGACTCACCCTCCGTATCCGCTGTAACGGGCGACGCCGCGCTTATACGCCATTCGACAAACGACCATAAAGAAAATCAACCAAGCCGCTTCGATGGCCATTTCCATGGGTAGGTCTTCCGGGGGGATCTTCCCCAGGAACACCGCAGCAGGGAAATACGCGAGATATTTTAAAGGAAGAAAATTAACGAACGGTTCGATCGAGTCCGGTAGCAACGTCAAAGGAAACATGTGCCCGGAAAGAAAGAAACTGAACAGCATGTAGAGAAACAGCAGCGAGGAAACTTCCAGGAACCAGAAACCGATCATCCCGATCGCCGCCTCGAGAAAGAATCCAATTAAAAATCCCATCAGGAGCGACGCCACAAACGCAATAAAAAGATGCGGCGGTGGAAAGCCGTCGACGAAATAATCGCGGCAGAGATAAAACACCAGGGCAAAGGGGGCAATGGCGACAGCGTAGTATGCAACTTTGTGAGCGATGCGATTGATCAGCAAAAATCCGATCAGATCGATCGGTTGGATCATGTACCGTTTGATCTCGCCTTCGCGGATTTGCAACGCGATTCCCGATGCCAGGTTCGGCATGCTCGAGAAGGCCCGCGCGATCATCGTGATGAGGTAGTACGCGACCATCTCGCGGAACCCGTAGCCACCGATGCGAACTGGCTCGCTGGCGTCTCCACTACTGTCCCCGGGCTTGACGACTCCGGAATGCTCGATCGAGTCGAAGATCGCCCACCACAGGAAGATCTGCGTGATGATGGGCAAGAAACGCATCAGCGTGCCGAGAGCAAAATCGCCGCGATAGGCCAGACGTTCTGAGAACGCCGTCCTGAAAATCATGGTCCACGTCCGTACCCGTCCCATCCAACCGATCGGTGCGAGGTGCGAATGAGAGGCGGAAGCTGTCGACATGAAGAATTAAAAGGTTCGGAGTTCTGAGCGACGAGTGCGATCACAGCCATCAACCGCGCTTAGGCGAGCGTGGCAACAACTTTTCGAGTACTTACAGAGTCACAGTCTGCCCTGACCGAGCACTTTCGTAAATCGCACAGATCACTTCCACACTCCGCCGGCCTTCGGGACCATTGATCAAGGGTTCACGGTCGTGCTCGATTGCCTCGAGGAAATCATTGAAGACCTCCGTGTGGCCATGGTGGCCAATGGCCGCAGGATCGGCGGCACCACCCCCCGTTTGCGTTTGGCCGGACATGGATTCCCGAATCGCCGCGTCGTCGGCTGTCTCGTCGGCGAACTGCCACTGTTTGATGTCTTCTTCCTCGAGCACGGCACTGCCCTTGTTGCCGGCGATTTCGACTCGCTTGAGAGCTCCTGGGAACGCCGTGGTGGTCGCTTCGATCACGCCCAACGCACCGTTTTCAAACTGCACATTGGCCACAACGATATCCTCGACCTCGATGCGCTCGTGGGTCATCGTGCCCATCATGGCCGACACCCGCTGGACCGGACCCATTAGCCACAACAACAAGTCAACGCTATGAATGGCTTGGTTCATGAGCGCCCCGCCCCCATCGAGGGCCCACGTTCCACGCCAAGCGCCACTGTCGTAGTACTCCTGGCTGCGGAACCATTTGACGTAGGTATCGCCCATCGTGATTTTTCCAAATCTTCCCTCATCGACAGCAGCCTTCATTAACTGTGACGAGCGGTGGAAGCGACTCTGAAAGGTGACCGCTAGCTTCACGTTGGCCTGCGCGCACGCGTCAATGATCTGGTCGCATTTCTCGGGAGTGACTTCCAGCGGTTTTTCAACGATCACGTGTTTACCAGCTTGGGCGGCCGCCAGGGCTGGCTCGAGATGGGCTCCGCTAGGGGTACAGATCGCTACCGCACTGATTTCTGGATCTGCCAGCATGTCTTCGAGTGAGCCATAGACCTGGCAGTTATGGGCTGCGGCGAATTGTTGTGCGCGCTCGCTGCTACGGTTGTAGCAGCCGACGAGCCGCCCGTTGGCTGAGTCAGCGATTGCCTTAGCGTGAAAGTTTGAGATCATGCCCACGCCAACAATGCCGATTCCGATACTCATGTTATCTCTATGTGGAGAAAGGTGGTAAAAAGCTGAACTAGCCGAATTTTGTCGATCAGGATACGTTTTCAACTAGCCCACCGCCACCGCCGCTTTTCACCCCAGGCTGCCTGACGTGCCTCCCGCCGCCAAAACCTCGTCGAAATCCGGACCGAAAGCCAAAAAAGCGTCGCAAAAGGCGGCGAAAACTCAACTGCGGTCACTGCATGACGTGCCGGCGGTGTTGGATGCCGCTGCCGCGGTGGGGTCTGCGCTGCACCGCTCACATCGTGACGCTCCACTCGCTTTCTCAGGGGTGTGGGGCGGTATCCGCGGTTTGCTGGCCGCGACCCTCACGCGGCACACGCCGCACGTGTTGGTACTGCTACCCCAAGCGGTTGACGCAGACATCGTGGCTGGGGATGTGCGGGCATTCGGCATTGCCGACGTCGTCGCGCTGCCCCTGTCGGCTGGAGATGGCACGGGATCGTCGATCCGCGACGCTGACTACGCCGCCCGCCTGCAAGTTCTGCAGTCGCTACGCGCCCGCGACAACGATTCCCCTGAACCGCTCGTCGTGACCGCTTATATCGGCGCAGCGATTCAGCGGGTGCCGTCGGTGGAACGCCTCACCCGCGCCACGAGAAAACTGAGTGTGGGCGACGAAGTTGATCCTGCTGAAATCAGGCGTTGGCTCGCCGAAGCCGGGTTTGCGGCGACCACTGCCGTCCACCTCCCCGGCGAATTTGCCAGTCGCGGTGGGCTGCTGGACATTCACTCCCCCGATCAGACGACGCCGATCCGCATCGAATGGTTTGGCGACGAGATTGAGTCGATCCGCCGCTTTGATGCCGCCACACAGCGGAGCAACGAAACCCTCGATAGCGTTGAACTCGCCGCCATCGGAGCTGACGGTGTCTCGACCGGCGAAATCCTGGAGAACCTGTTCCCTACCGAGTTCGATGAAGATGCGGAACTCGACGAGGATGATCAAGCGAACATCGCGGGTGATTTCTCGCAGAGCGATGACACCGTTGGCGCCGAAGCGACCGTGGTCGACTATCTGCCCAGTGACACGGTCGTGCTGGTCGTCGATCCCGCTGAGTGCCGCGTGACAAGCGAAGCACTGTTGGCGCGCGTCGCCCGCACTGATCGCTTCGTCAACATGGAAGAATTGCTGATGGAACTGGCTGGGCACCGAGTGGTTACCGGCAGCCAGTTTGCGGAGAGTTCTGAGGACAACCACATCGACCTTCAAACGGCCGGAGCCGATAGTTTTGCCGCGTCGCTCGACGAGACGAAATCCCGCGTGGATAGTGTCGCCGCGGGACATGAGGTTGTCGTCGTCGGCGACACCCCCGCCGACGGCCAGCGGTTGACCGAGCTGCTCGCCGATACCGATGCGGCCAGGTCCGGTCGGCTGCACATGACCGTGGCCCCGCTCAGTGGTGGATTCCGCTTGAGCTCCGCAGAGGTTCTGGTGCTGACGGGAGCGGAGTTGTTTCACCGCAGCCCAGTCCGGCGAGTCAGTTCTCGAGTCCGCGGCAAACCGATCGACAGCTTCTTGCAACTGACTCCAGGCGATCTGGTGATTCATCTTTCCCACGGCATCGGTCTATACCGTGGGCTCAATTCGATTGAGAAGAATGGACAGCACCAAGAACATCTGACCATTGAGTTTGATGGCGGTACAAAAATTCACGTGCCCGCCACCCGGATACAGTTGATCCAACGTTATGTTGGCGGCACCAAGCATCGCCCCCGATTAGCAAAAATCGGTGGGATCTCATGGAGTAACCAGCGCCGGGCCGCGGAGTCGGCGGTTACCGACATGGCCGACGAGCTACTCGAACTGCAAGCCCAGCGGGCCACTCGGCGGGGGATCGCGTTTGATCCGGACAACGAATGGCAGCGACAATTTGATGCTAGTTTTCCCTATCTGGAAACACCTGACCAACTCACTGCGATTGAGGCGATCAAAGCAGACATGGAGTCCCATCAGCCTATGGATCGCTTGATCTGCGGTGATGTTGGTTTTGGCAAGACCGAAGTGGCGATGCGGGCCGCATTCAAAGCCGTCACGTCAGGCTATCAGGTGGCGGTGTTGGTGCCCACGACCGTACTGGCGGAGCAGCACTTTCATTCGTTTTGTGATCGGATGGCCGAGTTTCCTGTTGAAATCCGCAAGCTTTCCCGATTTTGCACCGCAGCCGACCAGCGACAATCCATCAAAGATATCCGTAGTGGAAAAGTCGATATTGTCATCGGCACCCACCGCGTGGCGAGCAAAGATGTCCAGTTCCAGAACCTCGGACTCGTTGTTATCGATGAGGAACAGCGATTCGGAGTCGCCGTGAAGGAGCGTCTGAAAACTCGGCATACCAATGTCGATGTACTCACACTCTCGGCAACGCCAATTCCCCGTACACTTCATATGGCTCTGGTCGGTGCCCGGGACATCAGCAATCTGGAGACCCCGCCGGCCGAACGGATGCCGGTCGAGACGAAGGTCACCCGCTGGGACCCGAAACAGATGCGGTCGGCGATCGTGCGAGAGCTTAACCGAGGCGGGCAAATGTACTTCGTTCACAACCGCATCGGCGACATGCATGAACTCGCCGCCAAAATAAATGAAGTTGTCCCGGAGATTCGCATTGGGATCGGACACGGCCAAATGGGCGAAGGCGAGCTCGAACAGATTATGGTCGATTTTATCGACCATAAGTTTGACATGCTCCTGGCCACCACGATCATCGAAAGCGGATTGGATATCCCCAACGCGAACACGATGTTTATCGACGAAGGGAATCGCTATGGACTGAGCGACCTGCACCAGCTCCGTGGTCGCGTCGGACGCTATAAACACCAGGCCTATTGCTACCTGTTGGTTTCACCGACCAAACACCTCACGCCCGAGGCCAGCAAACGGCTACGCGCTATCGAGGAGTATTCGCAAATGGGCGCGGGATTCGCGATCTCGATGCGAGATCTGGAGATCCGCGGCGCTGGGAACTTGCTCGGCAGCCAACAGAGCGGTCATATCGCCGCGGTGGGCTACGAGCTGTACTGTCAACTGCTCGAAGACGCCGTTCGGCAAGCTAAGAAATTGCCGCCCAAACTTTCCGCCGACGTCGATATCGACTTGCCCATCGAAGCCTACCTGCCGGACGACTACGTTCCGGACCTGCGTCACAAAATCGACTTGTATCGCCGGATGACCCGCATCAACCATGCCGCCGAAATCACCCAGTTCCGGGAGGAGTTGATCGATCGGTTCGGACCGATCCCCGACGCGGCATCTCGCATGACCCAGCTCTGCGAACTGAGACTCGATGCAGCCGCCTGGGGAATTCAATCGATCTCCCACAACGACCGTTTCATCGTGTTGCAGTATGCCAACAAACGGCGGCTCGAAGAACTGGTTGCCAACGCATCGGTTCCTGTACGGATCGTCGATTCGAGTAAAGCCTACATCCCCACAAAAGGTTTTGACATGAGTCATCCCAGCGGCGAGGCGTGGCTACAGTTGGCCCGCGCGGCATTGTGGATTGGCTGAACGTCGGCGGATGGGGACCTTCTGCACGCCCAATGATTGCGTCCCTCCAGACCTTGACCGCATCCCCACCGGATCCTAATTCAAGCCGATGGATAGTTGGGGACATTGCTCCCCAGGGAGATCGGTCACCATGGCAAACGGCACACGCCCCACTGTCCGTAGTTCTCATCGACGGCGACTTCGATCATCGATAAAGCGTCTCCGAATTTCTCTTTCGTCGCGTTGCGAACCCGCTCTGCGATGACGCGTGCGAGCTCTTCGGCCGTGGTGTTGACGACTGGCAAGACAATCGCATCATCATTCGGGAATACCCAACGCCGCTCTCGAAAGCGGACAGTCGTTTCTTGTTCGTCGTTCGTTACTAAGATCTCGCGGTGGTCCTGAGGCAGGAGCACGTGATGATCCAACGCTTGAGTCTCGTTCAGTACCGCGTCGCGTAATGCGATGAAGTCGACGACGTAGCGATTCTCGTCGAGAGGCCCTTCGACGCTCACGCGAACAGCATAGTTATGGCCATGAATGCGTTCGCAGATATCACCAGCAAACGTGATGAAGTGTGCCGCTGAAAAGACAAATTGTTCTTTGGTCAAATCAACACGGAAGCAGGGATCGGACATAGACGGAGAACTGCAGATGAGGGGCTCGAGTCGCGAAACAAGGTCAGAATACTTCAACTTGTTTGCGAGTGCGAGACATGGGGAAAGCCGCAGCACGACGCACGAGGTTTCCGCAGACGTCGAATCTCGCCGTTATCCCCAATCGCTACGGATCGCCGCACTCCCCGGCGTACCTCGCCAGATCGCCGCGCTGCGGTTGCGGAGAACTCAAATCTTTCGAAGTCTTACGCGAATAGAAGTTGGTGGGCGGCAGTCCGCCGCCGCGAACTGTGCACAACCCCGCGAGATCGTGGCAGTTGGCGGTGGCAAGACCATGACGTTATACTGTCGAGCTGAATCCCCCTCCCACCCTGCGTAGTAAAGAAGTCCCGCCGTATGAAATTCGCTCGCTTTCCCAAGTCGTTTGCTGCCCACTCACGTCGTGCCGGTCTCCTAGCAGTAGGTTTGCTAGCTGTGGGGGCGACGGGGCTGGATTTGCAACAGTCTCCGGCCACGCAGATGCAGGCCTACGCCTACGCTTACCTCGACACTCTCGACGACGGACAACGCCAAGCCACACTGCAGGAGTTTGACTCGCCCACGCGAGTTGGCTGGCACTTCATACCGAAGGACACGCGGAAAGGCTTGAAGATCGAGGACATGAACGATGCGCAGCGAACGGCCGCCCTGCGGTTGGTGCGAGCGGCACTCAGTGAAGCTGGCTATCGCAAGGCGAATCAAATCATGTTGCTCGAAGAAGTGCTCAATGAACTTGAGCAGGGCAAGGGTGGCAACGAACGCAATCCACTGAAGTACTTCGTGACCATGTTCGGCACCCCAGGAAAGGCAGATGCAATCGATGGCGACAATCGCTGGGGATTGAGCTTTGAAGGGCATCACCTGTCGCTCAACTTTGTCTGTCGTGGCAATGAGATGCTCGATAGCACTCCTCAGTTCATGGGCGCCAATCCCGCAGTGGTGATGGATGAAACGAACGTGACACTCGGTAAAGGCACCGCGGTGCTGAGTCGTGAGGAGCAGTTGGGTTTCAAACTCATCAACTCGCTGAGTGATGAGCAAAAAGAAGTTGCGATGTTTGCCGACAAGGCGCCCCAGGAAATCCGATTTGCGGGAGAGGCGCAGCCTACCCCTGGACCCGCACAAGGAATTGCGTTCGGAAAGTTAGAACCTGCCCAGCAAGAAGTCATGCGGGATCTCGTACTCACTCACGTGAACATCGTCGCGGACGAAGTGGCAGCAGCCCGACGAGAGCAAATCAAGTCCGATGGTTGGGATGATGTCACGTTTGCCTGGGCAGGAGCCCTCAAGCCTGGCGTTGGCCATGCTTACCGCATTACGGGAAAACGATTTTTAATCGAATTCAATAACACGCAGTCGGATCCCTCGGGTAACCCTGCCAACCACATTCACTGTATTTATCGTGATTTGACCGGCGACTTTGACTTGCCGGTTGATAGTAGCAAGTAGTTTGCTTGGGTGGTTACGTTCGCGCGAGCGTAGGCCTCCGTCGATTGAGCGAATCTTAACCGCGAGCACGTGAGTTTCCCTACTGGAAGCGCCAGTTCACGTGCTTGCGCAGCGTCCGAGGATCCGTCTGCTGAAGGATCACGATCACGACTCATTGAAAACGCTGCACCATTTTCAGCAGCTTTTTGGCGTCGATGGGCTTGCTGAGATAATCGTTACAGCCCGCTTCGAGACACTCATTCATGTCGCCCTGCATGGCGTCGGCGGTGAGTGCAATGATCGGCCCTGCATACCCAAGTTTGCGAATTTGGCGTGCCGTTTCATAGCCATCCAAGTTGGGCATCTGCATATCGAGCAAAATTAAATCGGGGCATTTTCCCGTTTTCCGACACTTCAGGAAATAATTCACGGCGATCTGCCCGTCTTCACATTCATCCACCACAGCACCCGCGGCAGTGAGCAGCCTCTTGCTCAGAAAGCGAATGTCACGTCGATCATCCACGACGAGAATGAGACCATTCAAACGCGTCGGTTCGCTGTCATCAGCGGTATCCTCAGGCGGATGGGTTGGTAGGGTGCGCGGGTATTCTGTGCGCTCGACACCGACCAGATCGCCAGTCGCGATTCTGACGAAGAACGTGCTACCAACGCCCACGGTACTACTGACCTGAATTTCGCCGCCGAGCATCGCCGCTAGCCGTTGGCTGATAGCCAGTCCCAGCCCGGTGCCGCCAAACGTGCGGCTGACGGTGGCGTCGCCCTGTGAGAACGCTTGAAACAAACTTCGTTGTTGGTGCACTGTCATCCCGATGCCGGTATCCGCTACTTCGATGTGCAAGATAGGCTGGTCAGCATCAAGCCGCACGCGAATGTTCACTCGTCCTTCACTGGTAAACTTGACAGCATTGCCGACTAAGTTGATGAGGATCTGCTTGAGTCTGATGGCGTCGGAAATAATGGAGGTAGGCAGTTTACCGTCATAGTCGACCGAAAGTGTTAGGCCCTGCTCGACCGCACGGACCTCCATAATGCCACGGACGTCTTCAATGACGTGACATGGGTCAAACCTCTCAGACTCGACATCGAGTTTTCCGGCTTCGATTTTTGACAGGTCCAAAATGTCGTTGACGATATCGAGTAGGTAGGCACCGTTGCGGCGGATCGTCTGCAGGTACAGCTTGGCCTCGTCATGCTCCACAAATTCTTGCAGCAGATCGGCATAGCCCAAAATTGCGGTCATCGGGGTCCGAATCTCGTGGCTCATGTTCGCCAGAAACTCACTCTTTGATTTGCTGGCTTCCGTCGCGTGTCGTTCGCTTTCTCGAAGTTCGATTGCCTGTAGTTTTTCTTGAGTCGAGTCCCAGTTGAGACCATACATTCGAAGGACCTCTCCTTCGCCGTCGCGGATGACTTGACCCACTCCTTGTAACCAGCGAATTTCTCCGTCGGGACGTACAATGCGAAACTCACAGTCGTATTCTGTTGTTCCCGTGATCGCGTTTTGCCACGTCGCTTGAAGTTGGTCTTTATCATCCGGGTGGACGTGGGAAAAAAACAAGCTGGGAGCGGGTTTCAGGCTACTGTCGATTCCCAGCAACTCAAAGACCTCTGCGGTCCAGAAACTTGCGTCTGGCGTCCATTCCCAGGCGGCCATTCCACCCGCACGCAGAGCGAGTTCCAGACGTGATTTGGCATCTGCTAAGGCAGTCACGTCGACGAAGTTCACGACGATTCCCTCATGATCACCACTGGGCGTGTGGTAGGGAATCACACTGCGGATGTAGACCTTTCCAGACGTCGAAGTGAGTGTGTCTTCGATCACCGCATCGTCGGCAAGTTCGTCGGGCTGCGGTAAGGCAGGCATGGGATGGATCTCGGACACAAACTTCGCCAGTGGCCTGCCGATATCCGAGTCAATCAGGTCGTAGATAGCGGTTACCGCCGGCGTGAAGCTGCGGATGCGTAATTCATTGTCAAGAAAGATCGTCGCGATGTGAGTGCTTCGCTGCAGGTACTGAATGTCGTTATTGCTCCGCACCAGCATCTCGTTGCTCGCTTGCAGTTCCTCCTGCGAGGTTTCGAGTTCCTCGTTGGCGGACTGCATCTCCTCGTTCATGGAGAGCAATTCCTCATTGGAGGACTTCAATTCCTCGTTGGAAGTTTCGAGTTCCTGAACGGTGCGTTCGAGGGCCTCTCGGGTGCGTGCTAGCTCCGATTCCAATTGCTCGATCACATGAGCCGCTGACGTTTGCACGACGCGGCTTCCCGGCACGCGCGTTGGTTCGTCCTCTGCACTATCCACCTGCAGTGGTGTGCCGATGCGGTGAAAAACCACCAAATGCAAACTTGCGTCTTCTCCCATTTCCGGCATCGGTTGAACGGTGATGTGAACCTTTTGCAGTCCACCCTCGACATGCAATGACATATCTTCGGCAAGCGCGCGGCGGCGGTGTTTTTTAGCTTCCGCAAACGCTGCACGAAGGCCAATGCGGAGCGATTCATGAGCCATCGCAACAATGTTATTCTTGAACTTACCGCCGGACATTTTTAAAAACGGAGCAGGGTCGGACGACAAGGTCTGTATTTGTCCGTCGTCATCAACGACTGCCCACTGCGGTGAAAACTCGCCGAGGATGATCTGTTGGGCATAACGAAACAGATCGAATTCCGCCGACGGGTCGCCCTCGTCGGTAACGCCAAAGCGACCGAGATTGACCATCGGAATGTCCCACCCTGTCGAACGGTCCAACGTTGTCACGCGTCGTTGATAGAGGCGGTGCTTGATATGGACAGCGCGGAACAGTTCCTTGTTGACCGATAGGGTCTCCGCTGGACCCAGAAAGAGAAATCCACCGGGTTTAATGGCGTAGTGGAATAGCGGAATGAGTTTTTTCTGCAGGTGGCTTCCTAAGTAAATCAGGAGGTTACGACATGAAACGAGGTCGACCTTGGTAAACGGTGGATCACTGATCAAGTTGTGTGAGGAGAAGATGACCATGGAACGAATGCGTTTACTGGCAAAGTAGCGGCTGCCTCGCTTGACGAAGAATTGACGCAGCCGCGGCGGGGGAATCTCGTCCTGAATCCCAATCGGATAGCTTCCCGTGCGAGCGACTGAAAGAGCATGCTCATCCAAATCAGTTGCGAAAATCTGAACATTAATATCCCGTTGCGTTTGATCCAAAATCTCGGCGAGCAGCATGGCAATCGAATACGGTTCTTGTCCCGTTGCGCAGCCAGGCACCCATATGCGGAGGGCGGCGTCGCCCCGGTGTTGCTCGACCAGCGGCATGAGTACCTCGCGAGCGAGCGAATCAAAAGCGTGGGCGTCTCGGAAGAATGCTGTCACACTGATCAACAGATCGCGGAAAAGTCGCACTGTCTCCTCGCGTGACGAATTGAGCAGCTCAACGTAAGCATCCACCTGTTCGATCTTGAGCACATGCATGCGTCGACGAATTCGCCGCACCAACGTAGTCGTCTTGTAGTGCTTGAAATCGTTCTTGGTGTGCTTCTCCAACGCCGCGGCGATCTGCGGGATCGCCAGGATTACTTGCCGATTGAGGTCGTCGGCGTCGTCAGTTTCGTATTGCTCCTGCATGTGTTGAGCGTGGTTCCTGATTTCGCCTGCAATCGCCTCGGGGGGCAAGACATGATCGACACTGCCGAGGGCCGCCGCTGAGCGAGGCATTGAGCGCTCGACGGCCGTATCGATGCTCTGAGCAATTGACATGCCTCCTGCGTCGCTGATCGCTCGTAGGCCGAGGGTGCCATCGCTGCCGGTACCCGAAAGTATCACTGCGATGGCATGCTCTTTGTGAGAACTGGCTAAACTAGTGAACAGATGATCGATGGGCGCCGCGTGTTCGTCAGCGGGCAGGTCTACCGAAACTAACTTTCCATCACGAAGTTCTAACGCGAATCCGTTGGCAGGGAGATAGACCTGGCCAGCTTCGACGAGGACCTCCTCGCCACCCGATAATTCTCGCCACGCTGGTGGGGCTCGGTGAGGCAGCCTTGGTTGGTGCGCGAGCGCAGTGGCAGAATTGGAGTCAGCGCCGTGCACGTTCGTGTTTTCTCGGCTCGTTGCCAGGACGAGTGCGATCGCAGGCGTTATCGCTGACGATCCTCCGTCCCACGCATCTGCGGCAAGCTCCTCAGCAACTTGCGCCGCCAACTGCCAGCCGTTGGCTCCCACGCCAATGCCCACGATAAGTGGTCGCGTCGAGTTACTGCTCGAAACCGAGAGCGCCGGTTGGTTTGCATCCATTAACGAGCCGTCAAAATCGTAGGGCGGGAGGATCTCAACAGTGTAGCCATTTCAACAGTGTAGCCATCTTTTCCACAAATTGAACCGGAAACGGCTTTGTATCAGCCATCACCCACGAACGACGTCGCTCGCTCGATGATGCCCCATTGGTGCGGTGACGGTAAAAACTTGCACCTGCGCGTCAGGCGAGGCCCCACCGTCGACGCAACGTCCACTCACCACAGAGGCAGCCCGCAAACAGAGCGAATACGATCCACCCGCTAAGCGGGTTGTCACCCAGCCGCCATTTTTCAATGACCACGCGTTCGGTTCGTCGCCGCTGGGTCTCGATCCGAGTAATGAGTTCCGGGATTTGGTCGGCGCGGAACGCTTCGCCCCCGGACGCTTCGGTCATGAGAGCCAGTCGGTCCAGCAGCGCGTGATCAGCATTCCTGGCCGCCAGTTCTCGTGTGTCGTCCACTACCTGAAAGGGCTTTACTGCCACCGCTGTCTCGCTGCCCTGGTTATCCAATGTCACCTGCAACTGGTAGATCCCGGGGGGTAATCCATCCGGACCGCTGTCGTCGCGTGTACCCGCCGCGTTCCCGCTGATTTCGCCGGTCGCCTCCGTTCGCGTTCGCCCGCCGCCACTCTTGCTTGTTGTTGAGATTTTAACAGGACGTCGCTCGCCGGAGTCGGACACGATTTCCGCCGTCCAAGACCCTGAATTTGATGCTGTTGGATCGCCGCCGACCTGTGTGGCAGTGAACACGCTAGTTTCGGTGGTGCTCAATCGCTGCCGCGTCAGGGCCAACTCGAGTTCCCCGTCGGTAGACTCTTCTCGCGAGAGCAACCACAACATCAATTGGCGCCAGAAGCGACGGTGGAATTCGCTGGCTCCGCTCGTCCACCAAATCCAGGTCGAGTCAAAGGCGAGCGAAGCCACACGGCCTTGGCCGAATTCACCCACGACCATCATCGGGACCGCGGTGCCATTATCGAGTAGCACCTGCACACCGGGAGCTACTTTCGCTCCCGCCAGCTCGTTCGCACCCGGCATGTCGGGCAAGGCGGACCATTCCTCGCTGGCAGATAGCGACGCATCCACATCGATATTGGTGATTGGATGCGGGGTCGCGATGCGGAGCGGAACCGGTCCCGCCAATTGTCCCGGCAATAGAACGTCGTCTCCCGCTTCGCCCGAGAGGTTTTCAGGCATCACACCGGGCCGTTGAGAGGCTCCCTCATCCATTTGCACGGGAAACGTCTTCGCCAGCGGCGTGTTGGCGTACCCGCCAGGGCCGTACGCCCGCTCGCCACCCAGGGTCAGAAGTGCTGTGCCCTCCGCCACCAGTCCGGCGATCCGCTCCAGTTGTTCGTCGCCCACTGCAGCGGAGTGCAGATCTCCAAGAATGATCACATCGAATTGACCGGGCTGCAGGTCATCCGTCAAGTCGATCGGCCATCGCGATGAGGTGTCCCGTGGTATCCAGCGATAGGTGAGTTCCAAATCTGGAAATCGCCGCAATGCTCGTCGGAGGTATCGCTGCTCCAGGCGCGGTGTGCCTTCCAAATACAGCACCCGCCCCCCTCCGGCTCGAACATCCACGAACGAGAGTTGCTGATCGTTGGTGATGTCGGTTTCGCCCGCCGGCGAACGCGCACCGACAATCAATCGGTATTGCCCTGGCTCCGGTGCAATGACAGGCACCTGCATCGGCTCGCGATGAACATCGTGATCGGGAACAATCGTTCGAGTCGCGGCGATCGATTGCCGTCCGGTGTCGTCAATCCACATCATGGTCAGTTCGATCGGGGTTCCCTCGTAACCGCGAGTTTGAATCTCGAACGATATTCCTGTTTCGTTGCCTGTGAACATCCGAAAGGTTTCCGGAAGCGAGCTGATCGCTACATCTCGATTGCGGCCGCTCAACGCCGTCGGTCCTAAGGCCACCGTCCACAACGGCACTCCAATCGCAGCTACCCATTTCGCGGACGAAACCGGATCGAT